>CAZGKE010000074.1:0-15927 GCA_964526035.1 uncultured Gammaproteobacteria bacterium | reverse complement strand
CGCCGGGAGGCGGACGAAACCCAGTCAGGGATGACACAAACAACCCGCCGACAGGCGGACATGACGAAGCTGTCGGCATGGGATGCCGACCTACCACAGCAAGAGAAAGTGACTCGGCCGCCGGGAGGCGGACGGAAAAACGTCATGGATGACACAACAATCAACCGCCGTCCGGCGGTCAACCCTTCAGTGATTGCGTCCCACCGCGTAACGCGCCAGCACCTCCATCGCCTCGCGCTGCGGGGAAGCGGGCAGTGGCTCAAGGGCAGCAAGGGCGGCGTCTGCATAGCCGCGCGCCCGCTCACGGCAGTAGTCAAGCGCGCCGCTGTCGAGGATCAGGGTCACGATATCCGGGAGGTGTTCGGCATCGCCCTCCTGGATGGCCCGGCGCAGACGCGCGGCCGATTCTCCCGTGCTTCGCGCCAGTGCACAGATGACCGGCAGCGTGGGCTTGCCCTCGGCAAGGTCGTCGCCGAGGTTCTTGCCTAGCGCTTCGGGATCGGCGGTGTAGTCGAGTACGTCGTCTGCGATCTGGAAGGCCAGGCCGAGGTTCAGGCCGTAGTCGTGCATGTTCTGTTCGAGCGCGGGCGTCGCGCCGGCCAACATGCCGCCCAGTCGCGCGGCGGCGGCAAACAGGACGGCGGTCTTGCGCTCGATCACTTCAAGATAGGCCGCTTCGTCGGTGTCGGGGTTGCGCACGTACATCAGCTGCAGCACTTCGCCTTCGGCGATGGCGTTGGTGGTGTCGGCAAGGATGCGCATGATCGGCATCTGGTCGGCTTCGACCATCAGCTGGAATGCGCGCGAATAGAGGAAGTCACCGACCAGCACGCTGGCGGCATTGCCCCAGATGGCGTTCGCGGTGCGGCGCCCACGGCGCAGGTCGGACTCGTCGACCACGTCGTCGTGGAGCAGGGTGGCGGTGTGGATGAACTCGATGATGGTGGCCAGCAGGCGATGGTCGTGCCCGTTGTAGCCGGTGGCTCTGGAAGCAAGCAGCACCAGGGCGGGGCGCAGGCGCTTGCCGCCGGCGGCGATGATGTGTTCGGCCACACTGTTGACCAGCGGCACGTCCGAGGAAAGCCGCGCGCGGATCAGCGTGTCCACCGCCGCCATGTCGTCGGCGATCAGCGCCTGAACGGCGCGCATGTCGCCGATTCCGGCGAGCCGGGCGGCGACGTGGCGGAGCTGGGCGGCTTCGGCGTTCATTGCGGCCATTATACGGACCGACGCGGGGTCGACGACCGATCCGCTGTGCTATCCTCCCGCCCCTTTCCCGTCACGTACTTATGGAAGGAATCGTCGCATGGCGCGAGGCATCAACAAGGTCATCCTGGTCGGCAACCTGGGCGCCGATCCCGAGACCCGCTACACGACCAGCGGTTCGGCCATCACCTCCATTCGCATCGCCACCAGCGAGCAGTGGAAGGACAAGCAGTCCGGTGAAACCCAGGAGCGCACCGAGTGGCACCGGGTGAAATTCTTCGGCCGCCTGGCGGAAATTGCCGGCGAGTACCTGAAGAAGGGTCGTCAGGTCTATGTCGAAGGGCGGCTGCAGACCGACAAGTACACCGACAAGGAAGGCATCGAGCGCTGGTCGACCGACATCATCGCCAATGAGATGCAGATGCTCGGCGGACCGGGCGGCGAGGGTGGCGGTGGCGGCAGCCGTGAACGACCCGCGCAGCGTCCGCAGGCGCAGGAGTCACGTGGCGCTTCGAACGCACCGCAAGACTTCCCGGACGACGACGACCTGCCGTTCTGAACGATTTGCTTCAGTCGAACAGCACGACCTGACGGATCGCCTCGCCGCGCGCGAGGCGGTCGAATCCGGCGTTGATATCGTCCAGTTTCAGCGTGTGGCTCAGCAGCCGGGCGACGGGCAGCTGGCCGTTGCGATAGAGCGCGATGTAGCGTGGTATATCGCGGCTGGGCACGGCTGATCCCATGTAGGAACCGCGCACGCTGCGCTCTTCGGCGACCAGGCTCACCGCCGGGATGCTGAACATGCGATCGGGTGCCGGCAGGCCGACGGTGATGGTGCTGCCGCCGCGACGGGTGGCCGCGTAGGCCTGCGCCAGCACCTCCTCGTGGCCAACCGATTCGATGACGTGCTGTGCGCCGCCGCCGGTGGCGTCGCGCACCGCTGCAACCGCGTTGCCGTCGCGCGCGTCGATGCAGTGGCTGGCCCCCAGTTCGCGCGCCAGCGCCAGCTTGTCCGGCATCACGTCGACCGCAACCAGCGGGTATGCCGATGCAGCGCGCGCGCCGATCAAGGCAGCCAGACCGACGCCGCCCATGCCGAACACCGCCACGCTCTCGCCGGGCTGCACGCGCGCCGTGTTCACCACCGCACCGACGCCGGTCATCACAGCGCAGCCGAACAGCGCGGCGATCTCGGGCGCCAGGTCTGGATCCACGCGAACCGCCGAGCGCGCCGCGACCACAGTGAATTCGGCAAATCCGGACACGCCCAGATGATGCTGCAGCATGTCGGTACCGTCGTCGTGCCAGCGCCGCCCACCGCCCAACAGATGACCGGCGCCGTTCGCCAGGGCACCGGGTTCGCACAGCGCCGGTCGTCCGCTGGCGCAGGGATCGCAGTGCCCGCACAGCGGCACGAAGGAAAACACCACGCGGTCGCCGACCGCGAAGTCGCGGACATCGGCGCCCAGTTCGATTACTTCGCCACAGGCCTCGTGGCCGAGCACCATCGGCATGGGTCGCGGCCTGGAGCCGTCGATGACGGAGAGGTCGGAGTGGCAGAGGCCCGCGGCGAGAACGCGCACGCGCAGCTCGCCGTGCCCGGGCGGGTCCAGCCGCAGGGTTTCGATGGCGAGCGGCTTCGACTGCGCGTAGGGCGCCGGCAGCCCCATCTTCCGCAACACCGCCGCGCGCACCTTCACGTCGCGTCTTCCACAAGCAGGGGCGTCAGCGCTGCGCGGATCGGTGCCGGGATCGGCGTCGACTTGCGCGAATCGCGGTCGATGAACACGTGCACGAACCAGCCCTCCGCGGCCGGCTCATCGCGGTCTGCACGGAACAGCCCGATGCCGTAGCGCACGCTCGAATTGCCGAGCTTCTCCACCCGCAGTCCGGCCTCGATGGTCTCGGGAAACGCGAGCTCGCCCATGAAGCGGCAGTGCGATTCCGCGCACAGGCCGATGACCGTGCCGCGGTGGATGTCGAGCCCGCCCTCGACGATCAGGAAGGTGTTGATGACGGTGTCGAAATAGCTGTAGTACTCGACGTTGTTGACGTGACCGTAGATGTCGTTGTCCTTCCAGCGCGTGGGAATCGGCAGGAAGTGACGATAGTTCGCTCGTGAAGTCATGGGCCTGTGCTCAGGTGTCGAAGCCGGTGGGCGGCGCATCGCTGCCGGCGGTGTCGGCGGGGCGGTCGTGATCGAGTCCGACCAGCAGCACGCAGGCGGCGATGCCTACCAGCAGGCCGATCCATGGCGTGAACAGCGCCAGCGCCGCGCCGGTGAGCAGGGCGCTGCCGCGCGAGACTGCATCGCGCGGGATGCTCATGCCGATGTAGGCGCAGGCGAATCCGGACAGGATCAGGGTCAGCGACAGGGCAATGCCGAGCAGCGGTTTCAGTCCGGTCAGAAGAGGCAGCAGGACATAGATGAAGGGCAGGGCCATCAGGTAGTAGCTGATCAGGCCGCTGTGCAGATCGCGCATCGCGCCGGGGCCCTGCTTCCAGCGCGACACCACGATCACGTGCACGCCGGTCCATAGCGTGCCCTGGGTCGGGAAGAACGGCGCCACCAGCCCCGAGCCGAAGTTGCGAATGGCCAGCGCGAGGTGCGCGCGGTTGGGTTCGATGTCGATCGGATCGTCGGGACGCTTGTCCTGCGCGTCGCGAAGCACGGCATCGCCGGTGACCCAGTCGCCGAACTGGATGACGTAGGTGATCAGGATCAGCGGAATCGCCGCGATGTACATGTCGAGGCCGGGCCAGCCGATGCTGAAGGGCGACATCTTGCGCACGGCGTCGGCCACCGGCGGCAGCAGCCAGCCCCATTCGATCTCATAGTTCACCTCGCCGACCAGCGGTCCGATCAGTGCGGCGGCAAGAAAGCCGGGGAGGAGACCCATCGCCGCCAGCAGGCCGAGGCTGCGGTGCCGCCACTTGAGTCGTTCGAAGGGCACCGAGAACAGGAACACCATGCATACGGCGCAGGCCACCACGATCGACACCGGCTGCAGCAGCAGGAAGCGCTCGGCGTCCACCACGAACACCTGCTTGAATGCGGCCAGCGAGGCGCCGAGCAGGATGCCGGCCTTGAGGGTCGACGGCAGCCAGTGCATCAGCCTGCGGCCGAGACCCGTGATGCCGAGCACGAACACCAGCGCGGCGAAGCCCAGCGACATGGCGGTCATCGCCTGAAAGCGTTCTTCCGGCGTCGCGTACCCCGTGAACACGAACAGCATCACCAGCGGCAGCGCGGCGGTGTTCCAGCCAGGCGCGTAGGGCTCGCCGAAGATGTAGATCGAGGCCACCAGGAACACGCTGAACAGCAGGCTGGCGGCGATGCCCTCCTCGAAGGTCATGCCGAAGTAGCCGACCAGGATCGGCACCAGGGCGAGACCGGTGGCGGTCGCCACCAGCAGACCCTGCAGGAACTCCGGCCAGTGCAGGCGCGAGTGCAGGAACGGCAGGCGGAAGGTGAACGGGCCCCAGCGCCAGCCTTGCGAAGGTCCGCTGGCGTCGCGCTCTGGCGGTGTCGATGTCATGTCGGTTCCCCTCCCCGTGGCGACCGAACGTTTGAAGTGAATCAGCCCTTGTCTTGCGGCAGGATCAGCAGCTTGCCGACGACTTCGCGGCGCAGCAGCTTGTCCAGCGCTTCCGGCACCGCGGACAGCGGCAGGCGCGCGTGAATGTGCGGATGCAGCGAACCGTCCGCCAGCCAGCCGAACAGGCGCTGCATGCGTTCGCCGTGCGCCTTGGGTTCGCGTCTGGCGGCCTCGCCCCAGAACACGCCGAGCAGCGCAGCCTCCTTGAGCAGCAGCAGGTTGGCGGCAATCTTCGGAATGGTGCCGCCGGCGAAACCGATCACCAGGTGACGCCCGCGCCAGCCGAGGCAGCGCAGCGCGGCTTCCGCCAGATCGCCGCCCACCGGGTCGTAGACCAGGTCGACGCCCTTGCCCGCGGTCAGCGCCTTGACCTGCTCCCGCAGGTCCTCACTGCTGTAGTTGATGGCGTGGTCGGCGCCCAGCGCGCGCGCTGCGTCGAGCTTGGGCGTGCTTGATGCCGCGGCGATCACGATCAGGCCAAGGCGTTTGCCGAGTTCGACGGCGGCCAGACCGACACCGCCGCCCGCGCCGAGCACCAGCAGGGTTTCGCCGCTTTTGGCGCGCCCGCGTTCTTCCAGCGCATGCAGGCTGGTGCCGTAGGCCAGCGCCAATGAGGCGGCATCCTGCAGACGCCTATCGTCGATGTCGCGCGGCAATGGAATCGCCAGGGCGGCGTCGACCACCACCTGTTCGGCGAACGCGCCGAGCAGGGATACTGCCGCCACCTTGTCGCCGACCTGGTAGCCGCGCACCTCCGCGCCGGCCTCGATCACTTCGCCGGCCACTTCGGCACCCGGCACGAAGGGCAGCGGCGGTTTCATCTGGTAGAGGCCCTGCACGATCAGTGCATCAGGAAAATTGACGCCGGCCGCATGTACGCGCACGCGCAGCTGTCGCGGCCCTGGCGTCGGCACCGGCAGGTCGGACAGTTTCAGCGTCGATGGCGGCCCGAGGGTTTCGCAGACGATGGCGCGCATGGTGGTCATCAGAAGCGTCCGTTGGTGGTCTGGTAAACCGTGTTGCGCAGCGCGACCAGGCGCGGACCGTAGTCCTGCACCAGCTTTTCGCGGGTCATCTGCGACACCCGTCCGCTGCAGTTGAAGGTGAGCACGCGGCCGCCGTCGGACGACACCATCGGCACGCCGACCGCAAACACGTCGGGGTGCCAGTCGCCGAGCGAGAAGCAGAAGCCGTAGTGCTCGTAGTCCTGACGCGCGCGCAGGATGCCCGCGCGCAGCTTGGGCCACTCGGCGGGATCGCTGCGCGCCTCGAACTCGCGCAGGCGCTGCTCGAGGATTTCCGGCGGGCGCGAGGCGAGGTCGGCGCGGCCCAGGGCGGTGGTGCCGTGGGGCACGCGCGAGCCGGGCTCGAGGCGCATCTGGAAGGTGGGATCGCCCTGGCACACTTCCAGCAGCACCATGCGCAGGCCGTCGGGCGCCGCCAGCATCACCGCCGCCTGGGTGTACTCGGCCAGCTCGCGCATCAGCGGGCGGGCGATGTCGATGACGTCGTTGGCCTTGACGTAGGCGTGCCCGAGCGACAGCACCGCGGTACCGAGCGTGTACTTCTCCAGCTTGGCCGAATAGTTGAGATAGCCGAGCGCGGACAGGGTGTAGGTGAGGCGCGACACGGTGGGCTTGGGCAGTCCGGTGCGGCGCGCGATGTCCTGGTTGCCAAGGTGCGTCTCGCCATGCTCGAAGCAGCGCAGGATGGCGAATGCGCGCGCCACCGCGCTGACGAACTGCGGGTGATCCTCGTCGGGAATGCGATGGAAGGTCGCGGGATCGCGTTTCGGACTGCCCATGCTGCGCTGTCTCCGTGATTCAGGCGGCGGCCGGCGCGGCGGCATGCCGCGCCAGCTCCCAGCGCGCAATGGTATCGAGATGCACCTCGTCCGGTCCGTCGGCCAGGCGCAGGCTGCGCGCGTCGGCGTAGGCGCCGGCCAGCACGAAGTCGTCGCTGATGCCGCCGCCACCGTGGGCCTGGATGGACCAGTCGATCACCCTGCAGGTCATCGACGGCACCACCGCCTTGATCATGGCGATCTCGGTGCGTGCCGCCTTGTTGCCCACGGTGTCCATCATGTGCGCGGCCTTGAGGGTCAGCAGCCGCGCCTGTTCGATCTGGCAGCGCGCTTCGCCGATGCGTTCACGCCAGCCGCCGAGGTCTGCGATCGGCTTGCCGAAGGCGACCCGTGACGACAGCCGCGCGCACATCAGCTCCAGCGCGCGTTCGGCCATGCCTATCTGGCGCATGCAGTGATGCACGCGGCCGGGACCGAGGCGGCCCTGGGCAATTTCAAACCCCCGGCCTTCGCCGAGCAGCACGTTGTCGACCGGCACCCGCACATCGCGAAGCTCGATCTCCATGTGTCCGTGCGGCGCGTGGTCGTAGCCGAACACCGGCACCGGGCGCACGACGCGCGCGCCAGGCGTATCGGCCGGAACCAGCACCATGGACTGCTGGCGGTGGCGCGGCGCCTCGGGATCGGTGCGCCCCATCACCACGTACAGCGCGCAGCGCGGATCGCCAGCACCGGTGGCGAACCACTTGCGACCATCGATGACGTATTCGTCGCCGTCGCGGCGGATGCTGCAGCGGATGTTGGTGGCGTCGGATGATGCCACCGCCGGTTCAGTCATCAGGAAGGCGGAGCGGATCTCGCCGGCAAGCAGCGGATCCAGCCACTGCGCTTTCTGCGCTTCGCTGCCGTAGCGCTCGAGGATCTCCATGTTGCCGGTGTCGGGCGCCGAGCAGTTGAACACCTCGGGGGCCCAGTGCACCCGGCCCATGATCTCGGCCAGCGGTGCGTAGTCGAGGTTGCTGAGCCCCTCGGGCGCGCGCTCCGAGGCCGGCAGGAACAGGTTCCACAGGCCGCGTTCGCGCGCGAGGGGCTTGAGTTCCTCGATCAGGGTGCTGGTCTGCCAGGCGTTGCCGGCGCCGCGGTTGCGCTCGACCTCCTCGTGAAAGCGGCGCTCACCGGGATGAATGTGCTGCTCGAAGAAGCGCAGCAGCTCGCGGCGCAGCGACTCGGCTCGGGATGAATGGGATGGGTCCATCGACTGCGGCCTTGGCGAGTGGATCAGGATAGTATTCCGAAATATGGAACATATATTCCGAAATACCACGAGGATGCTACTGGAAGTGTGGACGGGCGTGCAAGGCGGTGGATCGTTGCGACGCTTACGAACCCCATTGCAACGCAGCGCGGTGCGATGCGCTTGTATTGCTTCGAGGCGCTCGCTAGGATGGCGGCAGAAAACGAAATCATATTTCGTAATGCGGAATATAACAGGTCCAATGAGGCTAGTCGCAAACCGCCGACGACCCTGCGAAAGCTGCGCTGGCTGCTTGGCTTCGCCGAGCGCGACATGAGCACGCCCGCGCTGCGTCGGCTGGGTTCGGGCACGCTGGTCGCCGGCGGCATGCTGCTGGCGGGTATCGGCAACGCTCTGGCCGGCGGTGCCGGCAGCGGCATCGGCTCGGTTCTGGGGCGCGGCTTCTATCGCCCCGGCGCGCGACTGATGCGGCGCGGCTTCGCCATGGCGCGCACCGCGCCAGCCGACCATTCGCCGCCGGACGAGAGCGGCGCGTACCAGACCAGCGACGGCCTGAGCCTGCGCTGGTATCGCTGGCACGGTGTCGCGGACATGCCGCCACTGGTCCTGCACCACGGCTTTGCCGCCAGCACCCACGTCAACTGGATCTATCCCGGCGTGATTGCCGCCCTGCGCGCCAGCAAGCGGCCGTTGATTGCCATCGATGCACGTGGCCACGGGGCTTCCGACAAGCCGCACGATCCCGCGCTGTACGGCGAAGCGCGCATGGCCGCCGACCTTCGCGGACTGCTCGATCAGCTGGGCGTCGAACGCTTCGACCTGTTCGGATACTCGATGGGCGCGGTCGTGGCCCTGCTGGTCGCGCTCGACGAACCCCGCCTCGGCCGTCTGGCCATTGGCGGCGTAGGAGAAGGCGTCATCGAATGCGGCGGTGTGGATCGACGCCTGCTCGATCCCGAATACATCGCTCAGGCGCTGCTCTCCGAAGATGCCAACGCGATCGTCCATCCGGGGGCGCTGCTGTTTCGCATGTTTGCCGAACGCACCGGCGGCGACCGTCTGGCATTGGCCGCACAGCTGCGCGCGTTGCATTCGGCGCCCATTGCACTCGGGCAACTGCGCATGCCGACCCTGGTGCTCGCCGGCCGCCTTGACCGTCTGGCGCGGCGCCCGCGACGCCTGGCCGATGCCATTCCCGACGCGCGACTGGTGATGGTGCCGGGCGATCACCTTGCTGCCGTCGCGCGACCGGAGCTGACCGCGGCGCTGCTCGAATTTCTCGACTGCTGACTCTCACACAACCGAACCACGATCCGATGCCCGCACATTTCGAACAGCACGACAGCGTCGCCGTCATCACCCTCGACAACCCGCCGGTCAACGGACTTGGCATCGACCTGCGCCTCGGTTTGATGGATGCGCTGTTGCGCGCCGAGCAAGACGACGCCATCCGCGCCGTGGTCATCACCGGCGCAGGGCGCATGTTCTGCGGTGGCGCCGATATCCGCGAATTCGACAGTCCGCTGGCGACGCAGGAGCCGACGCTGCACACGCTGATCGCCAGGGTGGAAGGCTTCCTCAAGCCGGTGCTGATGGCGTTGAACGGGACCACGCTCGGTGGCGGCCTGGAGCTGTCGCTCGGCGCTCACTACCGCGTTGCGCTCGCCTCGGCACAGATCGGCCTCCCCGAGGTCAAGCTTGGCCTGTTGCCCGGTGCCGGCGGCACCCAGCGGCTGCCGCGCGCAGCGGGTCTGGAGACCGCGCTCAACATGATCGTGTCCGGCGAACCGCGAAGCGGGGCGGCGCTGGCCGATACGGGTCTGCTCGATCGCGTGGTCGAGGACGACGTGGTCGGCGCTGCGGTGAAGCTGGCGCGTGACGTGCCCGCCAATGCCTTGCCGCGGGTACGCGACCTGGCGGTAACGCACGCCGACGCCGAGGCGTGGCTCGATTTCGCCCGCAATGCGGTGGTGGCCGCTTCTGGCCCCTATCCCGCGCCGAGACGCTGCGTCGACGCACTGATTGCTGCGGCCATGCGCCCCTTCGATGAAGGTCTCGCCTTCGAACGCGAAGCCTTTCTGTCCTTGATGCAGACCCCGGAGTCAAAAGCGCTGCGTCATGCGTTTTTTGCCGAACGCGCGGCCTCGCACGTCGCCGGCATCGGGCCCGACGTGAAGCTTCGCGAGGTGCGCAGCGTGGGCGTGATAGGCGCCGGCACGATGGGTACCGGGATCGCCATGAACTTCCTCAATGTCGGGATTCCGGTGGTAATCCTTGAGACCGGCGCCGAAGCCCTGCAGCGCGGCGTCGACACCATTCGCGGCCACTATGAAAAGAGCGCCGCCAAGGGACGGCTCAGCGCCGCGCAGGTCGAGCAGCGCATGGCCCTGCTGAGCCCGGGCCTCGACTACGCCGCTCTGGCGGACGCCGATCTGGTGATCGAGGCGGTGTACGAAGACATCGAGGTCAAGAGCGCCGTATTCGTCAAATTGGATGCGGCAGCGAAGCCAGGTGCCGTCCTCGCCACCAATACATCCACGCTGGACGTCGACCGCATCGCCGCCACCACCACGCGGCCGGGTGACGTGCTAGGCCTGCATTTCTTCAGCCCGGCCAACGTCATGAGGTTGCTGGAGGTGGTGCGCGGCGCGAAGACGCGGCCCGAAGTGCTCGCCACCGTAATGAAACTGGCGAAAACCATCGGCAAGACCGCAGTGGTCTCGGGCGTCTGCGACGGCTTCATCGGCAACCGCATGCTCGAACAGTATCTGCGCCAGGCCTGCTTCCTGCTCGACGAGGGTGCACTGCCCGAGCAGGTGGACCGCGCCATTGAAACGTTCGGTTTCGCCATGGGGCCGTTCCGCATGGGCGATCTTGCCGGCAACGACATCGGTTGGGCGATCCGCAAGCGCCGCCAGGTCGAACTGCCGGACATGATCTATTCGCAAAGCGCCGATCGCGTCTGCGAGGCCGGGCGTTACGGCCAGAAGACCGGCAAGGGCTGGTACGACTACCGGCCCGGAGAGCGCCGCGCGCTGCCCTCGCCCGAAGTTCACGCCATCCTTGCGGCGCACCGCAAGGATATCGGCGTTCCGGCGCGCGATATCGGCGATGTCGAGATCGTTGAGCGCCTGCTGTTTGCACTGGCCAACGAAGGCGCGCTGATCCTCGATGAGGGTATCGCCGCGCGCGCTTCCGACATCGACGTGGTCTACCTCAGCGGCTACGGCTTTCCACCCTGGCGCGGCGGTCCGATGTTCCACGCCGACAGCGTCGGCCTCTACAACGTGCTGGCCGCTATCCGGCGGTTCCAGCGCGGCTACCGTGGCGAGGTCTGGGATCCGGCGCCGCTGCTGGTGCGCCTGGCGGGCAGTGGTGGCAGCTTCGCCGGCGGTCACGGGAGGGATGGGGCATGAAGCAGGCCGTGATCGTCTCCACCGCGCGTACCGCGCTGGCCAAGAGCTGGAAGGGCGGCTTCAACATGACTCACGGAGCCACCCTCGGCGGCCACGTGGTGCAGCACGCGGTGGCCCGCGCCGGCATCGAGGCCCACGAAGTCGAAGACGTACTGATCGGCTGCGCCTGGCCGGAAGCGGCATGCGGCAACAACATCGGACGTCAGATCGCGCTGCGCGCCGGCCTGCCGACCAGCGTACCCGGCGCCACCGTCAACCGCTTTTGTGCATCCGGTCTGCAGACCATTGCGATGGCGGCCCAGCGCATCATCGCCGGCGAAGGCGAAGCGTTCGTCGCTGGCGGCGTCGAGAGCATCTCCTGCGTGCAGAATCGCATCAACACGCACATGCTCGAAGAAGCGTGGCTGAAGCGCGAGGTGCCTGCGCTCTACTGGCCGATGCTGCAGACCGCGGAAACCGTGGCGAAGCGCTACGGCATCGAGCGCGAGCGCCAGGACCAATACGGCGCCCAAAGCCAGCAGCGTGCAGCGGCTGCCGCGGCCGAAGGCCGCTTCGCCGACGAAATCGTACCGATCAAGGTGCGCATGGCGTATGCCGATCCGGCAACGCGTCAGCTCTTGTCGCGCGAGGTGACGGTGGCCGCGGACGAAGGCATCCGCGCCGACACCACCTACGAGGGTGTTGCCAGGATTCGCAGTGCGATCCCCGGGGGCTGCATCGCCGCCGGCAACGCCAGCCAGTTTTCCGACGGCGCTTCGACTGCCGTGGTGATGGACGCAGACCTCGCCGCCCGGCGCGGACTGCAGCCGCTTGGAATCTTCCGTGGCTTCGCGGTGGCCGGCTGCGATCCCGACGAAATGGGCATTGGACCGGTGTTCGCGGTGCCGAAGCTGCTGGCGCGCGCCGGCCTCAGCGTCGACGACATCGACCTGTGGGAGCTGAACGAGGCGTTCGCCGTGCAGGTGCTGTACTGCGCCGACCGCCTCGGCATCGCGCCGGAACGACTCAACGTCAACGGCGGCGCCATTGCGCTCGGCCATCCGTATGGCGTGAGCGGCGCGCGTCTGGTCGGACACGCGCTGATCGAAGGCCGGCGTCGCGGTGCACGCCACGTCGTGGTGACGATGTGCATCGGCGGCGGCCAGGGCGCGGCAGCCTTGTTCGAGGTGCTGGCGTGATCCTGCACATGCGCTGGGCGATGGTCCGCAGCGACCGCCGTCCGACAGGAAATCCACCGCCACGGTTGGCGCAAACACCGAGAGTTCCAGCTAGCCATCCAAAACCCTGGGGAGGGATTTGCCATGAAATCATGCACCACCTGCCGACTGTTTCTGGCCGTGACGAGCCTCGCAGTACTGGTCGCGGCGCCGCTTCCGGCGGCGTTCGCCCAGGACGATGACGACGACGCCCGCGCACACGGGCTCGACCGCATCGTCGTCACCCCGCAGAAGCGCGAGGAGGCGCTGCAGGAAGTTCCGATCACGCTGAGCGTGCTGCCCGAGCAGATGTTGCTCGATGCCGGCGTTCGCGACATCAAGGACATGCAGATCCTGGTTCCAGGCTTCAGCGTCACCAGCACCGGCAACGAGACCCAGACCACGGCGCGGGTTCGCGGCGTAGGTACGGTGGGCGACAACCCCGGCCTCGAGTCTTCAGTGGGCGTGGTCATCGACGGGGTGTACCGCCCGCGCAACGGCGTGGCTTTCGGCGACCTCGGCGAGATCGAACGCATCGAAGTGCTCAAGGGTCCGCAGGGGACCGTGTTCGGCAAGAACACTTCGGCCGGCCTGGTCAACATCATCACGCGTCGGCCCGGCTACACGCGCAACATCGAGGGTGAGCTGACTTTCGGCAACTACGGCGCCATCGGGGCTGCGGGCAGCTATAACGACGCGATCGGCGACAAGGCAGCCTTCCGCATCTACCTCGCCAAGCGCGAGCGCGACGGCTTCCTCGACGTCAATCCAGGCGCGGGCCCGCGCGTCAGCACCGAGGACGGCAACCAGGACTTCCATTCGGTACGCGCCCAACTCCTGTTCGAGCCCTCGCACAACGTCGACATCAACTTCATCGTCGACTCGACCCGACGCGACGAGGAGTGCTGCAGTGGCGTCACCGTGGTGCGTGGGCCGACCGCGGCGATCGTGAACGCGCTGGCGGGCGGTACCGGCGTCATCGACGTCGCCGACCCGTCGCGCCGCCTGGCCTTCGCCAATCGCGATGCGCGGACCGAAGTCGAGGACCAGGGCGTTTCCATGGAAGCCAACTGGCGCACCCCATGGTTCAACGAAGCCACCTTGAGCTCCATCACGGCGCTGCGCGACTGGCGTGTCCTGCCAAGCGCCGATCTCGACTTCAGTACCGCCGACATCTGGTTCCGCCCGCACATCAAGGAAGGCGAAACTCGCTTCGAGACCTTCAGTCAGGAGTTCCGGCTGACCGGGTCCGGTGAGCGCGTGGACTGGATGCTCGGATTCTTTCACAGCGACGAGGACATGCGCTTCGGCTTTCCCATCGAACTGGGCAGCGCCTACGAGCCCTACCTTTCGATTGCGCTGATCAACAATATCGCCGCGTCGCTGGGGCCGCTCGGCATCCCGGTGAATACCGACAACGGCGCATTGTTCCTGTCGGAAGCCGCGGGGCGTGATTTCGGCACCAGTTTCGCCGGCAGCGCGCAGCAGGACACCTTCGAGCAAAACGCGCGCAGCAACGCGCTGTTCACCAACCTGACCTTCCATGCCAGCGACCAGCTCAACCTGACCGTGGGCCTGCGCTACACCGCCGAACGCAAGCGCATGGATTCGTCCTATCGCAACCCCAACGGCGGTCCTGGCTGCGCGGCGGCGCTGACCGATCCGGCGCAGATCGCCGCCGCCCTCATTGCCCGCGGCGTGCCGGCGTCGGTGGCGCCCGGCATCGTGCCCACCATCATTGGCAACATGTGTCTGCCCTGGGGCAACCCGCTGTTCAACGGGCTCGACACCCAGCAGCGTCGCAGCGAGGACGAGTGGTCGGGCACGCTGCGCGCCGCGTACAAGTGGAACGACATGCTGATGACGTATGCCTCGGCATCGCGTGGCTACAAGGCCGGCGGTTTCAACCAGGACCGCGAGCTGCTGGCCAACCTGACCCCCGATCTCGACACCTCGTTTCCCGGCGAGTTCGTCGATGCCTTCGAGCTTGGCTTCAAGTCCACCTGGCTGGACGGCAACCTGCTGTTCAACACGGCGCTGTTCCACCAGACGTACTCGGATTTCCAGCTCAACAGCTTCCTCGGCACCAACTTTGTGGTGCGTTCCATTCCCGAACTGCGCAGCCGCGGCGTCGATGCGGAGCTGATCTGGCAGACCGGGACCGGATTCATGATGCAGGCCAGCACCACCTACCTCGATGCGAAGTACGGTGATGAGCCGCTTCCCGACGCCGGTCTTTCCCTGCTGCCGGGCGCCACGTCGAGCTTCGCGCCGCGCTGGTCAACCTCGCTTGCGGCAAGCTACGACCACGGCATGGGCAGCCTGATGGCGCGCTGGAGCCTGAGCGCGCGCCACGTCACCGACTACAACACCGGTTCCGACCTGCTGCCGCAGAAGGAGCAGAAGGGCTTTGCGCTGGTCAATGCGCGCTTCGGCATCGGGCCCGAGGACCGGCGCTGGGGCCTCGAGTTCTGGGTGCAGAACCTCACTGACCGCACCTACAACCAGGTGGTGTTCAACGCGCCACTGCAGACCGGTTCGTTCAATGCCTTCCTGGGCGCGCCTCGCACCTGGGGCGCCACCTTGCGCGTCAACTTCTGATGTGGGGATCGCGACCGGGAGGCGGGCGTGCCCCATGCGCCCGCTTCCCGGCCAGCGATGCGATCCCTTGTCAACGAACGGCTCGGGTAAACTGTCGGGCTTTCGCGCGGCCCGCGGCGCCGCGCGCGATCCAGCCATGCACGCCCCGCGCGGCGGACAGGAGCCCGACATGTACGCAAACCAGCGCCCTGCGGCGCCATGAACCGGGGCATCCTGGTCACCGGTGGCGCCGGATTCATCGGCGGCAACTACGTGCTCGACTGGCGCGCACGCGATCGCGGGCCGGTGGTGACGCTCGACAAGCTTACCTACGCCGGCAATCCCGACACCCTGGCACCGCTCGCAGCCGATCCGGATCACAGCTTCGTGCACGGCGACATCGGCGATGGCGCGCTGGTGGCGAAGCTGCTGGCGGAGCATCGTCCGCGCGCAATCCTCAACTTTGCCGCCGAGAGCCACGTCGACCGTTCGATTGACGGTCCCGCCGAGTTCGTCCAGACCAATGTGGTGGGAACCCTCACGCTGCTGGAAGCTGCACTGGCGTACTGGCGCGCGCTGCCCGCCGACGCGGCCGCGGCGTTCCGTTTTCTGCACGTGTCCACCGACGAGGTCTACGGCTCGCTCGGCGCCGAGGGTCGCTTCAGCGAGACCACGCCGTATGCGCCCAACTCGCCGTACTCGGCCTCGAAGGCGGCTTCCGACCATCTGGTGCGCGCCTACCACCACACCTACGGCCTGCCGGTGCTGACCACCAACTGCTCGAACAACTACGGGCCCTACCAGTTTCCCGAGAAGCTGATCCCGCTGGTGATCCAGAAGGCCATCGCCGGCGAGGACCTTCCGGTCTACG
>CAZGKE010000073.1:0-16008 GCA_964526035.1 uncultured Gammaproteobacteria bacterium | reverse complement strand
AACGCCAAGGATCTGGCGTCGCGCGACGTGGTCAGCCGGGCCATGACCATCGAGATCCGCGAGGGCAGGGGAGTTGGCACCGAAAACGATCACATCCACCTGCACCTGGAGCACCTCGGCGCCGACGTGATCCACGAGCGGCTGCCGGGTATCGCCGAGACCGCGCAGATCTTCGCCGGCGTGGACGTGACCCGGCAGCCGATCCCGGTGCTGCCGACCGTCCACTACAACATGGGCGGCATCCCCACCAACTATTTTGGCGAGGTGGTGCACAAGAAGAACGGCGACCCCGATGCCGTGGTGCCGGGTCTGTTTGCCATCGGCGAGGCTGCCTGCGTGTCGGTCCACGGCGCCAATCGCCTTGGATCAAACTCCCTGCTCGACCTGGTGGTGTTCGGCCGTGCGGTCGCCATCCGCTGTGCCGAGGTGGTCAAGCCGGGGACGGCGCATCCGGACCTGCCGGCCAGCGCCACCGAGGCCTCGCTCGCCAACTTCGATCGCATCCGCCACGCTGACGGTGGAACGTCCACCGCCCATCTGCGCGACCGCATGCAGCGCGCCATGCAGAAGGACGCCGCGGTGTTCCGCACCGGTGAGACCCTGAAGCAGGGTAGCGAAGCGATCAGCGCCTGCTTCGATGCCTTCGCCGACGTGCGCGTGTCCGACCGCTCGATGATCTGGAACTCCGACCTGATCGAGACGCTGGAGCTGCAGAACCTGCTGTCACAGGCAGTGGCCACCATGCATTCGGCCGAGCAGCGCAAGGAGTCGCGCGGCGCCCATGCCCGCGAGGATTTCCCTGATCGCGATGACGTCAACTGGCTGAAGCACACCCTGGTCAGCGTCGACGCCAACGGCAGGACGCAATTCGACGACCGCCCGGTCCATCTGAACACCTTGACCGACGAGGTAGACGCAGTGCCCCCCAAGGCACGTACCTACTGAGCGGCGACCCCTCCGCCCGAATTCACGTTACCGACCGCAGCGCACAACCATGGCCGAATTCCGACTTCCCAAGAACTCCAGGCTCACCAAGGGCAAGCACTTTCCGGCGAGGGAGGGCGCGAAGAACATACGTGCGTTCAAGGTCTACCGGTGGAACCCCGACGACGACGCCAACCCGCGCACCGACACCTACGAGCTGGACATGGACAGCTGCGGGCCGATGGTTCTCGACGCGCTGATCAAGATCAAGAACGAAATCGACCCGACGCTGACCTTTCGTCGCTCCTGCCGGGAAGGCATCTGCGGTTCATGCGCGATGAACATCGACGGCACCAACACCCTGGCCTGCACCAAGGCGATCAGCGACTGCGGCAAGTCCGAGGTGCCCATCTACCCGTTGCCGCACATGCCGGTGGTCAAGGACCTGGTGCCGGACATGACCCACTTCTATGCGCAGTACGCATCGATCAAGCCCTGGATCCGCACGCAGAGTGCGCCGCCGCCCGACAAGGAGCGCCTGCAATCGAAGGAGGACCGTGCACATCTGGACGGACTGTACGAGTGCATCCTCTGCGCCTGCTGTTCCACCTCCTGCCCCAGCTACTGGTGGAACGGCGAACGCTATCTGGGACCGGCGGTGCTTCTGCAGGCCTACCGCTGGATCATCGACTCGCGCGACGAGGATACCGGCAGCCGTCTCGACCAGCTCGAGGATCCGTTCCGCCTCTATCGCTGCCACACCATCATGAACTGCACGCGCACCTGCCCGAAGGGACTCAATCCCGCCAAGGCCATCGCCGAGATCAAGAAGCTGATGCTCCAGCGGCATGCCGTTTGAGGACGGCAACTGGCGCCCATGAAGACCGTCAGCGATGCTGAGCAGCACACTCAGCGGCGCCTGCGCTGGCGCTGCCGGCGCGGAATGCGTGAACTGGACCAGCTGCTGACAGGCTGGCTCAACCGACACTGGGCCGAAGCCTCCGCAGGGGAACGTGCGAACTTCGAGGATCTGCTGGCGGTCGAGGACGACCAACTGTGGCGCTGGTGCATGGGCCGCGAACAACCTGAATCTAAGGACATGCTTTCCCTTGTCGACCAGCTCCGCACCATCACTTCGACTTGAACCTTCGCCGCCGTGGACTGCGGTCGCAGCGCTGGTCGCGCTCGCGCTGCTGGCGTGCTGCGCCGTGGTTCTCAGTGGATTCGGACTATCGCTGAAGCTGGCGCTCCTGGCGCTGGTGGCCCTGCTTCTGGCGCGCGCCTTGCGCCAGGTCCTCGATCCCTGGCCTTTGCTCGAGTGGGACGCAGCCGGGCATTGGTGGCTGCACGGTGACGGTGACATGAAGGCGGTCGAGTTGCTTGGTACATCGACGCTGGGGCCGCTGCTGGTGTTGCGCATGCGGGTAGACGGGCGACGCCGCACGCTGCTGTTGACGCCTGGTCGCCTCCCCGCGAACGATCTGCGCCGTCTGCGCGTGCGCCTGGCGATTGGATAGCCGGCATGTTTCGTCCCCTGGAATTCTGGATCGGCCTGCGCTACACCCGCGCCAAACGCCGCAATCACTTCATATCCTTCATTTCCCTGGCCTCGGTGCTGGGCATCGCCATCGGCGTCACCGCCCTGATCACCGTGGTTTCGGTGATGAACGGCTTCGAGAAGGAGCTGCGCGCACGCATCCTCGGTATGGTGTCGCACGCCACCATCGCCGGCTTCGGTGAGGATCTTCCCGACTGGGCGCGTGCCCGCGAATACGCCATCGGCCACCCCGAAGTCGTCGGCGCCGCGCCCTATGTCGAACGTGAGGCGATGCTGCAGGGCGTGCGCGTGGGCGGCGCCATGCTGCGCGGCGTGAGCCCCGAGTTCGAACCGCAGGTGTCGGATCTGGTCGACGACATCGTCGAGGGATCCATCGATGCGCTGACGCCAGGCGGCTGGAACATCATCCTCGGTCGCGAGCTGGCGCTGGTGCTCGGCGTGTCCGTCGGCGAGTCGCTCATCGTCTACGCTCCCCAGCTGTCGACTACGCCGGTAGGTGTGGTGCCGCAGCTGCGACGCTTCACGGTGGTCGGCATCTTCGAAGCCGGCATGCAGGAGTACGACCGCGGCCTGGCTTTCGTGCACCTTGAAGACGCGGCTCGGCTGTACCGCATGGGGCAGGGGGTCACCGGCGTGCGTCTGAAGCTGACCGACATGTTCCGCGCCTGGGACGTGGCGCGCGAACTCGCCGACGAGATGGGCGGCTTCTACCGCATCCGTGACTGGAGCCGTGAACACTCCAACTTCTTCCGCGCGGTGCGCATGGAGAAGATGGTGATGTTCGTGATCCTCTCGCTGATCGTTGCGGTGGCCGCCTTCAACCTGGTGTCCTCGCTGGTCATGCTGGTGACCGACAAGCAGGCAGACATCGCCATCCTGCGCACGCTGGGCGCTTCACCGGGAATGATCATGGGCACCTTCATGGTGCAAGGCATGCTGCTCGGGGTCGGCGGTACGGCGCTGGGCGTCGCGGGCGGCATTGCCTTGGCGAGCAACGTCGAAAACCTGGTGCAATGGCTGGAGCAATTTCTGGGCTTTGAACTGATGAGCGCCGAGGTCTATTACATCAGCGAGCTGCCGTCGGAAATGCGATGGGACGATATCGGGGTGGTGACGGCGCTGGCCCTGCTGATGTCGGTGCTGGCCACCCTTTATCCCGCCTGGCGCGCCTCACGTACCGAACCCGCGGCGGCGCTACGTTATGAGTGATCGCGTGAAAAGCACAAGCATTGGTCCGCAAAGGACGCAAAGATCGCCAAGGGAGATCCTGCCATGGTCTTTCTTTGCGTCCTTTGCGTCCTTAGCGGACTGCTGTCCAAGTTTCCACTCGCAGGGTGACGGACGATGAGCGAGCAGGTCGTGATCGCCTGCCGCGGTCTGGGCAAGACCTACCGCGAGGGCAAGCTGAACACGCCGGTCCTCGCAGGCGTCGAATTCTCGGTGAATGTTGGCGAAACCGTCGCCGTGGTCGGGACTTCAGGCGCCGGCAAGAGCACCCTGCTGCACCTGCTGGGCGGCCTCGACATGCCCAGTGAAGGCGAAGTGGAGGTCCAGGGCAAGCTGATGTCGAAGCTCGACGACCGCGAGCGCGGGCGGCTTCGCAACCGCGCGCTGGGCTTCGTCTACCAGTTTCACCATCTGCTTCCCGAATTCACCGCGCTCGAGAATGTCGCCATGCCGCTGCTGATTCGCGGTGAGAGCACCGAAGCGGCGCGTCGCGAGGCCGCGGCCATTCTTGAACGGGTGGGTCTGGGAGCAAGGCTCCAGCATCGCCCGGGTGAACTGTCCGGTGGCGAGCGGCAGCGCGCCGCAGTGGCGCGTGCGCTGGTGACACGTCCCGCCTGCGTGCTTGCCGACGAACCGACGGGCAATCTCGACGAGCGCACTGCCGAAGCGGTCTTTGCGCTGATGGTGGAACTCAACCGCGAAGTCGGCACGGCGCTGATCATCGTCACCCACGATCGCCTGCTGGCTTCGCGCATGGATCGAGTGCTGGAGTTGCACAGCGGCAACCTGCATCCGCTGGCCGAGAACTGATCGCAGCAGCGCCACGGCTGAGGCAGAGAGAGGAGTGGAGACGCGCTGCCTGATGGCCTTCCTTGCCGGCGCAACCGCGCTGTGGCTGGCTCCCGTTCTTCCTCTTGCTGCTTTCAGTTTCGCCCTGCTTGTTGCGATGCTGCCGCTGGCATGGTGGTTTCCGCGGCTTCGTCTCGCTGCCTTTGCGGTCATCGGCGCGGCCTGGGTCGCGGCCTTTGCGGCGCTGGCGATGGAGCAGCGCCTGGACTCGGCACTCCCGGCTGAGGATCTGGTTTTCGAAGCGCGTGTGGTGGGACTGCCACAGCAGAACGAAGTCGCCTGGCGTTTCGACGCCGTGGTCCAGCGTTCAGATCAGCTTGCCGCCGGCAGCCGCCTGCGTTTGTCCTGGTTCGGTGCCGAAGAAGTCCTTCGACCCGGCAGCGCATGGCGCTTCACGGCACGGCTGCGGCCACCGCGCGGCGGAATCAACCCCGGCGGGTTCGATTTTGAGCGGTACGCTCTGGAGCGTGGTCTGGTGGCGACCGGCAGCGTGCGCAGCGCGCAGCCGCTGACCGCTTCCACAGGCGCAGCCATCGACAGGCTCCGCGAGCGGCACGCGCTGCACATCGCCGGGATTGCCCCGGGCACCGGCGGAGCATTGCTGCGTGCCTTGACGGTCGGCGACCGCCGCGGGCTGGACACTCGACACTGGGAGGTGCTGCGCGCCACAGGTACCAGCCACCTCATGGCCATCTCCGGGCTGCACATCGGCCTGCTGGCGGTCATGGGAGTCGGGCTCGGCCGTGGGCTCGTGTGGCTGTTTCCAGCGCTGTCGCTGCGCATGCCGGCACGCTTCTGGGGAATGCTTCCGGCACTGCCGCTGGCGCTGTCCTATGCCGCGCTGGCCGGCTTTGCGGTGCCCACCCGCCGCGCGCTGCTGATGCTTCTGGTCGCAGCGTTGGCGCTGATGCTCAGACGCCACACGCGCGCCGGGCACGTTCTGCTGCTGGCGGCATGCAGTGTCCTGATTCTTGATCCGCTCGCCGTTCTTGGCGCTTCGTTCTGGCTGTCGGTGCTTGGCGTGGCGGCGCTGATCCTCTTTGCCCGCGGCAAGGTGTACGGTGGCCCGGTGGGACGCCTGGTCCAGGCCCAGGGCGTGCTTTCGCTCGCGCTGTTGCCGTTTACCCTGCTGTTTTTCGGGATGCTGTCGCTGGCAGGACCCATCGCCAATCTGCTGGCGGTGCCCTGGGTCGGACTGGTTTCGGTGCCGTTGGGATTGCTGGGTACGGCCGTCGGCATGCTTTCGCCGGCGCTGGGAGACCCGCTGCTCAGGCTGGCGGCGCACAGCCTCGACGCGATCTGGTGGCTGCTCGAGGCGCTGGCCTCGCCCACGTGGGCGATGACCCACCTTACCGAGCCATCGACGGCCGCCTGGCTGCTCGGCGCGCTCGGAATCGTCGTCGTGCTGCTTCCGCGCGGCGTACCGGGAAGACCATTGGGGCTGGTACTGCTGCTGCCGCTGCTGGTTCCGCCCGATACTCGCCCGCTGGAGGGCGCGCTGCGCGTGGTGATGTTCGATGTGGGGCAGGGCACTGCGCTGCTGGTGCAGACGCGCAGCCACGCGCTGCTCTATGACACCGGTCCCTCCTGGCCCGGCGGACTCGATCTTGGCGAGACCGCGGTGCTTCCGGCGCTGCGCACGCTCGGCGTGAAGCGCCTGGACAAGATCATCGTCAGTCACGCCGATCGCGATCACTCTGGGGGACTGGACGCGCTGCGTGGCGCGTTTCCCGGTGCCCGGCTGCTGGCGTCCGGCGTCGAGGGGGCCGAGCCTTGCCTGCGCGGTCAACGCTGGCGCTGGGACACTATCGACTTCGAGATTCTCCACCCTCCGCAGCACATGCCCTATCTGCGCAACGAGAGTTCCTGCGTGCTTGCCATCCGCGCCGCGGGGGGCGCAGTGCTGCTGCCGGGCGATATCGGAGCACTGGTGGAACGTCGCCTGATCCGCGAACAGCCCGAAGCCATTCGCGCCGCGGTCCTGCTGGTTCCGCACCATGGCAGCCGCAGCTCCTCGACAGTCGACTTCATCGAGGCGGTGAATCCGCAGCGCGGCCTGGTCAGCGCCGGATGGCTGAGCCGCTTCGGCCACCCTGCGCCCGAAGTCGTGGGCCGCTACCTCGATCGCGGTATTGCGCTGGCATCGACAGCCGAGTGTGGCGCGTGGATCCTGGATATCCCGCCCGATGGAGAACACCGCTGGCGCAGCCTGCGCGGCAGCGGCCGGAAATTCTGGCGGGCGCACTGTTGAGACATCGCCGAATCCGCGGGTCGGGCAGTGGCATGGCCAACCGGGCTATCATTCGCCGCTGCCGGTCTGGCCGGCGCGTAGACAACCGAAGGACCTGAGAATGCTTGAACTCCTGATCGCCGGCGGCTGGGTGATGTGGCCCATCCTGCTCTGTTCCGCCATCGCTTTCAGCATCGTGCTGGAGCGCTTCTGGACGTTGCGCCGCAAGGCGGTGATTCCACCTGAACTCGGCGATCAGGTCCGTGAGTGGTCGCGCGCCGCCCAGCTTGATCCCCAGCACATCGAGGCGCTGCGGCAGACATCGCCACTCGGGGAAATTCTTGGCGAGGCGCTGGCCAACAGACATCGGAGCCGCGAGATCATCAAGGAACGCGTGGAAGACACCGGCCGCCATGTAATCCACAAGCTTGAGCGCTTCCTCAATTCCCTGGGCACCATCGCCGCCATTGCTCCGCTGCTCGGGCTGCTGGGCACGGTGGTCGGCATGATCCGCATGTTCCTCGCCATCCTCTCGGTGGGTGTCGGCGACGCCGGACGGCTGGCCGGTGGCATTGGCGAGGCGCTGATCTCGACGGCCGCGGGCTTGATCGTGGCCATTCCCGCACTCATGTTCTATCGCTACTTCCGCGGCCTGGTGGCCGCCTACGTGGTGGATATGGAGAAGCAGGCGATCGCCCTCATCGACACGCTCGAAACGAAGGTGCCATTGGCGCCGCGCGTGCGCAAATGAAGCTTGCCGGACCACGCAGCGAAGAGCCGGAGATCAGCCTAACCCCGCTGATCGACGTTGTTTTCACGCTGATCATCTTCTTCGTCGTCACCACCACTTTCGATGAGCGCGCCCAGCTCGCCGTGGACCTGCCGCGCGCCGGCGAGCCGACGGTGGAAGTGGACCAGGACCCCCTGGTCATCGTGGTCAATCGTGAGGGCCGCTACTTCATTGGCCCCAACGAAGTACTGGGGACCGATGGCGAGGCGCTGATGGCCGCCATCCGGGCGGTCGCTGGCGAGGACCGCGAGCGGCGCGTGGTGCTGCGTGCCGACGCGCAGGCACAGCACCAGTCGGTGGTCACCGCCATGGATGCACTGGGACGTCTGGGCTTTTCCAACCTGTCCATCGCCACCCTCCCGGACGGGGCGCAATGAACGATACGCGGGCCGTCTACCGGCGCCTGCTCGGATACGCCTGGGGCTACTGGCCGCTCCTCACCGCAGCCGCCATCGGCATGCTTTTCGAAGCGGCCTCGGCCGGCGCCTTCACCTGGCTCATGAAGCCGATGGTGAACGAGACCTTCGTAGCCCGAAATCCGGACGTCCGCTTCACCCTGCCGCTGATCATCGTGGCGCTGTTTCTGGTTCGCGGCATCGCCACCTTCGTCGTCGATTACGGCATGGCGCGCACCGGCCGCAGCGTCGTGCGCGACCTGCGCCGCTCGTTGATGGAGAAGTACCTGCGCCTGCCGAGCAGCCGCTTCGATATCGAATCCGTACCCGCCCTGGTATCGAGGCTCAATTACGACACCGAGCAGGTCGCACAGGCCAGCTCCGAAGCAATCAAGGTCCTGGTCACCGACAGCCTCACCATTCTCGTGCTGCTCGGCGTCATGCTAAGCCAGAGCGTGAGGGTGACGCTGGCGATGCTGGTGGTTGCACCCCTGATCGGTCTGATCTCGTTGTTCGTGTCGAAGCGCTACCGGCGCATCAACCGCGGCATCCAGGAAGGCGTTGCGGACATGGCGCAGCACGCCGAGCAGGCGCTGGCCGCGCAGCAGGACGTCAAGATCTACGCCGCTCAAGCGGCCGAGGTGGGCCACTTCGGCAGCTATGCCGATCGCAACCTGCATCTCAACGTGAAGGTGGAGACCACCCGCGCGCTGGCCTCTTCGTCGGTCCAGTTACTGGCCGCTGCCGCGCTGGCAGTGATCCTGTTCCTGGCCGGTCGCGAAGCGCTGGAGGGGCGCATGGACGCCGGCCAGTTCGTGGCCTTGATGACGGCGATGATGGCCATGCTGCCTTCGCTCAAGCGCATCACCAACGTGCATTCGCTGATCGGCCGCGGCGTTGCCGCAGCCGAGCGCCTGTTCGCCATTCTCGACGCGCCGGAGGAAATCGACCAGGGCAGCCGACCGATAGCGCGCGCGCAGGGCAACATTGAATTTTGCAGCGTATCGATGCGCTACCCCGAGCAGGGCGCACCCGCGCTGCGCACCGTCAGCTTCGCGGCCAGGACCGGCACCGTCACCGCCATCGTCGGACGCAGCGGCAGCGGCAAGTCGAGCCTGGTGCGCCTGATTCCGCGCTTTTACGAGCCCGAAGCAGGCGAGGTGCGGCTGGACGGTGTGCCTTTGGCGGAGTACAGCCTGGCCGACCTGCGTCGGCAGATCGCGCTGGTGGGACAGCGCGTCATGCTGTTCGACGACAGCGTTGCCGCAAATATCGCCTATGGCGCCCAGTCCAATGCCGATCCCGACGCCATCCGTCGTGCTGCCGCCGATGCCAACGCGCTGGAGTTCATCGAGGAGATGCCGCAGGGCTTCGATACCCGCATCGGTGAGAACGGTTCGCTGCTCTCCGGCGGGCAGCGGCAACGTCTGGCCATTGCCCGTGCCTTTCTCAAGAACGCCCCGATTCTGATCCTCGACGAAGCTACCGCCGCTCTCGACAGCGAGTCGGAAGGCCTGGTTCAGCAGGCGCTGCAGAAACTGATTCCCGACCGGACGACGCTGGTGATCGCGCACCGCCTGAGCACGGTGGAGCATGCCGACCAGGTGCTGGTGCTCGACGCCGGCTGCCTGGTGGAACAGGGCAGCCATCTGGAACTGCTGGCAGCGGACGGCCTCTACGCGCGCCTGCATCGCATGCAGTTTCGCGAAGCCGTGGCTCCGTGAACCGTGTCGCGCGCTGGCTGGAAGCGCGCTGGTACGGGGGCGCCAGGGTGCCATGGTGGCTCACAGCGCTTGAGCAGGTGTTCATCACGCTGTCGGCTGTGCGCCGATGGCTTTACCGCCGTGGGCTGTTGCGCAGCGGACATCCCGGCGTGCCGGTGATTGTGGTCGGCAATCTTGTGGTCGGCGGCAGCGGCAAGACGCCGCTGGTGATGTCCTTGGTGCGCATGCTCCGTGACGCCGGGCTGAATCCCGGCGTGGTGAGCCGCGGGCATGGACGCAGCCAGCGCAGCCTGCACCTGATCGATGAACACAGCGGCGTCGAGGATGCGGGTGACGAACCGCTGGAGATTTTCCATGCCACCGGGGCCCCGGTGGCGGTTTCGGCCGATCGCCTGCTTGCCGCACAGACTCTCGTGCGCGAGCGCGCGATCGACTGCATCGTCGCCGACGACGGGCTGCAGCACTACCGGCTGCGCCGCGATATCGAGATCGCCTGCGTCGACGGTCGGCGCGGGCTGGGCAACCGTCGTCGCCTGCCTGCCGGGCCGCTGCGCGAGGCGCCATCCAGACTGGATGACGTGGACCTGGTTCTGACCCGCAACGGCGAAGGCGAGCTGGGCTGGACCCTGGCGGTACTCGGCCTGCGCGCCCTGGACGGAAGTTCCGCGCTGCAGCGTCTGGAGCAGTGGCGGGGCAGGGCGGTGCACGCCTTGGCCGGGCTTGCCCATCCCGAGCAGTTCTTCGATACCCTGCGGGACGCCGGCCTCGACCTTCGCGAGGCGCGCAGCTTCCCCGACCACCACCGCTACCGCAGCAGCGACCTGCAGTTCCAAGAGCCGCTGCCGCTGGTGATCACCGGCAAGGACGCAGCCAAATGCCGATCCCTGAGACGCCCCGATATCTGGGTGCTGGAGGTGCAAGCGCGCTTGCCGGAAGCCGCGAAGCACATCATTCTTGAAAAACTCGGCACGCTTGCCGTCCAGCCGACCGCCACGTGAAACGAAGCACTGCACAGCGCATCTGGACCCCATGACCGACTTTGTCGTTGCCATCCCGGCGCGCTACGCCGCCAGTCGCCTGCCAGGCAAGCCGTTGCGCTCGCTGCACGGGCGACCACTCATCGCGCACGTTGTCGATCGAGCACTGGAGGCAGGCGCCAACCAGGTGGTGGTTGCCACCGACGACCCGCGCATTGCCGATGCCGTCGCCGCTCTGCCGGTGCAGGTGGCGATGACCTCTGCCGAGCATGCTTCCGGCACCGACCGCCTGGCCGAGGTCGCCAGACAGCTGCGCTGGCCTGAAGGCCTGATCGTGGTGAACCTGCAGGGCGACGAACCGCTGGCGCCGCCCTCGGGTATCCGCACCGTTGTCTCCGCGCTGGCGGCCAGTGACGCATCGATGGCCACTCTTGCGACTCCCGTGGAGAACGCCCGCGATCTGTTCGACCCGAACTGCGTCAAGGTTGTGACCGACGCTCACGGGCGGGCGCTCTATTTCAGCCGCGCGCCCATTCCCTGGGCGCGGGATGCATTCCGCCGCGACCAGGTTTCCCTGCCGTCTTCGGCTCGGCCCTGGCTTCGCCACATCGGCCTTTACGCCTACCGCGCCGGCTTTCTCGACGCTTTCACGCGCCTGCCACCGAGTCCGCTGGAGCATGTGGAGGCGCTGGAGCAGCTGCGCGTTCTGGATGCCGGGTTCCGGATAGTCGTCGCGATTGCGCCGGAAGACTTTCCGGCCGGCGTGGATACGGAACAGGATCTCGAGCGGGTATCCGCCCTGATGGCTGCCAGATCGTCACAATCAAGATGAAGAATGATCGATAAGAAATTGAATAAAATACTTTTTGTCTGCCTTGGAAATATCTGCCGATCACCCATGGCCGAGGGAATCTTCAGGCTTCGCCTGGCGCAGGCGGGGTTCGGCAAGGGCTATGAGCTCGACTCGGCAGGAACCGGCAGCTGGCACGTCGGCGAACCTCCGGATCGCCGAGCGCAGGAAGCCGCCGCCCGTCTCGGGGCCGATCTATCGAAGATTCGCGCGCGACAGTTCAAGCGCGCCGATGTCGAGCGCTTCGATCTCGTGCTGGCCATGGACCGGGACAATCTTCGCGTCATCCGTGAGCATCCGGGCGCCGCGCAGCGTGCCCATCTCACCCTTCCCTGGCTGGGCATGACTGGTGCGCAGGACGTTCCCGATCCCTACTACGGTGGCGCGAACGAATTCGCGGCAGTCGCGGACTTGCTCGACAGCGCGGCGCAGCGCTTCATCGAGCGCCTGCGTGAGCAGGCATAATCGGAGAGCAATTCAAGCGACAGCAGATGAACACCAGCACCGACACACGCGAACCGCAGTCCGTTTTCCAGTCGCAGGGGCGCTTGCCCGCCAGCGAGATTCCCGCACGGCTGCGCTGGCTCAACTGCGAGACGGCGCTCTCGCTGGGTTCGCTTCGCGGGCGCGTGGTGCTGCTCGACTTCTTTTCGGGCAGCGGCGTTCATTGCGCCCATCACGTGGCCGATCTCAGGCAGCTGCAGGCGCGCTACAGCGAGAGCGTCACCGTCGTAGGCGTGCATACCCCGAAGTTCGAGCACGAGCGCAATGAGCGTAGCGCTGCGCAGTGCCTGCAGCGGCTCCAGATCAGGCACCCGGTCGTGCACGACGCCGATTTCGTGTTATGGCAGCACTATGCGGTACAGCACTGGCCAACGGTGGTGATCATCGACATCGACGGCCGCGTGGCCGCGCGCGTGACTGGAGACGGCAGCCTCGACGCGCTGGCCGCGATCATCGAGCAGCTGCTGGAGGAAGCGGCGACCGCGGACACGCGTGCCTTTCTCGCCGCCGATGAGTGCCGCGTCCCGGAGTCACGCAGCGCGCTCTCCTTCCCGTCGCGCATCGCCGCCAACGAACACCGCATCTACATCGCCGACACAGGGCATCACCGCATTGTCGAGTGCAGCCACGACGGACGTATCCAGCGCGTCTTCGGGAGCGGCAATCCCGACTTTCTCGATGGCGAGGGTCACGAAGCCACGTTCTGCCTGCCGCAGGGACTGGCGCTCGGCAGCGAGGCGCTCTACGTTGCCGATACCGGCAACCATGCCATACGCCGCATCCGCCTGGCCGGGGGACAGGTGGATACGCTCGCCGGCATCGGCCAGCGCAGTCATGTCAGCGCGCGAGTACGGCACAGAGCCGCGGAAACCGCATTGAATGGCCCGATCGACCTCGCCCTTCACCAGAACGGGCTGTTCATCGCGATGGCCGGGAGCCACCAGGTCTGGCGACTCGATTTCGGCGACAAGATGCTCAGCGTCGTTGCCGGCAGCGGGAAATTGGGCGCCGGCGACGGTGCGCCGCTGGTCGCGAGCTTCGCCCAGCCCAGCGGGCTCGCCGTGATCGGGCAGACCCTCTACGTTTCCGATGCCGACGGGTCTGCGCTGCGCGCAATGCAGCTCGGCCCTGCTCGCGACGTCCGTACCCTGATCGGCGCCGGCCTGTTCGTGTTCGGTGACGTCGACGGACCACGCAGCGACGCACGCATGCAGTTCCCGCAGGGATTGGCTGCCCACGCGCGCGGCCAGCAGGTGTACGTGGCCGACAGCTACAACAGCAAGATCCGAATACTCCACGCCGCCAGCGGTGAGTTGCGCTCGTTGCACCTGCCGTACAGGCTCAATGAGCCCGGGGGCATCGCACTGACATCGGACGCGCTGTGGATTGCCAACAGCGGAGCCCATGAAATCGTGCGCCATGATCTCGGCAAGGCCAGCGCGCGCCGCATTGCCGTCGGTGAGTAGAAGCTCCACCCCCTTCGAGGCGCCCGGCGAATTCGACGGACGCCGCCTGGCGCGAGCCCTGGGCGAGGGGCCGGGCGTCTACCGCATGCTCGATGCCAGCGGCGCGGTGCTCTATGTCGGCAAGGCGGCCAACCTCCGCAAGCGCGTCGGCAGCTATTTCGGTCGCAACCTGCACGCTCCCAAGCTGCTCGCAATGGTTTCGCAGATTGCCGATGTACAGGTCACCGTGACCCGTACCGAGAGCGAGGCCCTGCTGCTGGAAAACCAGCTGATCAAGAGTGAGCGGCCGCGCTACAACATTCTGCTGCGCGACGACAAGAGCTATCCCTACATTCATCTCAGCAGCGATCAGGCTTTCCCGCGCCTGAGCTTTCATCGCGGCGCCCGCAAGGGGAAGGGACGCTACTTCGGACCCTATCCGGGCGTGACTGCGGTCCGCGAGACGCTGAACCTCATGCACAAACTGTTCGGCATCCGCCAGTGCGAGGACTCGGTGTTCCGCAATCGCAGCCGGCCCTGCCTGCAGCATCAGATCGGGCGCTGCAGCGCGCCCTGCGTCGGCTTGATCACGGAAGACGATTATCGTGAGGACATGCGTCGAGCCCAGCGTTTCCTGGAGGGACGCAGTGAAGGGCTGATCGAGGAGCTGGCCCAGGACATGGACCGGGCTTCCGGCGACCTCGACTTCGAGCGCGCGGCGCGACTGCGCGACCTGATCGCGGATCTGCGCACCATCCAGGCCCGTCAGTTCGTGGAGGGCGGAAGCGGCGATTTCGACGTCGTGGCGTGCAGGATCGCGGGTGGTCAGGCCTGCGTGCAGCTGCTCTTCTTCCGCAACGGAGTGAATCTCGGCGGGCGCGCATATTTCCCGCGACTCCCGGCCAGCGCCAGCGAAGTCGAGGTGATCGACGCATTTCTGCCGCAGTACTACCTGGACCGCGCCGTGCCGGATGAGATCCTGATCACCCATGAGCCGTCGGCGCGCGCGGTGCTCGAGCAGGTCCTCAGCGAGCGGCGCGGGCGCTCGGTGGCCATCAGTCACCGCCTGCGCGGCGACCGTGCGCGTTTCGTCGAGCTGGCGCAGCGCAATGCCGATTCGGCGCTGGGGGCCGCCCTCAACAGCAGCGAGACGCAGACTGCACGCGTCGAGGCGCTGCGCGAGCTTCTCGATCTCGACGAAACTCCCGCGCGCATGGAGTGCTTCGACGTCAGTCACACCGGCGGCGAGGGTACCGTCGCATCCTGCGTCGTGTTCGACGCCAGCGGCGCACAGCGCTCGCTGTATCGTCGCTTCAATATCCGTGACGTGACTCCAGGCGACGACTACGCCGCGATGGAACAGGCGCTGACGCGACGCTACAGGCGCATCCAGGCGGGCGAGGGCGTTTTGCCTGATATCCTGTTCATCGACGGGGGTAAGGGCCAGCTGTCGCGCGCCCGCGCTGCGCTGGCCGAACTGGGAGTGGAAGGCGTGGTGATGGTCGGCGTAGCGAAGGGGGAAGCGCGGCGGCCGGGCGAAGAGCAGCTCATCCTGGAGAATGGGCGCAGCCTGAGGCCGGGGCCTGCCTCTCCGGCCCTGCATCTGGTGCAGCAGATCCGCGACGAGGCGCACCGATTCGCCATCGGCGGACACCGCCAGCGTCGCGAGAAGCGCCGGCAGGGCAGCGTGCTGGACGAAATCGAAGGCATCGGTCCCAAGCGCCGCGCCGCGCTGCTGCGCCATTTCGGCGGGCTCTCCGGAATCGAAGCTGCCGGCATCGAGGAGCTGTGCCGGGTCAAGGGCGTGCAGCGCGACATCGCCGAACGCATCTATGTCGCCTTCCACGGAGGCAGCGCTTGACCCTCAACACCGCCACACTGCTGACCCTGTTCCGCATCGCGCTGATTCCTGTTCTGGTCGTGGTGTTCTTCATGCCTTACCCGTGGACACCGATTGCCGCAGCCGCCGTATTTTCGGCCGGAGCCATCACCGACTGGCTGGACGGCTGGGTGGCGCGGCGTTTCCACCAGACATCACCATTCGGCGCGTTCCTCGATCCGGTAGCCGACAAGCTCACCGTGGTGGTGGCGCTGTTTCTCCTGGTTCAGGCCGATCCCACCGCGCTGATGGCGATCGTCGCCGCAGTGATCGTCGGTCGCGAAATCACCGTGTCGGCGCTGCGCGAATGGATGGCCGAGCTGGGCGAACGCGCGCGGGTGAAAGTGGCAGGCATCGGCAAGATCAAGACCATTGTGCAGATGGTGGCGTTGATCATGCTGCTGTACCGCTTGCCCCTTTTCGGCCTGCCGATCTACGAAATCGGCCAGGTGCTGCTGGTTGCCGCTGCAGGCCTCACGCTGTGGTCGGGTCTGGTATACATGCGCGCCGCGTGGCCGGTGGTCATGGCCAGCAGCAAAGGTGGTAAACTGCCACCCGGCGCTTGACAGCGCGCAGCCGGTTCGTAGAATGCGCGGTCTCCCGCGGGAATAGCTCAGTTGGTAGAGCACGACCTTGCCAAGGTCGGGGTCGCGAGT
>CAZGKE010000072.1:0-16132 GCA_964526035.1 uncultured Gammaproteobacteria bacterium | reverse complement strand
GTGACCACGATCAGTGACCCCTCGTACTGCCTCCCGACATGATTCGATTCGGAAGCCTGGGAAAACCCGTCCGCAGCTGAAAACGACGGTCGGCGTGGCTTCAGCGATCCGCGCGCTACCGACCCTTCAGCGCCAGCGGCGTGACCGAAACGCTGCCGGTATCGCCCAACAGCTGCAGCTCAGCATCCTGCACCAGGCACTGGAGCTGCATGTTGCGGTCGAGCAGGGCGGCGAGCTGGTCGGCGCTGCCAGCGGGCAACTGCAGCACGTCGAGGTTGTCATGGCGTGCGAGCGCGGCGGCGTTCTTCTCCCACCACAGCCCGAAGGCGCGACCGCTGTAGCCGATCACCACCACCTTCCGGGCGCGGCCGCAGGCCTTGCGGATGCGCGATTCGTCGGGCTGGCCCAGTTCGATCCACAGTTCGATGTCGCCGACAAGCGACCTGCGCCACAGGTCGGGTTCGTCGTCGCTGCTCAAGCCGCGGCCGAACTCGAGGCGATCGTCGGCAAACATGGCGAAGGCGAGGAGGCGAACCATCAGCCGCTGCGCGGTTTCCGAAGGATGCTGCGCGAGAGTCAGCGCATGCGTGGCGTAGTAGCCGCGGTCGACGTCGCTGATCTGCAGCTCTGCACGGTGCACGGTGGATTTCAGGGCCATGTCGGTTCCAGGCGGAAAGGGTCGTCGTGCCGTGCAGGGTACGGTGTGCGCAGACTGCGCGTCGTGCAGCAGGGATGCGCGCGAGACGCTCAGTTCATGCCGACGGCGTCGTCGGCCACTTCGATGCGATTGCGGCCCGCACGTTTGCCTTCGTACATGGCAGCATCGGCGGCAGCGATCGCTGCCTTGAGGTCGCCATGGACCGCAGCGATACCGTAGGTCATCGTCACGGTGAAGGACTCGCCGTCGACTTCCAGCGGTCGCACAGCCAGCTGCCGACGCACCTGATCCATGGCCCGTCGCGCCGCCGCCTTGTCGCTGGCAGGCAACAGACAGAGGAACTCTTCGCCTCCCCAGCGACAGACCATGTCGACGTCTCGAAGCGCTGCCTGCAGCATCGCCGCGACCTCCTTGAGCACGTCGTCACCGGCGCTGTGACCGTGACGGTCGTTGAGTGGCTTGAAGTGGTCGATGTCTGCCATGGCCAGCGCCAACGGCTCGCCGTTGCGTGCCGCGCGCTCCATTTCGCGTGCGGCCATCTCCTCGAACGCGCGACGGTTCCACAGTCCGGTCAGCGGATCGGTGCGTGCCATATGGCTGATCTGCTTGAGCGCCGCCTCCAGCGACTCGTTGCGTGCAGTCAGCTTCTTCTCCATCTGCACCTCGATGCGATAGCCGCGCCAGGCCAGCAGCGCGGCCAGGCTGGCGAGAAGCAGTGCGGCGCCGGTGGCTACCAACATCAGTGTGCGTTGACGCAGTCGCGCCTCCTGCAGCGCGGCATCCAGAGTCAGCACCTCGAGCTGGCGTTCGCGCTGCTCGACCCGATAGCGCATTTCCAGCTCTTCGACCTCGCGTTGGCGTTCACGCGCGTCCAGCTCTTCGCGCAGGCTCACCATCGCCTGCAGGTGTCTCAATGCGGGCAGCGCTTCGCCCAGCGCATCGTGCGTCTCCGCCAGCTGGCGTCGCAGCGTCAGCTCGACCCTGGGCACCACGCCCGCAGCCTCGGTCAGCGCGGCGTCGTAGTGTGCCACCGCGCCGCGCAGGTCGCCCTGGCTGCGGCTGATGTCGCCGAGCGTCATCTGTACACCGGCCACGGTGCGACTCATGCGCTGCTCCGTTGCCATCGCCAGCGCCGACAGGCAGGCCTCGCGGGCCGCCTCGGGATCGCCCGACTGCAGCAGTCGCTGACAGATGTTGCCTTCCTGGTTGGCTACCACCTGCAGGTCGCCGCGTGCCTTCGCCAGCGCAAGTGCTTCGCGATGCAGTGCCAGACCGGCCTCGGGACCCTCGATCTCCGATACGGTCAGCGCCAGGTTGCCCAGCGCGGTGATCTCGATCACCACTTCGCCGCTGGCACGTGCCAGCCGCAGCGCCTCTTCGTAGTAGTGACGGGCGCGCTCGTAGTTGTGGGTAAAATTGTGGGCCACGCCGATGGCGTTGTTGATGCGTGCCAGTTCGCCGCTTTCTCCGTGGACTTCGAGCAGCTGCCGAGCCTGGTGGAACCATTCCAGTGCCGCCGCGATGTTGCTCTGCTCGGCCTCCAGCGTGCCGTGCAGCATCAGGGCGCGGCTTTGCAACAGCGGATCGTCGAGGGCCTCCGCGCGGCGCTGGAATTCCATCGCGTCCTCGCGCGCCAGCCCATAGTCGCCGCGATTGCGCAGCACTTCTGCGCGGAGGCGGAACTGGTGGGCCAGATAATGCGGATCGAGGCCGCTCTGCGGTCCGGCCTGCTCGCGGGTGATGCGCTCCAGCAGGGCCGCCGGATCGCTGTCGCGCAGCGCCTGCAGTTCGGCGATACCCGTCTCGTCCACCGACCAGGCCGGAAGTGCCAGGAGCAGGAGCACGACCAGAAGTATCCGGCCCGGTTCCTTACGACCATGACGAGTGTTCGGAAACGAAATGATCATGAAATGGCGACAAATTGGCGCCGGGCCCTCCAAAGCGCATCTGCGCGGGGAACGTGAGGTGAATGGTGCCGAAGAAAAGATCTCTGGCCGCTGCCGAACCGCGGGTCCGCAGCCATCGCCCGGCGCACTTCACCAGGTCGCATGGTACGTCAGACCGCGCGTCGCAATCGACGTTCGAGTCACACATTGCGCCACCATGTGGGGCAAGGCCATCGTCTCTCGCTGCGCGTTCGAACGTGCCGAGTCGTTTCGCGCTACGGCTTTCCGGTGGCGACGTGATCCGCCGCCACGCTTCAGCGTTTGCTCCAGATCCGCGTATTGAGGTTCAGGTCCTCGACGATATCGGTGATCAGCTGGATGTCGTCCCAGATCTCGCGGTAGATCGACGGCTGCAGCACGTTGCGCAGGAGCCGCGGTTCGAACAGGTTGCGGGGGATGTGGATGGCCATGTAGAGCTTCGAGCGGAGAAAGGCCAGGCGCAGGGTGTGTCCTGACTTCATGCGGAAGTCACTGATGCGCGACATCAACGCCGCCGACAGGATGTAGCGCGCCTCGATCTGATCCGAGGCGTACACCACGAACAGGCGTTCGAAAGTGGGATCCTCCAGCTTGACCAACTGGCCGTAGGTGCTGTCCAGCGACTGAAGCATCTGGCCGAGTGCGCCCAGCGACCGCTGCGCGCGGTCTGGCAGGACATAGGTGCTGCCCTGGAAATGCTTGTTGAAGTCGGCGACCACGAACAGGCCACGAAAGATCTCGACGTCGTTGCTGCCGCGGTGCTTCACCAGGCTCCTGTAGCGTGCCGTGACCTCGGAGCAGCGGATCGCGGTGGCGCCAAGCGTGCCGTGGATCAGATCCTCGCCGGAGTAGCGGGTGATCGGAGGGTCGCGGAACAGACCCGAAGCCTCGAAGTCCTCGCGCGCGACTGCGTCGGTCGGCCAATAGACGAGACGCGGGTCGCATGCGTGCACCAGCGGCTGCACCATGCGCTTCTTGAACTGGCTGCGATAGTCGTCGTACTGCCGCTTCCAGAGAAAGAAAAGAAGTCCGAGCGTTACCCCCCCGGCAATTTCCCAGCGACCGGTCACCTCGGCATGGGACAGCGCCACCAGGATCAAGGTACCCAGCGTTAGGAGAGCTGCACTGACCAGCAAGCAGCGTCCCAATACCTGCCGCCGCAGCGCTTCCATCGCAGCCGTATGAGGTGCGACGTGCTCGCGCATCACGCTCTCGAAGTCCTGGCGCGCGGTAGACACGAATCACCGCCCTCCCAGTGTGTCTTGATGAGGCCGCGCCGCCGCCAGTCCGCCCTCGGACGGTCCCGGGTCGTACGCCATGCGCACGATCAGCCCGCCATCAGCCGGCCGACCGAAGGTTTGGCACGCGCCTTGTCGTCAGCCTGGAGGAACGCGCGGCGACGGAAGTCCATGGCCATGGCCACCAGGTTGGTGGGGAACTGGTCGACCGCATTGTTGTAATCAAGAACCGCAGCGTTGAAGGCGCGCCGCGCCGCGGACAGCCGCTCCTCGACCTCGTTCAGCGCGCGCTCGAGCTGCTGGAACTGCTCGCTGGCCTTGAGCTCGGGATAGGCTTCGGCGAGCGCGAACAGCCTGCTCATGCCATCACGGATCCTGTTGTCGAGCTCCACCTGACCGTTGCTTGGCAAGTTGCCCGCCATCGCCAGCGCGCGCATCTCCATCACTGTGTGCAGCGTCTCGCGCTCGTGCTGGGCGTAGCCCTTGACCGTCTCCACCAGATTGGGGATGAGGTCGTAGCGCATGGTCAGGTAGACGTCGATGCCTGCAAAGGCATTTTCGGCCGCATTGCGCCGACGGACCAGGGTGTTGAATACAAGTACGGTGCCGAGCAACAGCACACCGATGAAGATCAAGGTGATGCTCAGCATGGGACTCGATCCGGACAACGGACGACTCGGCGATCGACAAGGCGAGCCCGAGCATACCGAAATTCATCGGCAGCTGAGCGCGTTGCTCAGCACACTTTCGGGCGCACAAGGTGTGCGTTCGGTGCGACCCGATCAGTGGCGGAAGTGGCGTACCCCGGTAAACACCATGGCCATGCCGTGCTCATCGGCAGCGGCGATCACCTCGGCATCGCGCATCGAGCCGCCGGGCTGGATCACCGCGCGGATGCCGGCAGCGGCCGCGGCATCGATGCCGTCGCGGAACGGAAAGAAGGCATCGGACGCCATTGCGCTTCCGGGCACTTCAAGGCCGGCTTCCTCGGCTTTCAGGCCGGCGATCTTCGCGCTCACCACGCGGCTCATCTGGCCCGCGCCGACGCCGACGGTGCGGCCGTCGCGGGCGTAGACGATGGCGTTGGACTTGACGAACTTGGCCACCCGCCAGGCAAACAGCAGGTCGGCAAGCTCTGCCGCATCAGGCGTGCGGGCGGACACCACCGTGAGTTCATCGGCTTTTACTTCGCGAACGTCGGCGTCCTGCAGCAGCATGCCCGAACCGACACGCTTGAGGTCGATGCGGTTGCGGCCATCGCCGGGCGGGATTTCGATCACCCGCACGTTGGGCTTCTTCGCGGTCACGGCGAGCGCCGCGGCGTCCACCTCCGGCGCGATGATCAGTTCGACGAACTGGCGTTCGACGATGGTTCTGGCGGTGTCGGCGTCGAGCGGCCGGTTGAAGGCGATGATGCCACCGAAGGCCGAGGTCGGGTCCGTGGCGTAGGCCAGCTCATAGGCCGTGCCGATGTCGGCGGCGACGGCGACTCCGCAGGGATTGGCGTGCTTGACGATCACGCAGGCCGCAGCCTCGAACTGGCGCACGCATTCCCAGGCTGCGTCCGCATCGGCAAGGTTGTTGAACGAGAGCGCCTTGCCCTGGCGCTGCCGGAATGTCGCCAGCGTTCCGGGAAGAGGATCGAGGTCGCGGTAGAACGCCGCCTGCTGGTGCGGGTTCTCGCCGTAGCGCAGGTTCATGACCTTGACCAGGCTTGCGTGCTGCTGCGCGGGAAACGGCGCGCGCGTGCCGTCGGCTTCGATCGACGAGAGGTAGTTGCCGATCGCGGCGTCATACTGCGCCACCCGGTTGAAGGCAGCCACCGACAAAGCGAAGCGCGTGGCGCGGGAGGTGGCGCCGTCGTGCGCATCGAGTTCCGCAAGCAGCGCTGCGTACTGCGCCGGATCGGTCAGCACCGTCACGCGGTCGAAGTTCTTGGCCGCCGCACGCAGCATCGCCGGGCCGCCGATGTCGATGTTCTCGATGGCCTCGTCAAGCGTGCAGTCGGCGCGCGCGCTGACCTGCTCGAACGGGTACAGGTTGAGCACCAGAAGATCGATGGCCGCGATGCCGTGCTCGTCCATCACCGCCGCATCGGTTCCGGCGCGACCGAGCAGGGCACCGTGGATCTTCGGGTGCAGGGTCTTGACCCGTCCGTCCATGATCTCGGGGAAGCCGGTGACTTCGCTGACGTCGGTCACCGCCAGTCCGGCCTCGCGCAGGGTGCGGGCGGTGCCGCCGGTGGAGAGCAATGCGATGCCGCGGGCTGCCAAGGCGTGAGCGAGATCGAGCAGGCCGGTCTTGTCGGAGACCGAGAGCAGGGCGCGGCGCACCGCGACGGTGTCGATCATCGGTGGATCAGATGAGACTGAAGTGACGCAGCTTCTTGCGCAGCGTGGCGCGCGACATGCCCAGCGCCTGGGCGGCGCGCGACTGGTTGCCCTCGAAGTGGGTGAGCACCGAGGCCAGCATCGGCGCTTCGACTTCGTCGATCACCAGGCGATACAGATCGCCGGTCGCGGAATCGCCGATATCGCGGAGGTAGCGCGAAACCGCGCGCGCCACACACTCGCGAAGCGCGGGCTGCAATTCGTCATGCGGCGACGTCTGCGTACGCAGGGAGACCACGGAATTCATGACAGCGTTCACTTGTGCTTGGTAGTTCTAGTTGTATGTGCGGGGGCGCATCGTGTGCAGCCTGGGAAATGCTGCGCGGAGTCGTACAGGGCACAGGAGTCTAGCGCGTGCCGACCGGCTTGGACAGTGCGCACCGCTGCAAATTTTTGCGCCGCGCGCAAGTCATTGACGCGCCTTCATCAATGGAAGGCGAAGCTGAAGGCCACCGCATCGCGCCCGGGGTCTTCCACTTCGAATGCCACCGGCAACACGCTCCCCGGCTGCAGACCGCGGCGTTCAAGTTCCGCATCCTGGGCGTACTCGGAGGCGCGGAAGCGGCGCATGGCGATGCGCCGGTCGGACAGGTCGGCAAGCACGATCTCGATCGTGGGCAGGGCCACCGGAACGTCGCTGCGATTGGTGAGGTTGCCGGTGATCAGCAGCGCGCCCTCGGCCGAAGGGTGCTGGCGCACGTCGCGGCTGATCAGCGCCACGGCCGCGGTGTCGCGACGCGGCATCGGGATGCAGCCGAACGGTCGGCACAGCTCGGTGAGGGCGCGGCGCAGCGTCTCCTGTTCGATGCGCGACTGGTGCGCTGCGTAGGCGATCTGCGCTCCAAGGAGGAGCGCCAGCAAGGCGCACAGACCCACCAGCGGGCGACTGGAATTCGCCGCTTCGACGCGGCGACGCTGCAGGGTGAACGGCGGCGGCGTCGGCGCAGGCGGATCGAAAAGTCCGGGTTGCTCGGGAACTTCGACGCCCTTCGGCACGCGTGCCGTCGGCGGGTTCTCGGTGCTGGCCTGCTCGACAAGCAGCGGCAGCGCATTGAAAGCGGCACCGCACACTGCGCACTCCACTTCGCCACGACCGCGCGCAAGGATGACGGCGTCGACGCTCATCTCGGCGCAGCACTGCGGACAGTGCGTATACATCAGCGGCGCTCCCCGGAAACGCGCACCCAGCCTTCTCGAAAGTCGCTATGAATGGACCTGCACGCGTCGGCGTAGGCGCGTGTCACGGCTGCGCCCTGCTCGGCGAGAATGCCGGACAGGAACAGGCGACCGCCAGGCTTCAGGCATTCAAGCAGCCGCGCGGCGAGGTCGATCAAGGGCTGGGCGAGAATATTGGCCACCACGATATCGTAGCGCCGCGGATGGAATTGGTCGGCGGCCACCAGCGTCAGTCGTTCGTCGACCGCATTGCGCCGCGCGTTGCTGGAAGAAGCGGTGAGCGCCTGCGGGTCGTTGTCGACGCCGGTCGCGTGGCGCGCGCCGAGCTTCAGCGCGGCGATGGCGAGGATGCCGGAGCCGCAGCCGAAGTCCAGCACGTCGAGACCGTCGAGATCGAGCGCGTCGAGCGCCTCAAGGCACAGCGCGGTGGTCGGATGGGTGCCGGTGCCGAAGGCCAGTCCGGGATCGAGGCGCACGATGACCGCACGCTCGCCTGGCGGCGGCTCGATGTGGCTGGGGTAGATCCACAGCCGTTCACCGAACCGCATCGGCTGGTAACGATCCATCCACGCACGCGTCCAGTCCTGCTCCGCGATTTCACGAAAGGCGACTTGCTGGGCGCACAGATCCGGCAGCGCGGTGAGCAGAGCCAGAAGGATGGCGCTGCGATCGGCGTCGGCGGGAAACAACGCGCTCATCCGGATGCTTGGCCACAGCGGCGTCTCGCCGGGACCGGGTTCGAGGATCGGCGAGTCGCCGGCGTCCTCGAGCACGATCGCCTCAGCGCCGAGGACTTCAAGCGCCTCTTCTGCGGACTGGCGCAGCGTCTCGTCGATATCCAGGCTGGATTCCAGCCAGCCGCTCATGTCCTGCCCGTGGGGACGCGCTCACGGCGTTCGGAAAGCCGCTGCTCCAGATAGTGGATGTTGCAGCTGCCGGTGCGGAATCCGGAGTCGGTCATGATGCGCTGCTGCAGAGGCGTATTGGTGCGAATGCCGTCCACCACCAGTTCGGCCAGCGCCACACGCATGCGGTTCATCGCGGTCTCGCGCTCCGGGCCGTGCGCGATCACCTTGGCCACCATCGAGTCGTAGTTGGGCGGGATGCGATAGCCGTCGTAGAGGTGCGAGTCGACGCGCACGCCGGGGCCACCCGGCGCGTGAAAGCGCTTCACCACGCCCGGCGAAGGCATGAAGGTGTCGGGATCCTCGGCATTGATACGGCACTCGATGGCGTGACCGCGCATGACGATGTCGTCCTGGGTCAGATTGAGCGGCTTGCCGGCGGCGATGCGCAGCTGGTGATAGACGATATCCACGCCGGTCACCATTTCGGTCACCGGGTGCTCGACCTGGATGCGCGTGTTCATCTCGATGAAGAAGAAGCGGCCATCTTCATACAGGAACTCGAAGGTCCCGGCGCCGCGGTAGCCGATGTCGAGACAGGCCTTCACGCAGACCGCACCGATCGCGTCGCGTTGTTCGTCGCTGATGCCCGGAGCCGGGGCCTCTTCCACCACCTTCTGATGGCGGCGCTGCATGGAACAGTCGCGCTCGCCCAGATGGATGGCGTGACCCTGGCCGTCGGCCAGCACCTGGATCTCGATGTGGCGCGGATTTTCCAGGTACTTCTCCATGTACACCTGGTCGTTGCCAAAGGCGGCTCCAGCTTCCTGCCGGGTCATGTGGATGGCGTTGTGCAGGGCTGCCTCGGTATGCACCACGCGCATGCCGCGACCGCCGCCGCCGCCGGAGGCCTTGATGATCACCGGATATCCGATCTCGCGCGCGATGCGCGCATTGGCCGCGCTGTCGCCGTTGAGCGGACCGCCCGATCCCGGCACGCAGGGCACGCCGGCCGCCTGCATGGCGCGGATGGCGCTGACCTTGTCGCCCATCAGTCGGATGGTGTCGGGTTTCGGGCCGATGAAGATGAACCCGGAGCGCTCCACGCGCTCGGCGAAGTCGGCGTTCTCGGCGAGGAAGCCGTAGCCCGGGTGGATGGCCTGGGCATCGGTGACCTCGGCCGCGGCGATGATGGCCGGCACGTTGAGATAGCTTTCGGTGGCTGCTGCCGGACCGATGCACACCGATTCGTCGGCCATGCCGACGTGCTTCAGGTTGCGATCGACGGTGGAGTGCACCGCCACCGTGCGGATGCCGAGCGAATGGCAGGCGCGCAGCACGCGCAGGGCGATCTCGCCGCGATTGGCGATGACGACTTTGTCGAGCATGGCGTCAACGGACCACGAAAAGCGGCTGGTCGAACTCGACGGGCTGGCCGCTTTCCGCGAGGACGGCCATCACGGTGCCGTCGATGTCCGACTCGATCGGGTTGAACATCTTCATGGCTTCGATGATGCCCAGCGTGTCGCCGGTCTTGACCGTCTGGCCGATCTTGACGAAGGGCGCCGCGCCCGGTGATGGAGAGGAATAGAAGGTGCCGACCATCGGCGCGCGCAGCACCTGGCCCTCGGGGAAGTCGGCGGCGGTGGCTTCTGGCGCCGGCGCTGCGGGAGCGACGGAGGCCGCAGCCGGAGCAGCTGCTGCAGGTGCAGCCACCATCGCGACCGGCGCCGGGACGGCGGGCGACTTCGGATGGCGCGACAGACGTACCGACTCCTCGCCCTCGCGGATCTCGAGTTCCGAAAGATTCGACTCCTCCAGGAGCTCGATGAGTTTCTTGATCTTGCGAAGATCCATGCTGATTCCCCGTTTGAGAATGGTCGCTGCGGGTCAGGTCCCGCAGCACCGAAAATGAAGCGCTGATGATTCCGGGCTCATGTCGCCTCGCGCCCGGCAAGCCAGTCCAGGCCCGCTTCCAGCGCGAGGCTGTAGCTGCGCGCGCCGAAGCCGCAGACCACGCCCAGCGCAATGTCGGAAAAGTATGATTGCCGTCGGAACGCCTCGCGTCGGTGCGGATTGGACAGATGCACCTCGATGAAAGGCAGGCCGACGGCCAGCAGGGCATCGCGCAGCGCCACGCTGGTGTGGGTGAATGCGCCGGGGTTGAACAGCGCCAGCGCCACGCCGGCGTCCCCGGCCTGGTGGATGCGCTCGATCAGTGCATGTTCGGCCTGGCTCTGGAAGCTGTCGAACTGGTGGCCGGCAGCGACCGCCCGTTCGGCAAGCACGCCCAGGATTTCGTCCAGGCGCAGGCGACCGTAGGTGTCCGGTTCGCGGCTGCCGAGGCGGTCCAGGTTGGGTCCGTTGAGGGCGAGGATGGTCGGCATGAAAATTCAAACGTCCGTTTCACGGCAGCGATCATGCAGCTATCGTGACGCGAACGGCACACCTTGCTGCGGCAGGGGGCGGAAGTGTGAAGGAGCCGTCGCGACCTTGTCCAGTCTGTCGCGGGCGATTTCACGGTGACCGCGTAGAATGGCGCGATGAAAGCGAAGCTCTGGGTTCCTGGATTGATCGCCGTACTATGCGGCGGCCTGCTTCTGGCACAGACCGAGGAGCCGCAGGCCCCGGCGGCCTCACCGCGGGTGCTGGTGGCCACCATCGACGGCGCCATCGGGCCGGCCACCACCGATTACGTGCGCAACGCCATCGCGCGCGCCGCCGAAATCGGTGCCAACGCCATGGTGCTGCGCATCGACACTCCCGGCGGCCTGGAGGCGGCCACCCGCGATATCGACAAGGCGATCATTGCGTCGACAGTCCCCGTGGTGACCTATGTGTCGCCGTCAGGCGCGCGCGCGGCCAGCGCCGGCACCTACATCCTCTACGCCAGTCACGTCGCAGCGATGTCGCCTGGCACCAACCTCGGCGCCGCCACGCCGGTACCGATCGGCGGCGGGCAGCAGCCGTCCTCCCCGCGCCCCGCGCCCACGCCGGCATCCGGCGACGATGAAGGCCCAGAGGAGAATCAGGGCACAGAGGCAGCGGACCCGCCGGCGGCGTCGGATCCGACCAGCGCCATGGAGCGCAAGATCCTGCACGATTCTTCAGCCTACATCCGGGCGCTGGCCGAGCTGCGCGGACGCAATGCCGAATGGGGTGAAAAGGCGGTGCGCGAAGGCGCCAGCCTGACCGCCAGCGAGGCGCTCACCGAAAACGTCATCGAGTACATCGCCGGCACCCTGGACGGGCTGCTCGAACAGATCGACGGGCTGGAGGTGAAGCTCGACGCGGAAACGGTAACCCTCCGCACGGCCGGCGCCGAGATCGTCGAGTTCCTTCCCGACTGGCGCAACCAGCTGCTCTCGGTGATCACCAATCCGAGCATCGCCTACCTGCTGCTGCTGGTCGGTCTGTACGGACTGCTTCTTGAAGGTTACAACCCCGGCGCCATGGTACCCGGCGTGGTCGGCGTGCTGAGCCTGCTGCTGGCCGCTTACGCGCTGCAGGTGCTGCCAGTGAACTATGTCGGTCTGGCGCTGATCATCGTCGGTGTCGGGCTGATGGTGGCGGAAGTGGTGACGCCCAGTTTCGGGGTGCTTGGCATCGGCGGTCTGTTTGCGCTGGTGGTCGGCTCGATCATCCTTTTCGATACCGACGTGCCGGGGTTCGGCGTGTCGCGCGGGCTGATTGCCGGCATCGCCGTCACCACCGGCGGCGCCTTCCTGCTGATCATGATGATGCTGGGTCGCTCGCGACGCGCTGCAGTCACCACCGGGGTCGACGAGCTGCTGGCACTGCCGGCGGTGGCAGTCGAGGACTTCAGCGGCGACGGCCATGTGCGCATCCGCAGCGAATTGTGGCGGGCGCACAGCGAAACCCCGGTCAGCGCCGGCCAGATTCTCAAGGTCGAGGCCGTCGACGGCCTGACCTTGCATGTACGACCCAAGTGAACCGCTAGAGGAGTATCGACGTGGAATTGCTTTCCTTCTGGATCGTCATCGGCATGGCCGTCATCGGCCTGCTGCTCAACGCCTTCAAGATCCTGCGCGAATACGAGCGCGGCGTGGTCTTCAACCTCGGTCGATTCCACAAGGTGAAGGGTCCGGGCCTGATCATCGTGATCCCGATCCTGCAGACCATCGAGCGCGTCGACCTGCGCACCCTGGTGATGGACGTGCCCACCCAGGACGTGATCAGCAAGGACAACGTCTCGGTCAAGGTCAATGCGGTGATCTATTTCCGCGTGGTCGATCCGCAGAAGGCCATCATCAACGTCGAGCGCTACTTCGACGCCACCAGCCAGCTGGCGCAGACCACGCTGCGGTCGGTGCTGGGCAAGCATGACCTGGACGAGATGCTGTCCGAGCGCGACAAGCTCAACGCCGACATCCAGGAGATCCTCGACAGCCAGACAGAATCCTGGGGCATCAAGGTATCCAACGTGGAGATCAAGCACATCGACCTCAACGAGTCGATGGTCCGCGCCATCGCCCGCCAGGCCGAGGCCGAGCGTCAGCGTCGTGCCAAGGTGATCCACGCCGAGGGCGAAAAGCAGGCTTCCGAGATGCTGCTGGCCGCCGCGCAGACTCTGGCCGGCGACCCGCGCGCCATCCAGCTGCGCTACATGCAGACGCTGACCGAGATCGCCGGCGAGAAGAACTCCACCATCGTCTTCCCGATGCCGATGGAGCTGATGGACACGCTGACCAGCCGCCTCAAGAGAGAGTGACCGCCGCCTCGTAGGAGCCCACTCGTGGGCGACCCGGGCGTCACATCGATGCGAGGGGACGGTCGCCCACGAGTGGGCTCCTACGGAGAGGCGTGAAGACGAAATGACCCGCCTCGCCGACAAGACCGCGTTGATCACCGGCGCCGCGCGCGGCATCGGTGCCGGAATTGCACGTGCCTTTGTCGCTGAAGGCGCGCGCGTGCTGCTCACCGATATCGACGACCAGCGCGGGCAGGACACTGCGTCCGCTCTGGGCGACGCCGCACACTATCGCCGCCTCGACGTGCGCGAGGAGGGCGACTGGGAGCGTGTGGTGGACGAGGCGCTGGCGCGCTGGGGGCGTCTCGATATCGTCGTCAACAACGCCGGCATCACCGGCTTCGAGGGCGGCATTCTTGTGCACGATCCGGAACACGCGTCGCTTGACGATTGGCGTGCGGTGCATCGCACCAACCTCGATGGGGTGTTTCTCGGCTGCAAGCACGCGATCCGCGCCATGCGCCCGCGCGGAGCGGGTTCGATCATCAATGTTTCATCGCGCTCGGGACTGGTCGGCATCGCCAGCGCGGCCGCCTACGCCTCGTCCAAGGCCGCCATCCGCAATCACACCAAGACGGTGGCGCTGTACTGCGCAGAGCAGGGGCTGGACGTTCGCTGCAACTCGATCCATCCGGCTGCCATCCTGACGCCGATGTGGGAGCCCATGCTGGGCGACGGACCCGAGCGCGCGGAGCGCATGCGCGCCCTGGTGGCTGACACGCCGATGCGTCGCTTCGGCACGGTGGAAGAGGTCGCCGCGGTCGCGGTGCTGCTTGCGTCCGACGAGTGTCGCTACATGACCGGTGCCGAGCTCAACATCGACGGAGGCATTCTGGCCGGCTCGGCGGCGGCGCCTACGTCGCGTTAGCGGAACCTCTCCCACATTGCGCGTGGGCCTCAGCCCCGACATGCGCGGCACGACGAAGGCCAGACGGTCGCCCACGGGTGGGCTCCTGAAGCGGCGCGGTTACAGATGCTTCGCCCGCCATGCCTCCAGCATGTCGCGATCAACCTTGCCGAGATGCCGTTCGCGCAGTTTCCACTCGGCATCAACCACCACGGTGTAGGGCAACACGCCGCGGCTGTTGCCGAGGCGCACCGAGAGGTCCTGCGGACCGGGCTCCGCGACCAGCGCCGGCAGGTTCACGCCGAGATCGTCGAGGAAGGCGCGCGCGGGCTCCGCACGATCGAGCGCGATGGTGAGCACCTGGGCGTCCGGATGCGCTTCATGGAAGGCGGCGAGGATCGGCATTTCCTCGATGCACGGCGCGCACCAGCTGGCCCAGAAGTTGATCACGGTGAGCTGTCCCTGCCACGCGTCGATGTCGTGTTCGACGCCGTGAAGATCGGGCAGGCGGGTGGCCGGCAGGCGCTGTCCGATGGCGATGGTGTCCACGGTCAGCGGCGCGTGTACCAGCGGCGGTGGCGCCGCACTGCGCTGGCCAAGCCACAGACCCAGCGATCCACCCAGCAGGGCCAGCGCGATGATGAACAGGGTGGAGCGATTCATTGCGGCGCCGGTCCCGCCGCGCGCGCCAGCGCCTCGCCGACCACGCCTTCGCTCAAGATCAGCGGCAGCACCTCACCGGCGCCACCGCCGCGCGGATACACCACGTAAAGCGGCACGCCGACGGCGCCATGCGCTTCCAGGAAGGCGGTGATGGCGGGATCGACGTTGGTCCAGTCGCCGCGCATGTAGATGCCGTCGACCTCGGCCAACGCCTCGCGAAAGAAATCGCCGGCCAGCACGCGGCGTTCGTTGGCCTTGCAGGTGACGCACCAGTCGGCGGTCATGTTGACGAACACCACGCGGCCCTCGTTGCGCAGCGCGGCGAGATGCTCGGCGCTGTAGGCGACCGAACCGTTCACGCTCTCCGTCGCACTGCCGTCGCGCGCCGGGACTTCGATGCGCTGGATCAGCAGCAGCGGCGCCAGCGACAGCAGCAGCACGGCGATGGCGAAGGTGCGCGCCACCGGTCTCTGCCGATGACGTAGCCGCTCCAGCCACCACAGCGCCATCGCAAGCAGCACGGCGCCGGCCAGCAGCAGACCGACGGCATCGGCGCCGCGCTGGCGCGCCAGCACCCAGGCCAGCCACACTGCGGTCAGGTACATGGGGAAGGCCATGAACTGCTTGAAGCCTTCCATCCACGCGCCCGGCTTCGGCAACATGCGGGCGAACGCCGGCACGAAGCCGATGGCGATGAAGGGCAGGGCCAGTCCGAGACCCAGCATCAGGAACACGGCCAGCGCCAGCGCCGGCGGCGCGGCGAAGGCGAAGGCCAGCGCGGCGCCCATGAACGGTGCGGTGCAGGGGCTGGCCACCACCACCGCCAGCACGCCGGTGAAGAAGTCGCCTGCCGGGCCGCTCTTTGCGGCCAGCCCGCCGCCGATGTTGGCGAGTCCGCCGCCGATGGAGAACACCCCCGAAAGCATCAGGCCGATGGCAAGCATGATGTACACCAGGAAGCCGACGAACAGCGGCTGCTGCAGCTGGAAGCCCCAGCCCAGCGCCTGGCCGCCGGCGCGCAGTGCCAGCACGCCAAGGCCAATCACCGCGAACGTCGTGAGCACGCCGGCGGTGTACCACAGCGCATGCGCCCGCGCCTTGGTCGTGCTTTCGCCGCTGCCGGCAAGACCGAGCGCCTTCAGCGACAGGATCGGCAGCACGCAGGGCATCAGGTTGAGGACCAGGCCACCCAGCACGGCGCCGAGCAGGATCAGCAGGATCGCACCGAACCCGCGCGCCTGCGTCGGCGCTGGAACCTCGGCAGCAATATCGCTGCCGCTGCCGGCCGGCAGGTCGATGTCCACGCGACGCGTCATCGGCGGATAGCAGATGCCCTCGTCCTGGCAGCCCTGAAATTCCACTTCGAGGGTGATGCGCTGCGCGTCGCTGCGGGTGCGTCCGATCGGCAGCGGAACTTCGATCTGGTCGAAGAACACCATGACGTTGCCGAAGTGCTCGTCATGGTAGGGCGTGGCTTCGGGCCACAGCGGTGCGCCGAGGCCGAAGCCGTCGTCGACGATGTGCAGTCGCGTGCGATCGCGGTAGAGGTAGTAGCCGGGCGCCGGCGAAAAGCGCAGCAGCAGGCTGCCGGCGTCGGCGGCGATCGCCTCGAAACCGAA
>CAZGKE010000071.1:0-16235 GCA_964526035.1 uncultured Gammaproteobacteria bacterium | reverse complement strand
AGAACTGATATTCCATCCGTGGCGCTTATCCGGCGCACTATTCGGCTCATCCATGGCGCGCGCCCCTCGACCGGCTGGTCGAGGGGCGGCGAAGGATACGCAAGCGGGGTGGTTCCTACAAGCCCGCTAGGGCTGCCGTGCGTCGCGATCCGGCAGCGCGGCTGGGATTGAAGAAGAACTGGCCCGACTCGTGGCCGGCGAACTGGATCGGGGCGAACTCCGGAGTCTGCGCGATCGGCGCATCGACAGCCGCCAGAGCCAGGCTGACCGCGATCTCGCGGAACAGTCGCTGCGCATCGAGCAGTTCGGTGTTGTCTTCGAGGGCGTTGAGGAACGCTCGCGCAAAGAACGAATGCTCTCCGCGGCCGGTATCGGGCACCGGCTGCACGCCTCCCGAGGTCAGCGCAGTGCGCGAACGTCCGTTGACCATGGCCTTGACCCAGTCACCCCATGCCTTCTCGGCGTTGGCGCCATCAAAAGTAGCTACCGAGGAACGGGTCATCGCACCGGAGTAGCAGCTGTCAGCCACCACCAGGACATGCCGCGCCTCCATGGTGTTGAGAATGTCGCTGATCGCGCTGTTCGAAATCCAGGTCATCGGCATGTTGGCGCGGGCATCGACCGGCAACCAGTAGCCCTGCTTGCCGACGGGATCGATCTCGCCGTGCCCGGCGTAATAGATCAGCAGGTTGTCGTCCGCCTTCAGGGTTTCGCGCATGTCGTTCAGCGCCGAGAGGATCTCGAAGCGGCTGGCGTTGGTCACCAGTCGCGTCTCGTAGCCGTAGCGCGTACGCAGCACGTCGGCCACGGCGCGCGCATCGTTGCCGGCACTCTGCAGGGTCTGGAAGTCCTGATAGTCGTTGTTGCCGATCACCAGGGCGTAGTAGCGGCCCAGATTGACGCCTCTCGGCAGGCTGCGTACCTGACGGCTGACCGCAGCCTGCACCGAAGGCGTACTGCCGCGGCGACTCTCGGATTGCGGAATCAGCATGAACTCGAGCGCGGTGCGCAGACCCTGGGAGTCGACCGCGGATACCGTCACCAGGCTGCCACCACTCTCCACCGGAACGGTGCTGCGGAACACGCCACTGTCCGCGACGGAAACGATCTGGTCGTTGACCTTGACGCTCTCGACGCCGCTGTCGGCGCTGACCTTGCCCAGCACCTCCATGTTGCCGGCCGCACTGCGCAGCATTGCCGACGGGCGACCGCGAGTCACCGTCAACGGTGGCTCGATGATTTCGACTACTGGACCTACCGGCGTGGTCTGAACGACGGAGGCGATGCTCGTGGCCGGCAGCGGTTGGTTGCGCGCGACGCGTCGCTCCAGATCGCCGATCTGGCGACGCTGCCTGCGCACTTCATCTTCCTTGGAAGCCAGCTGACCCTCGAGAATCCGCATCAACTCCCAGTCTTCCTGGCGTGCGGCTACCTGCTCGCGCAGCGACTCCAGCTCCGCTTCGTACCGCGCTCGCTCTGTCGCCAACCGCTGTGCGTTGGTCTCCAGCTCGGCCTGCAGGGTCGATGCGCGAGCCTGCACGTCGTTGAGCGAACCGCTGAGTTCGGCTGCCTGACGACGGATGTCGGCCAGCTCGGCATCGTTGCCGCCGGCGCCCTCGACCAGAAGACGCTCGCGATCACGCAATGCGGCAAGCTGTCGCTCGACGCCCTCCTCGCGCGTGCGCAGGTTGCGCCGCTCGGCGTCCAGCGCCTCGCGCTGCCGTTCGGTCTCGGCCTGCCGCGCAGCGAGATCCTCCTGCAGCCTGCGCATTTCCCCGCTGTCGACCCCGATGGATGCCTGCTTTTGCTGCAGCTGGACGCGCAGCGCCTGCTGTTCGCGTGCCGCGTCGTCCAGCGATTGTCGGCGCTGCTCAAGTTCGCGGCGCAGTGTCTCCACCTCCGAACGCAGCGCGTCCGACTCCTCGCGCTGCTGCTCGACGGTGCCACGCAACTGTTCGATCTCCGCCTGCGCTTCCGCGCTGACCGTCACCGTCGAAGCAAATACCAGATCATCGTTCTCGGCCGGCAGGCCTGAGGACTGGCGATACAGATTGAGGGCGCGTGAAATATCGCGCTCGACGCCGAGACCCTGTTCGTAAAGGTAGCCCAGGTTCACCATCGCGCGCTTGTTGCCCTGGGCCGCCGATTTCTCATACCACTCGGCAGCCTTTGCGAAGTCCGGCGCGATGCCAAGCCCCTTGTGGAAGATCTCACCGACGTAGTTTTGTGCAGCCGCATCGCCGAGCTGTGCCTGCTCGGTCCAGATACGCAGTGCCGTCTGGTAATTGGCGCGATCATAGGCGACATACTCGCCGCCGCGAATCTCGCAGTCCGCCTGGGTCGTGCGGATCGGTCGGCGCGCGGTCATGAAGGTAGCCATGCGCCCCATTTTTCGCACCTGCCCGGGAAGCAGGCAGTCGACGACCATCAGATCCTCGGGATTGCGGACGGTGGCCGCCTCGGCCGGAGCAATGGCGACCTGACCGGCCGAATAGGTGAACAGGGCGACCGCGGAGGCCACCAATGCACGCCTTGCGCGTGCGCTGAATCCGGGTGATGCGCGCATGGGACTACTCCTGGGCTGTGCCCTTATGACCCTTTCAAGCGTATATTTACGATTAAATCGTCACGAAGCAATCTTTGGGGAGTTTCGATGCGCAATTCATCACGGATTTCCAGCGCGGTCAGCACACTACGTTTGTCCGTCTTCACATTCGTCTTGGCCGCGCTCTGGTCGACCCCGTCTTCGGCCGGCCTCATGTGCGCAGTCTCGATTGCCGGCGGCAGCGACCAGCTGGGTATCATCGGCTCGCGCTTCTCGCTGCCGCTCGAGGTGCGATACGAATCCAATGCAACCGGCCCGGCCTCGATCGATGTCCAGTTCTTCAACTGCAATGTCGACACGATTCGCCTGCACCCGACGAGCCCCGAAACCGGCGGATTCAACTTCACGGTTCTCTCAGTGCCGGACGGCGGAACCGCGGAAGTCCTCGCCTCGATCGACAGCGGGGTACTCGATTCTTTCGGACAGGTGTGCGTCAACATCTCGGACGGCAACGGGTGTGCCGCCAGCACGATCTTCAATTTTCAGTTCCAGTCTGCAAGCCTTGCTTCACCGAATCCCAACCCGGTTGTCTTCGTGGGCCAGCCCTTTCCTCTCGAAGTGGCTGTCGATCCACCACAGCCCGGCTTCAGGATCGTCTGGGAACTGGTCTCGGGGTCTGGTTTCCTCGGCGAGTCCTCGACTTTCAGCGATGGCATCGGCCAATCGTCGAACGATTATTTTCCCGCCAGTCCAGGTGCAGCCACGGTCAAGGCATGGCTGGGCGACCCGTTCGGACCCGATGTTCCATCCGGCACCGGCAATACCGCTGGGCTGGTAACGTTCAACGTCGGCATCTTTGAGCGAATCCTCGAGATCGTCAGTGGCGACAACCAGAGCGCGCAGTCCAATACCCAGGTGGCACAACCCCTGAGGGTAAGCGCCAGCATCAGCGACGGATTCTCGACGACACCCGAACCAGGCGTACAGGTCTCGTTCGGCATCAAGACCGATGGCAGCGGCGGTGCCACCCTGGTCGACCACGCGACCGGCGTGACGCTCGGCGACGGGAGTACTGCGGTGCGTACCACCGACGGCTCAGGGGAGGCCCAGGTCGGCCTGCGCATGGGTCCGGAGACGGGCGGGGTATTGGTCTGTTTCGATGATGTCGACGGCCTCGGCAGCGGCGGTTGCTTCAACGCGACCGCAACGACCGGCCAACCGGCCACCCTGGTCATCCTTTCCGGCAACAACCAGGAGGTCGCAGCGGGCGAAACTTTTGCACCGCTTCGGATCGGCACGTCTCCGCCTGGCGTGATCATGCCGGGAACACCTGCCCAATGGCAGATCCTGAGCGGCAACGCCACCGTGGACGGCGATTCCGCCACCATCACCGAGTTCGACAGCAACGGCGTCGCGACCGTGACGGCCCAGGCCGGACAGGGGCCGAGCGACATCGTGGTGCGCGCATTCACATCGGAATTCGCTCCCGTCGACTTCAACCTGAGCATCCGCGATCCGATCGTGCGGGAAATGATCGAGATCTCCGGCAACAACCAGACAGCACAACCCGGCGAGGTGTTCGCCGACGCCCTGGTCATCCAACTGCTAAGCAACGGCGTGCCGGTGGCCGATGTTCCGGTGCGCTGGCAGCGTATCCAGGGCACCGGGACCATCGAACCAGACGGCGCCGACCTGGTGGTGCTGACGTCCGGTAGCGACGGCATGTCGAGCGTGACTGTGCGCGCACCGGAAGAACCCGGCTTCACCAGGATTCGCGCCGATGCCGACGGCTTCGGTGCGATTCTCTTCGACCTCACTGCCAGCACCGACGCACCTCCGCCGCCGCCGGGAGGCATTCCGATTCGGTTGGAACTCATTTCCGGCGGCGATCAGAATGGCGCTTCCGGCACCGCCGGCGACCAGCCTGTGGTGGTTCGGGTAACGCTGGTCGATGAGGATTCAACACCTCTTGTCGGACAGCGCGTCGACTGGGTGGTGCTGTCGGGTAGCGCCACGCTGTCTGGCGCCAACAGCTTTACCGACACAGACGGATTCGCATCGATCACCTTCACCTACGGGGAGCCTGGCGACATCGTCATCAGTGCCAGTATTCCGAACACGCAAGCCACGGTGGAAGCAGCGGTTTCCAGCTTCCAGCCGGTAGTCCGCGTGGTATCGGGCAACGATCAGGTGGGAGATGTATCCACGCCATTGCCGCTGCCCCTGGTGGTGGGAACGGCGCCGCCGGGCGACCCCGCGCCGAAGGGGCTTGGCGGAATCGTGGTGACCTGGAGCGTAGTGGAAGGCGGCGGCAGCCTGGCCAGCGCAACGACCGAAACCGGAACTGACGGCACCTCGTCCAACTCGTTGACCCTGGGCTCCTCGCCCGGCATCAACCGGGTGCGTGCCGAGGTGGCAGGCAGTCCGCCGGTGTTCTTCGAGGCCACGGGCTTGGACGACGCAGTGCCTCCGGGCGCTGTGCTCGTCATCGTCTCCGGCGACGGGCAGGCACTGCCGACCAATGACCTGTCGGCTCCACTGGTGGTAGAAGCCCGCGATGGAGCAGGCAACCCTCTGCCCGGCGCGCGCTTGCGCTGGACTCCCGGGGCCAACAGCTCGGTGGCCATCGAATCCGAATTGACCGACACCGGCGTCGACGGACGCAGCAGCAATCGTGCGCGCATTCTGCGTCCGGGGCGCAATACGGTGCAGGTTTCGTTCGCCGACATCAGCGGCGGGTCCAGCGTAGAGTTTGCGATCAATGCCGGCATCATCAACACCAGCGGCCTCACCGAGCGTGATCGAGAGGTGGCGGGTGCGCTTGACGACGTGTGTGCCCGCCTGCTCGGCATCGGCAGCCCGACAGCGGAGCAGGCTGACCTGATCGCCGTTTGCCGCGGTCTGATCGACGGCTCGGGCGATCGCCCCGGCGAGGTCCGCGACGTTCTGCGCGAGCTGATGCCCGACGAAATGCTCACCACGGGCCGTATGGCCCTGCAGATGGGCGCGGCCCAGTTCGACAACCTCAAGACTCGAATGGCCGCCCTGCGCGGCGGCGCCTCGGGAGTGAGCTTCGGCGGGCTGGCAATGCGCGGAGACAACGGCGTGCTGCCGCTGGGCTTCCTGGACACGCTGCTGTTCGGCGCGAACCCGGATGACGAGGTCGGCGCCGACTTCAGCCGCTGGGCGTTCTTCCTCTCCGGATCCTTCGGTCGCGGAGACAAGCGGGTGACCGAGCGCGAAGCCGGCTTCGAGTTCGACAGCTGGAGCATCACCGGCGGCGTCGACTATCGATACAGCAATGAACTGGTGTTGGGTATTGCCGCCGGCTACAACAGCAGTGATACGGACCTGGTCGGGAACACCGGCTCGCTCAGCTCCGAGGCATACAGCATGTCGCTCTACTCCACCTGGTACCGGCAGGAGAGCTTCTACCTCGACGCCGTGCTGACTCTTGGCCGCAACGATTTCGATCTTGATCGGTCGATCAACTTCACCCTTACCGGGCCCACCGGCACCACGACCTACAATCAGATGGCGAGCAGCAGCGTGGATGGCAGTCAGACCGCGTTTTCGCTCTCCGCTGGACGCGATTTCAATCGCGATGGATGGACCTTCGGCCCCTATGTCCGCGCCACGCTGGCCAGGCAGAAGATCGACGGATTCACCGAAACCATCACCCTGCCCGGATCGGGCACGGGCCTGGCGTTCCGCGTCGACGACCGTTCGCTGACATCGCGCAGCGGAGTCCTTGGCGGAAAGGTGAATTACGCCATGAGTACCAGCTGGGGCGTACTGCTGCCGCATTTCCAGGTCGAGTACCAGCGCGAATTCCAGGATGACGAGCAGGATGTGGTAGTGCGCTTTCTGCACGATCCGGGCGGCACGCCCTTTGTGCTGCGCGGCGATGCCGTGGATCGCGATTTCCTGAATATCGGGCTTGGCCTTTCGGCGGTGTTCGCCAACGGTCGCTCCGCGTTCATCTTTTACGAGCGGACCAGTGGGCTTGCGAACCAGACGCGAGAGAACATCGCCCTCGGGCTGCGTATAGAGTTTTGACGTGGGACCTGTATCACGGCGCCAAGGCAGTCGAAGTACGACTGCCTTGGACTTGCCCAGACGGTACCCGCACCGGCATGCTTCGAGTCAGATACCACGAGAGCTGCTAGCCGTGGTCGGATTCCAGGGGGAAGCGAGGAGCAGATGATCGAATTCGGACACGGCACTCACGTCGGCTTGCGCCGCGAACACAATGAGGACACCTACCACGCCGATGCCGGCCTCGGCCTGTGGCTGGTGGCTGACGGCATGGGCGGCCACGAGCACGGTGAGGTTGCCAGCGCGCTCGCTCGGGATACGCTGATTGCCGAGATCGCCAGCGGCCGTTCGCTGGCGCAGGCCATCCAGAAGGCCGATGAGATCATCATCGAGCATTCCCAGGGTCGCAATGAAACCCTGCCGATGGGCACCACCATCGCGGCAGTGCAGATCAAGGAGAACAGCTTTGACGTTGCCTGGGTGGGAGACAGCCGCGTGTATCTGTGGAACGGGGACCTCAAGCAGATTTCGCAGGATCACTCCTATGTCCAGGAATTGATCCAGCAGGGCGCCATCAGTCCCGAGCAGGCGCGTACGCATCCGCATCGCAACGTGGTGACCCAGGCGCTCGGCGTCACCGAGCCGCAGAACCTGAAGGTGGAAACGGTATCAGGCGACTTCGGTCCAGGCATGCAGCTCTTGCTGTGCAGCGACGGCCTCACCGAAGAGGTGGACGACCGCACCATCTCTGAAACGCTTTCACGTACTGATCTGTCTGCGCAGGAGTGCGTGGATCACCTGCTGGTGGCCGCTCTCGATGGCGGCGGTTCGGACAATGTGACCGTGGTATTGCTCAGGCGGTCCTGATCGGGAATCCCGTTGCCGGCGTGGACCGCGCCGGCTCAGTCGCTGTTGATGGCCGCTTCTTCCGCCGCCAGTTTCGCTTCGATCAGATCCTGGTTGCCTGGGGTCGCAATCAATCCTTCTTCGGCGAGAAGGCGCGCCGAATCGAACAGGCGGCGATCGTAGAGCTGGCGCGACCGGCTGAGATAGAACTGCGCAATTGCGTCGAGACCTTCCTGCGCTTCCTGATTGCTCGGCTCCATGCGCAGAATCGTACCGTACAGCTCCACGGCGTTGTTGCCGCGCGGCGAGGTCAGATTGCGCCCCTGCTCCGCCATGCCCTCGCGCATCATGGTGTCCGCGCGCTGCAGGAGGTCGGGAATGTCCGAGCGCGTGTACACCGGGTCCGGATCCGGATCATCGGGATTGGGTTCGGGGCCAATGGGACCCACGCCATTGCCCGGCCCCAACACGCCGTTCTGCACTTCGGTCTTCTGCCAGCCGCCGAACACAAAGAAGATGGCGAGGACCAATATCAGCGCACCGGCGCCAGCCCCGATCAGCACGGCGGGGCGTCTCGCCAGATCGGACGCAGCGGGCCCCTGGCGCGTCGTGTCGCCTTCGCGGCGTACCACGCGGCGCGCCTGGCGGGTCTGGGTGTCGCGTACTGCCTGCCCCTCAGGCGCGCTTCCAAGGAGCGCCTGACATGCGGAAATGAAGTCGGCACCGGTTGCAAAGCGATCGCCGGGCTCCTTCGCCATCAGCCCGTCGATCAGCGGCTGCAGCCAGGCCAGCTTGGGCGGCAGCGTCGGCACCGGCTGCGTGACATGCATCAACGCCACCGTGAACGGGTCGGTGGCATTGTAGGGAACGTCGCCGACCAGCATCTCGAACAGGACCGTGCCCAGCGCATACAGATCCGAGCGACCATCCACCTGTTCAGCCCGGGCCTGCTCGGGGCTCATGTAGTGGGGAGTACCAATCGAACTGCCGGCCAGGGTCGCCTTGGTGTTCGAGTCGATGGCCTTGGCGATGCCGAAGTCCGCCAGCACGGCAGTGCCGTCGGCCTTGAACAGGATGTTGCCGGGCTTGACGTCGCGATGCACGAAGTTCTTGGCGTGGGCGAAGTCGAGCCCCTGCGCCACATCGCACGCCACATCGATGGATTCGGCAACCGACAAACCGTCGTTCATGCGGTCGCGCAGCGTGCCCCCGGGGATGAACTCGGCGGCCAGATAATAGGTGCTGCCGTGCGCTCCGATGTCGAAGACCGTGACCAGGTTTGGATGACTCAGTTTTGCCGTAATGCGGCCTTCCTTGATGAAGCGGTCGCAAAACGAGGCATCGGAAGCCAGCGACGGAGCCATCACCTTGAGCGCGACCTCGCGGTCGAGGGACTCCTGCACGGCCAGATAAACGGACGCCATGCCGCCCTGGCCGATCGGCTTGATGATGCGGTAACCGGGAACGTAGACGTCTGCGCTCACTGGATTCCTTGGGCGGACCGCAACAGCAGTCGGCGCAATGTCAAGACAGACGACATGATGCCGCAAAGGACCGGCGCGACGCCACGCGCCGCGCGGGTACGCTTGGCCGGATCAGCGGGCAGCCGCACGGACCTCGCGAAGCGCGGCAATGAAGCGTTGCATGTTGTAGCTGTCTTCGTTGTCGAGCGCCGTGTAAAGCGCATCCAGACGAGCCTGCAGTTGCTGAACCTGCGCGGCATCGATGGCGGCAAGGCTTTCGAAGGCAGCCAGCAGCGAGGATACCGCCATCGCGGCTTGTTCGGCACCGGCGAAATCCGCGAACTCCCCACGGTCGCCGTCAGCCACGATGCTCTCCAGCACCCTGCCGAGTGTTTCGCGCCCGAACGGATGATCGGCAACCCGCGGCAGCAGCTCGGCAAGCGTGGCGCGAAGCGTCCGCGCCGCCGCTACCATGGCGCTGCGATCGCGGGTGGTAGCCGCATGCAGGGCGCGGGTCTGCTCCAGAACACGCTGACGGGCGCCATCGTCGATGGCTGACAGGACATGACGGAACATGACCAGATTGCTGTCGTTCAGCCGAACCACCCCAGGCGCGAGGCCTGTGCCCGGCCGCGGCGACCAACGCTGCCCGGACATCGGTCGATGGCACGCATGGCAGTCGAACAACACCAGTTCGGGGAACACGCCATCGGAGCCATGGCGGTCGTCGAGGAGGATGTCCAGCAGATTCGCTGCGGCCACGCCCTGCCCTACGCCCCAGTCGCGAATGCCGTTGACCTCGCCCTTGCGCGCGACGTAATCATCGTCGATCTCGTAGTGCGGGTTCATCCAGGTGAAGGTATCGAGCTCGAAAGCCAGTCGCGGGTGCCCGGCCCCCATGATCCGATGGGTGATCATCCGCTCGGGACTGCCCATGTGGCAGCTCAGGCACAGCTCGGCACGCTTGACCGGATCGGCGGTGGGATAAAGACCCAGCGACACATTGTCGGCATGCGGCACATTGCGCTCGGCATGGGACGACAGCCAGCGCTCGGAGCCGCCGTGACAGGCTTCACAACCGACGCCGTCGGAAAGCTGGAAGCGCTCGCCGCGCATCGTTGCGGGGACGTTGTCGGTATGGCAGTCAAGGCAGATCTTCGCCTCATGCGCGGGGCCGATGCCCAGCTTGCGCGCAATCGCCCTTGAGTCATCGTTGAGGAGGGTTTGGTAGGCACCGGCATGGGGATCACTCTCCTGCCACACCGCAAACTCGTTCTGCCAGATGCGCGAGCCCTCGAAGCGCTGCGAAGCGCCATGACAGACGCTGCTTGCACAGCTCGCCACGCCCATGTGCTTGTGCGCCTGGATGGCTTCAACCACCGACGCCTGGGCTGCGAAGCACAGCGCCAACATCAATAATCCGAGACAACCCCGCAACATGGCCATTCCTCCCCGCGATCGCCAGTTCGTCCCATTATGCCATCGGTTGAGCGACTATTAGGAAACCAGGTCGACAGGATCTCCGTTTTCCACCCACAGGCACCGTCCGGCGCGCTGCGCTATGGAATGCAGTCGCCGTCGATGTGCTTCGCTTTCCTCCGCATCTGCACGCACCACCACGACGCGCCAGGATGCGGCTGCGCTGATGGGCAGGCTCCCCGAAGGTCCACCGCTGTAGCGCTCTGCAATGTCGGTGGCGAACTCCAACGCGCCCTGTCCGGAGGTCATCGCCAGGTAAACGTCGGCGAGCAGCTGGGCGTCAAGCAGCGCGCCATGAAGGTCGCGCTGACTGTTGTCCACACCGAGGCGCTTGCAAAGCCGGTCGAGACTGTTGGGCTGACCAGGGTAAAGCTCGCGCGCCATCGCCAGCGTGTCGGTGATCTCGGTTCTTTCCGCCAATCGCCTGACCGAGCCACCGAGGCGCTCGAGCTCGGCATCAATGAAGCCGACATCGAATGGCGCATTGTGAATCAGCAGCTCCGCGCCCTCCACGAAGTCCAGAAACTCCGCGGCGATATCTGCAAAGGCCGGCTTGTCCTCCAGGAACGCAGCGTTGATGCCGTGCACGGCCTGGGCGCCCTCGTCGATCGAGCGGCCCGGATTGACGTAGCGGTGAAAATGCACCCCGCTGGGTCGCCGGGCAATCAGCTCGACCGCACCGATCTCGATGATTCGGTGTCCCTGTTCGACGTTGAGCCCGGTGGTCTCCGTGTCAAGAACGATCTGTCTTCGAATCATGCGCGTGCCCCGGCAACACCCTCGGCGGCAGCCCTCGCCAACTGGTCGGCGGCTTCATTGTCTGCGTGACCGGTGTGCCCGCGAACCCAGCGCCATTCCACTTCATGCCTGGCCACGGCGGCGTCGAGCTGCTCCCACAGGTCCTGGTTCAACACCGGCTTGCCGGCCGCGGTCTTCCAGCCCCTGCGACGCCAACGAGGCAGCCATTCCGTGATGCCTTGCATCACGTAGCGCGAATCTGTGGTCAGCAGCACCCGGCACGGCTTCTTCAAGGAATCGAGCCCGCGAATCGCCGCAGTCAGCTCCATGCGGTTGTTGGTGGAGTGGGCCTCGGCGCCACTTAGACGCTTTTCCACCCCTTTGCAGCGCAACACTGCGCCCCAGCCTCCAGGTCCGGGGTTGCCGAGACAGGCGCCGTCGGTGATGAGCTCCACGTGGTCGTCCATCAGCTGGCCTCGCGAAACGATCCCGCGAGACCGGGAGAGGCCACGCGTCCACGCTGCATGGCCGCCAGACGCAATGGCGTCGCCTGTGCCCGTCGCTTGCGTGCGATCAGCAGAAACGAAGCGCGCAGAGGACCCAACCAGCGACTTCCGGATGCCGCGGTGAACGCCGACTCCGCCGCGCTTCCCGGCAACAATGGACCAAAGTGACGAACCTGCAGCGTTTCCACCTCGTTGGCTGCCAGCAGGCGACGACAGGCGCCCGAACCCGGCGGGAAACCACCGGTCCGGCGTCTTGCCCACAGGCTCCAGGCGCTGAGCCGGTTGACGCCAAGGATCAACGCGATTCCCTCGGGAGCTAGAACACGGATGCATTCTTCAAGCAGCGCGTCGGCATGATCTCCGTGAAGGGCGTACTGCAGAAGGACGAAGGCCATGCTGTCGGAAGGAAGCGGCAGATTCGTCGCGCTTGCGCGCAGGTCACCGTCAAGGCGCCCGTCCTGGCCTACATGCAGACGCAAACCGGCCATGGGCGGCGAAAGCTCGGGGAGATGGCTGCAGTCGGGGGTCAGCAGCAGGGCCTGGGCACCGTAGATACCGTCGACCAGCGGCTGCAGTCGGGCTTTTGAAAGCGCAAGCAGGGCCTGACCCTGCGCTGCCACAAATGCCTGCGCGGGGCCGCCTTGACGTGAGGAATGCAATGAGGGCATGTTGGCGCATTGTGAGCGAAATACGCGAAACGAGAAACCTGCGGCGTCGACAGCTCGAAGTGACGCCGATTCCTGCCTTCGAGGACAACTACTTCTGGATCCTGGTCCAGGATGGCCACGCACTGGTGGTCGATCCTGGCGCAGCCCAGCCGGTCGCGGACTTCCTCGCTCGACGCGAGTTGACGCTTGACGCCATCCTGGTGACTCACCACCACGCCGACCACATCGGCGGTGTTGCGCGTCTGGTGGAAGCGACCGGCGCGAGCGTGATCGCGCCGCACGACAGCCGCATCGACCACGTCGACCGCCGAGTCTCCGAAGGACAGCTGGTTCAATTCGAACGCTTCGACCTCGAGTTCGAGGTCATGGCCACGCCCGGTCACACGCTCAGCCACATTGCCTATTTCACGCCCGGGTTGCTGTTCTGCGGCGACACGCTGTTCAGCCTGGGCTGCGGACGCCTCTTCGAGGGAAGTCCGGCGCAAATGCTTTCTACTCTCGACCGCATCGCCGCATTGCCCGACGCCACGCGCGTGTACTGCGCCCACGAGTACACCCTGGACAACGCACGCTTTGCCCTGCGCGTGGATCCCGGCAACCGCGCATTGACGCAGCGGATCGAACAAGCGCAACAGTTGCGCGCCGCTGGCCAGCCTACCCTGCCCGCCATCCTCGGCGAAGAGAAGGCCGCCAACCCGTTCCTGCGCAGCGACAGCGACGGTGTGCGCAGCGGACTCGCTGAACAGATTCCCGAAGACGCGGATCGGGTGACCAGCTTTGCAGCGCTGCGCGCCTGGAAGGATCGGTTTCGCGGCTGAGCCCGCCGCCGCGACACCGGGTGAGTCTGTCGGGCCTGCTCGCGTACACTATCGCGCTTTCAGACAGCAGCCAGCGGGAGGCACCATGGGATTTCTGCAGGGCAAACGGGCTCTAATCGTCGGCATTGCAAGCCAGCGCTCCATCGCCTGGGGCATCGCTGAAGCCATGCACGGCCAAGGTGCGGAGCTGGCCTTCACCTATCAGAACGAACGACTGAAAAGCCGTGTCGAAGACGCCGCCGCTCAGTTCGGCTCCAGCATCGTGCTGCCCTGTGACGTCGCCGAGGACAGCGAGATCGACGCACTGGTCCGAGAGCTGGGCGCGCACTGGGACGGGCTTGATGTCCTGGTGCACTCGGTCGGCTTTGCGCCGCGCGAAGCGCTGGAGGGTGGGTTTCTCGACGGACTGGACCGGGAGTCATTCCGGATAGCGCACGATATCTCGTCGTACAGCCTGGCCGCGCTGGCCAAGGCGTTCCGTCCGATGATGAAAGACCGACGTGGTTCGATTCTCACGCTCAGCTACCTGGGCGCCGTGCGTGCACTCAACAACTACAACGTCATGGGCCTGGCCAAGGCGAGTCTCGAAGCTTGCGTTCGCTATCTCGCACTCAATCTTGGACCGGAGGGCACACGCGTGAACGCGATCTCCGCCGGGCCGATCAAGACACTCGCCGCCGCCGGTATAGCCAACTTTCGCAAGATGCTTGATCACGTCGAGACCAACGCACCGCTCAGACGCAGCGTGACCACCGAAGACGTCGGCAATGTAGCCGCATTTCTTTGCTCCGATCTCGCCTCTGGCGTGACCGGGGAAATCACCTATGTCGATGCCGGCTACAGCGTGCTCGGAATGACCGGACTGGACGGCTAGATCGCAGGGCGTCGGCCGACGGCGGGGCCATCTGAAGGCGCTACGGGCAACTCCTGAGCAGGATCAGACCCGCTCAAGGTTCCCCGTCGGCACCGTCAGCAAAAGCCTGCAAGCGAACGGCGGGCCCGGCCGCCCGCCGAGCGCTCAAAGCGGATCCGCTTCAGCGAGACGGATCTCGGTTCGGGCTTTCAAAGCCTCGACGAAAGCGCGCGTCTCGCCGCTGGTCACGCCCTGGGACAGCCTCTCCCGTGCCTGCAGTCGGGTGGCGGCGTCGGCGGCGGCGGGGTCGCCATCGACCACGCGCGTCAGCTCCACAAGCGCATATGCCTCACCAGCGAGCGGAACGACATCGCGTACCGGAGCATCTTGCGGATGGGCCATCCGGAACACCTGCGCCACCAGGCGGGAATCATGATTGACCGCACTGCGCCCCACCCCATCCGCAGCCTGCAGTTCTACTTCGAGCTCCGCGGCGAGCGCATCGAGAGTGGCTTCGCCGGACTGGATCCTGTCCAGCAGTGCCTGAGCACGCTGCTCCGCGGCGGTGACCCGAGCCTCGCTGCGCATGGATGTTTCCACCAGCGCGCTGACCTCCTCGAAGGGCCTTGGACGCGACGGTGAATGCTCCTTGACGCGAAGCACCACCACGCGACCGATTTCGGTCTCGATGGGATCGCTGGTCAAACGGTCCACCAGTACCGGATCGGAAAAGGCTGCACGCAGCACGTCGGGATGGGCGGCTACGCCCTGCCCGCTCATGCGGCCGAACGGACCTTCGCTGCGGATCTCCAGGTCGAGTGCCTCGGCCACCGGAATCAGCGAGGTGGGATCGCGGAAGACCAAGTCCATCAGCTCGCCACTGACCTCGGCGAAGCGACGCTCACGCTCACCCTCGAGAATTTCGCGCTCGAGTTCCTGGCGAACTTCCTCGAACGATTTGCCGCGCTCTTCGCGAACTTCATGAACCAGGATGATGTGGTAGCCCTCGGGGCTGAGAGTCGGACCGGCAACGACGCCCGCTTCAGCGGCGAACGCGACGTCCTCGAACGGTTCATGGGTCATGCCGCGTTCCAGCCAGCCAAGCTCGCCACCGGCACCTCTCGATCCGACGTCCTCAGACGCCTCGCGGGCAATCGCGGCAAAGTCGGCGCCTTCCGCGCGCGCCTGCGCAGCCAGTTCCTCGGCGCGCGTCAGGGCCTGTCGCTGCGCTTCCGCGTCGGCATCAGCGGGCACCTGGACCAGGATATGCGACACCCGGCGCTGTTCTTCCTCGATGAAGCGGATGCGCTGTTCGTCGTAACGACGACGCAATTCGTTCTCGTCGACATCGGTGTCCACTTCGATATTGCTTTCGGTGAGCTCGACGTACTCGATCGTGACCTGCTCAGGCTGCATGAAGCGATCGATATTGGCCTCGTACCAGGCCTGCGTGGCTTCCCCGTCAAACGCCTCCTCATCGGGCGCCGGCGGCTCGATGCGCAGATAGCGGAAATCTCTCAGCTGCTGCTGCAGGGCGAGGTAGCGATCGACCTCAACTTCCGTCACCAGCGCCGATGCCGCGATCTCCCGGGGAATCTCCTGCACCGCAATGTCTCGAAGCATCCGTTGCTGGAACATGGCCGGCGACATGCCCTGAGCATTGAGAAGCCTCAGGTACTGGTCGCGGTCGAACGCGCCACCGACCTGGAAGGCGGGAATGCCCGCGATCTCCTCGCGAAGCCGTTGCGCGGGAACCTCGAGTCCCATGGCGACTCCCGCCTGCAGGAGCACCTCCTCTTCGATCATCCTATCGAGCACCTGACGGCGGATTTCGGGGCGCTCGAAATAGGCGGCATCGAAAGAATCGCCCATCATGTTGCGCATCTGCGCACGAAACTCTTCGACACGCTGACGCAGCGCGTCCGGTGATATCTCCGCGTCGCCGACCTTGGCCACCCAATTCTCCGAGCGCGCAGAGAAGTAGTCGCCAACACCGAAGAACGCGAAGGGAATGATCATGAGACCGATGACGAGCAGCGCCACCCATCCGGTCATTTTCTCGCGCAGGGCCTGAAGCATGGATGTGTTCCGTAGAGAGTCGAATTCAAACGCGACAAGTTAACCCGAACCGGCACTTTCCGCCATCGTTCGGGGCGCCCGGGCCATGCCCGCAGGCACAGGCACATAAGACAAAGGGCGCCCGGAGGCGCCCTCTGCTGTTTGGCGGAGTGGACGGGACTCGAACCCGCGACCCCCGGCGTGACAGGCCGGTATTCTAACC
>CAZGKE010000070.1:0-16319 GCA_964526035.1 uncultured Gammaproteobacteria bacterium | reverse complement strand
TGGGAATCGCCCACGCTGGGCGCCTGGGGGCTGGGCTGGGAAGTGTGGCTGAACGGCATGGAGGTCACCCAGTTCACCTATTTCCAGCAGGCCGGTGGCATGGAGTGTCGCCCGGTGATGGGCGAGATCACCTACGGCCTGGAGCGCCTGGCGATGTACCTGCAGAACGTCGACAACGTGTTCGATCTGCTGTGGACCGAGGGACCCCAGGGCAGGGTCACCTATCGCGATGTCTACCATCAGAATGAAGTGGAGCAGAGCGCCTACAACTTCGAGCATGCCGACGTCGATTCGCTGTTCGCCATGTTCGACGGCCACGAGCAGGACGCTGCGCGCCTGGTCGAGTTGGGTCTACCGCTGCCGGCCTACGAGCAGGTGTGCAAGGCCTCGCATGCCTTCAATCTCCTGGATGCGCGCCGCGCCATCTCGGTCACCGAGCGGCAGCGCTTCATCCTGCGCGTGCGTCGCCTGGCGCAAGCGGTCGCCGAGGCCTATTTCAGCCAGCGCGAAAAGCTCGGCTTCCCGGCCATGAACAAGGACGCTGCCTGATGGCCGACCGTCTGCCCCTGCTGATCGAGGTCGGCACCGAGGAGCTGCCGCCCAGGTCGCTGGCTGCTCTGGCCGAAGCGTTTCGCGACGGCCTGGCCCTCGCCCTGGACAAGGCAGGCATCGGGCACGAGGGTCTGCGTGCGCTGTATACACCGCGGCGCCTCGCCCTGCTCGCCGATCATGTCGCCATCGCCCAGCCCGACCAGGCGATCGAGCGGCGCGGTCCAGCGCTTGGCGCCGGACGCGATGCCGACGGTCGACCGACCGCGGCGCTGACCGGCTTCGCCCAGTCCTGCGGCGTGCAGCCCTCTGACCTGGAAACGCTGGAGACCGCCAAGGGCGCCTGGTTCGTCCACCGCAGCGTGCAGGGCGGCCAGGCCACTGCTGCCCTGCTTGCGGGCATGGTCGAGCAGTCGCTCAAGGGTCTGCCGGTGCCCAGGCCGATGCGCTGGGGCAGCCGCGACATCGCCTTCGTGCGCCCGGTGCACTGGGCATTGATTCTGTTCGGCGACCAGCTGGTCGAGGGCGAGGTGCTGGGGATCAAGATTGACCGGCTCAGCCACGGCCATCGCTTCCATCACCCCAAGCCGGTGTGGGTGAGCCGGCCGGGCGACTACGTGGAAAGCCTGCGCGCTGCGCACGTGCTGGTCGATCCGCTCGAGCGCCGCGAGCGGGTGGCGGCCCAGGTGCGTGCGGCGGCCGCACAGGCGGGCGGTGACGCGCACCTGCACGAAGGGCTGCTCGCCGAGGTCAGCGCGCTGGTCGAGTGGCCTAGCGCCATCGCCTGCACTTTCGACAGGGCGTTCCTGCGGGTACCGCCCGAGGTCCTGGTCACCACCATGGAGCAGAACCAGAAGTTCTTCGCCGTGCGCGATGCCGATGGCGGACTGACCGAACACTTCATCGGCGTGGCCAACATCGACAGCAGCGATCCTGGCGAAGTGCGCAAGGGTTACGAGCGGGTGATCCGCCCACGCTTTGCAGACGCCGCATTCTTCTTCGACCAGGACATGGCAACGCCGCTTGCAGCGCATCGGGACGCGTTGAACCAGGTCGTCTACCAGAAGGACCTCGGTTCGATCGCAGAAAAGTGCGAGCGGGTGGCCAGGCTTGCCGAGGCGATTGCCCCGGTGCTTGAAGTGGACAAGGCGCAGGCGCGGCGTGCGGCCGAGCTGTCTCGCTGCGACCTGATGACGCGCATGGTCGGCGAATTTCCCGAGCTGCAGGGCGTCATGGGTCGCCGCTATGCAGAAGCACAGCAGCTCGGCAGTGAGCTGGCTCATGCCCTTGACGAGTTCTATCAGCCGCGTTTCGCCGGCGATGTGGTGCCGACGCGCGCGCTTTCGCAAACGCTCGGCATCGCCGACCGCGTCGACACCCTGGCCGGCATCTTCGCGGTCGGCCTGAAGCCGTCAGGCAACAAGGATCCGTTCGCGCTGCGCCGCGCCGCGCTGGGCCTGGCACGCATCCTCATTGAAGGGCGGATCGACCTCGACCTGCCCGATCTTCTGGCCCATGCCCAGGCGCAACTGCCGCATCCGGGCAATGAACCGGTGTCGGCGCTGTACGCCTTCGTGCTCGATCGCCTGCGCGGCTACTACGCCGAGCAGGGCATCGGCAGCGACGTGTTCGAGGCGGTGGCCGCGGTGTCGCCGGCCAGCCTGCTCGACTTCGACCAGCGCCTGCGCGCCCTGGCCGCATTCCGCGCGCGCCCGGAAGCAGACAGTCTGGCGCAGGCCAACAAGCGCATCCGCAACATCCTGCGCAAGGTCGAAGACCTTATTCCCGACATGCCCGACGGCCAGCGCATCGAGCACGAGGCGGAACGCGCCCTGCTGCACGTCATCGTCGCCGCGCGGCTGCGCGTGCCCAAACTGTGCGAGGCGCGCATGTACCAGGAGGCGCTTGGCGAGCTGGCCGGATTCGAGCAGCCGCTGGCCGCGTTCTTCGAAGGCGTCATGGTGATGAGCGATGACGCGCGCCTGCGCACCAATCGACTGGCCCTGCTCAAGGCCGCCGGCGACCTCTTCCTGGAGGTCGCCGATATCGGCGAACTGGCCGGCTGAGCGGCCGCCGCTCGCCGGCTCAGCCCGGAATCGGATAGGCGTGGCTGGAACCGATGCCGAGCGGAATGCCGAACGCCCAGAAACCGAGCAGGAAGGCCGTCCACAGCACCAGCAGGGTGACCGAGAACGGCAGCATCAGCGCGATCAACGTGCCGATGCCGCTCGCCTTCACGTAGCGCTGGCAGAACACCACGATCAGCGGGAAGTAGGGCAGCAGCGGCGTGATGATGTTGGTGCTCGAATCGCCGACGCGGTAGGCGGCCTGAGTGAGGTCGGGCGAGACGCCGAGCTGCATCAGCATCGGCACCATGATGGCCCCGATCAGCGCCCATTTGGCCGATGCCGATCCGACCAGCAGGTTGACGAATCCCGACAGCAGCACGATGCCGACCAGGGTCAGCGACATGTGCAGGCCCATCGCCTGCAGCGCGTTGGCGCCCTTGATCGCCAGCAGCACGCCGAGGTTGGACTGGCCAAAGGCGTAAATGAACTGTGCGGCGAAGAAGGCCATGACGATGTAGTAGCCCATGCCGCTCATGGCCTTGGTCATGCCGGCGATGATGTCGCGATGGCTCTTCACCGTTTTCGCCACATAGCCGTAGACGACGCCGGGAATCAGGAAGAACACGAAGATCAGCGCCACGATCGACTGCATCACCGGCGCCGTGAAAGTGAGCAGGCGGTGGCTGCCGGCCGGCACCGTTTCCGGAGGCGCCCCCCACGGCGACGTCTCCGGAATGAGGCTGAGCGCGAACAGCAGGATCGCCACGCTCATGGCCACCACCGCGGCGATCAGTCCGCGACGTTCGCCTGGATTCAACGGACTCATGGTCGGCATGTCGCTGACATCGCCGTCCACCACGGTGCCCTGCAGGCGTGGCTCGATGACCTTGTCGGTGAGGAACCAGCCGATGGCGATGACCAGGAAGGTGGACGCGGTGGTGAAGAAATAGTTGTTGAGCGGGTTGATCTCCATGCCCGGATTGATGATCTGTGCCGATGCCTGCGTGAGGCCGGCGAGCAGCGGGTCGAGGCTGGAGGGGACGAAGAAGGTGGCGGAGAATCCGCCCGACACGCCGGCAAAGGCGGCGGCGATGCCCGCAAGCGGGTGCCTTCCCGCGGCAAAGAAGATGACCGCGCCGAGCGGGATCACAAGCACGTAGCCGGCATCCACCGCGATGTGGCTGAGAATGCCGACGCCGATCAGCGCAGGGGTCAGCAGCGCCTTCGGCGTGACGCTGAGGATGGCGCGCAGTCCGGCGTTGATGAAGCCGGTGTGTTCGGCGACGCCAAGACCGAGCATCGCCACCAGCACCACCCCGAGCGGCGCGAAGTTGACGAAGGTGCGCACCATGTCGGCCATGAACTGGGTGAGGCTGGAGCCTTCCAGAAGGCTCTTCACCTGCACCGGATTGCCGTTGCGCGGATCGATCTCGGTGAACTGGACGTTGGCCAGCAGGGCGGAGATCACCCATACGGCAAACATCAGGATCAGGAACAGCATGGCGGGATCGGGAAGCTTGTTGCCGACCCGCTCGACGGCGTCGAGCATGCGCGTGATCACGGAACGCGGCGCTACGATCTCGTTCTCGGACATGGTGCCTCCCCGGGCGTGAAAGGCCGGAAGGATACCCGTTTGCACCCGTTCACGCGCGGTCAAAGCGGGATATCGTATGTTGTGGTGCAGCAGCGCCACGCGATCAAGCCGAAGGCGCATTCACGGGCATTCAGGTGACACGAGGACTTCTGACGCTACTGCTGTTTTTTCCCGTCTGCGCGCTGGCGCAGCCGCTGTTGCGCGGAGTCGAGATCGAAGGTCTGGACGAGGAGCCTCGCACCAACGTACAGGCACTGATGCGCCTGCACGCCCTGGTCGGCGAGGAAGACGTGCGCGAAAGCCAGTTGCGCTGGCTGTTTGCCGGTGCTGAAGACGACATTCGCCTCGCCCTGCAGCCCTACGGCTACTACCGCCCCGTCATCGAGTCCAGTCTGGTTCCGCACGGGAGCAGCTTTCAGGCGCGCTTCGTCATCGACCCGGGCACGCCGGTGACGGTGCGGACGGTGAAGGTCGAGATGCATGGCGCGGCGCGCAGCGACAGCGAAACGGTGGCGACGCTTGAGAGCTTCCGGCCGCAGACCGGGGAACGCTTCGACCACCGTGTCTATGAGGCGTCCAAGGCGGCCATCGAGCGGCGCATGAACGCGCGAGGCTACTTCGCATCGCGCCGCGAACATGCCGTAGTACAGGTGCACCCGGACATCGACAAGGCCGATATCGACCTCCGATGGAGCAGCGGGGAGCGCCACATGTTCGGGCCGGTGTCCTTCCAGGGCGCGCAGTTTCCCGAGACCTTCATGCAGGCCTATGCGCGTTTCGAGACCGGCGAGCCGTTCGACTCTTCGAGGCTGTTGGCCATGCAGCAGGCGATGATCGATTCAGACTACTTCGGCATCGTCGATGTGCGCATGAAGCAGGACGAAGCAAGCGACCTGCAGGTCCCGGTCGAGGTCGTGGTCACGCCGGGCAAGCGCAACGTGTACACCGCGGGTCTGGTGCTCGGCACCGACTCCGGTCTCGGCGTGCGCGGCGGCGTCGAGTGGCGTTGGGTCAACGCACGTGGACACAAGGCCGAAGTACAGGCCGAAGTCAGCCAGCGGCGCACCGCCCTTGGCGCGCTCTACCGGATCCCGGTGCCCGGTGAAGTTGCCGGCTGGTACAACGTCGGACTCGGTGTCCGCGAGGAAAACACCGACACCTCGGAGTCGCAGGTGGCTCAGGCCAAGGTCGAGCGCACCTTCCGCTTCAAGGGCTGGGATGCATCGGCGTCGATGAACATGCAACGCGAGCGCTTCACGGTGGCGGACACCCGCGACATCGCCACCCTCGTCTACCCGCAGCTGCGCGCCGTGCGCGTGGTTGCCGACGACCGCGTGGTGCCGACGCGCGGCTTCTCGCTGAGCGGCGAGCTGCGCATTGGATCGGAGTCGCTGGGCTCGGATTTCGACTTCGCCCAGTTCCGCGTCGACGGCAAGTACGTGAAGTCGCTGGGCGAGTCCAATCGACTGCTGCTGCGCGGCAGCGTGGGGCGCACCTTCACCGATCGCTTCGAATCGCTGCCGCCGTCGCTGCGCTTCTTCGCCGGCGGCGACATCAGCGTGCGCGGCTACGACTACCAGGCGCTCGGTCCGCGCACCGACGAAGGCCAGGTGATCGGCGGCGAAAACCTGCTGCTGGCCAGCGTCGAGTTCGAACGCATGTTCACCGAACGCTGGGGTGCCGCTGCCTTTGTCGACGCCGGCAACGCCTTCGGCAACCGGTTCGATGCAGCGGTGGGTGCTGGCGTGGGCGTGCGCTGGCGTTCGCCCATCGGCCCGGTCCGGCTCGATCTGGCGCGCGGTTTCGATGAGCCCAGCGGCTTTCGCGTGCATCTGGTCATAGGCCCCGACCTGTGACCCGCACGCGCCGCCTCGCGGTCCTGTGGATCATCTTCCTGCTGGTGCTGCTGCCCAGCGTTTTCCTGTGGATGTTGCTCGGCACCAGCATGGGCCTGCGCTACGTCCTGAAACAGGCCGCCGGCGCGCTGCCGGCCGGACAGGTGACCTACACGTCGGTGGATGGCAGCCTGTGGCGCGGCGCGCGGATCCAGGGTCTGCGTGTACGCAGCGACGATTTCGATCTGGTGCTGGACAGGCTGGCGCTGGACGTCGAGCTGGGTGCGCTGTTGCGGCGTGAGGCCAGGGTCACCGAGGTTGAACTGCGCGGACTTGTGCTGACGCTGCCCGAAGGCGATGCCGACGCCCAGGCGGCGGAACCGTTCCCGCTGCGGCTGCCGGCGCTGGATCTCCCGCTTTCGGTGCATGTCGCTCGCCTGCACATCGACGGACTGCAGATCAGCGCCGGGACAGCCACACTTGCGGATATCAAGAGCGTCGACGCGCGCTTCGCAATCGATGGCGGCGTGATCGATATCAGCCACCTGCAGGTCGTCGAGCCGCGCGCAACCGTTCGGCTCGATGGCAGCGTTGACACGCGTCGCCAGTACCTGACTGCGCTGCAGATCGATCTGCAGCCGCCGGATCCGGAATGGGCGACGACGCTCACCGTGGCCGGCGACACGCACAGTCTGCGCCTGACCACCGAGGGCTCCGCTGCGCTGCCGCTCGCGGCGACCGTGCATGCGCAGAACCTGGATCGCAGGCAACCGACGTGGCGGCTGGATCTACGCGGCGAGGGCGTCGACCCGTCGCCGTGGATCGAGGCTTGGACGCTGGGCGCGGTCGACATCGATCTTGGTGGCGACGGCAGCCTGGATCAACAAAGCGTGGGTGGGCGCATCGTCGTGCAGGGTCGCGAAATCGAAATCGACGCCCTGGAGCTGCGCTGGAGCGCCGGGCGCGTCGAACTGGTGCGACTGGATGTCATCGAAGGGACACAGACGCTGCAGGCCCGCGGTCACCTGCTGCTGGCGTCCCCGCTCAGCGCGCGCCTGGAAGCAGACTTCACGCAGATCGGCTGGCCCGTGCAGGCGCCGCGCGCCACGGCCAGCGGGCGGCTTGAGCTGCACGGGGGCGTCGATGCATGGACCCTTGAGCTGGACAGCGAGGTGACCGTGGATGCCGCGCGCAGCGAGATCATGGTGCGCGGCGCGGGTGACGCGGAAGGCTTCGACATCGCGCGCATGGAGGCGGTCACCGATCTCGGTCGCCTGCAGGCAGCAGGACAGGTGCAGTGGAGCGACGGATTCGGCTGGCGTCTGCAGGCCGATGCGCAGCGCTTCGATCCATCGCGGATCGGCTTGCCGGTAGCGGCGATGATCGACGCGAAGCTTGTTTCCGAGGGCATTTGGTCCGACGCAGGACCGCGCGGCAACCTGGTGCTCAGCGATCTGAGCGGCGCCATCGGCGAAGCGCCGTTGAGCGGACGCGCCGCATTCGAGGCCGAAAGCCTGCAGCGCTGGCAGGCCGAAGCCGACCTGCTGTTCGGCGAGGGTCGCCTGGCGCTGCGCGGCAGCGCGCGCGACGGGATCATCGATGCGCTGCTGGAGATGGTGGATTTCGATCTGGCAGTACTGGGACTGCCGCTGGCGGCCCACGCCGACGGCAACGTGAGGGTCGCCGGCAGCGTCGATGCGCCACGCATCGGACTCGATGTGATCCTTGGGCGGGTCCGCATGGATGCGTTGACGGCGGAGACGCTGCAGATCGCCGGGAGCGTCAACGCAGCGCGTGAAGTCGACCTGCAGCTGGATGCTTCGAACATGGCCTACCAGGACCTGCACTTCGACAGTCTCGATGCGACGCTGGCCGGCAGCGTGGGCGAGCATGCGCTGGAACTGCGCATGAGCGGCGCCCCGGCCAGCGTGGATCTTGGCGCCAGCGGCGGATTGACCGACGGCCAATGGCGGGGGCGGATCGGGCGCCTCGCTCTCGAAGTGGAGCACGCCGGGCGCTGGTCGTTGGAGGATCCCGTCGCGTTGGCACTGGCCGCGGACGCTGTCGTCGTCGAGCGGGCGTGCATGGCCGGCGAGCGCAGCGGCCGGCTGTGCGCAGAAGCCCTGCTGCCGGCTGATGGCGACGCCGCGATCATCATGGATCTCGATGCGCTGTCGCTGGCGCTGTTCGCGCCGTTCCTGTTTCCGGACGGCTTCCGGCGTCTCGACGGCATCATCGAGGGGCGTGCCGCTGCGCGCCGTGTCCAGGGTCTCTGGAATGCCGACTTCGATTTTGCCGTGCCTGCGCTGACTCTGTATCTGGACCCTGCCGGCGCGAGCGACAACGCCCTGCGCTTCGACGATATAGCGCTTGACGGCGTCTACGCCGGCGATGGCGCGCGCGCGCAGATCCGCGCGCGCGTCGGCGAAGATGGTCGACTCGCCGGGACACTGGCAGCGACTCCGCTGCAGGAGACCTGGGCCCTCGACGCGCGGGTCGAGCTGGGCATGGACGCCGCAGGGCTGGAAACCCTGCTGCCCGGTCTGGAAGGCGTGCGCGGGCGAATCGACGGCAATGCCACCGTGGGCGGCACGCTGGCCGAGCCGCAGCCGGACGCCCGGCTTGCGGTGACCGGCCTTGCCCTCGATGTGGTTGCCGCCGGGATCCGCCTGAGTGAAGGCACCCTCAACCTGCGCGCTGCCGCGGGGCAGCGACTGGCGCTGACCGGAAGGATTCGATCCGGCGACGGTCACCTGCAGTGGGATGGTTACTACGACCTGGCCACGCGCAGCGCCGATCTGAGTCTGAGCGGCGAAAACTTCGAGGCCGTCGACCTGCCCCAGGCGCGCGTCGGGATTTCGCCCGACCTGTCCCTGCAGTATGGCGGCGGCGCCGCGCGTCTCACCGGCAGCGTGGCCGTGCCGTCGGCGCTGATCGACCTGTCGCGGCTGGAAAGCGCCGACCGACCCTCCGCGGACGTCGTGATCGTCGAGAGCGGCATGGACCCGGAACCCGATTCGGGCCTCCCGTTGACGGCGCGCGTCGTGGTGAACCTCGGTGAAGACGTGCGCCTGCGCGGCTTCGGTCTGGACGGCCGTCTGCGCGGCTCGCTGACGGTGCGCGAAACCCCCGGCCAGGCGCCGACCGGCCAGGGTGGTATCGACGTGTCGGGTCGCTTCGCCGCCTATGGCCGTGAGCTTGAGATCCAGCGCGGCCGCCTGCTGTTCAATGGCGCTCTGGACAACCCGCGGCTGGATATCCGAGCCGAGCGTGCCATCGAAGAAGTCACCGTCGGCGTGCAGGTCACCGGTGAAGCGGTGTCCCCGCAGCTTGCACTGTTCTCGCGGCCCCAGATGTCGCAGTCGGACGCGCTGTCCTACCTGGTGGTCGGCCGACCGATGTCGGCGGTGCGCAGCGGCGACGGCGAGCTGTTGACCGATGCCGCGACTGCACTCGGTACGGCCGGCGGCGATTTGCTGGCTCGCCAGCTTGGCGCCCGCACCGGCCTCGACCTCGGCGTCGAAGCCTCTGCCGAGCTGGGAACCGCGCTGACCGTCGGCAAGTACTTGTCGCCGCGTCTTTATCTTGGCTACGGCGTGTCGCTGCTCGGCACCGGACAGGTAGTCATGTTGCGCTACATGATCAGCGACGCCTGGTCGGTCGAGGTGGAGTCGGGAGCGGAAGGAAAGGCCGCGCTGAATTACCGCCTGGAGCGGTGAATGGGCCGCGATCGGGTAGACTTTCGCGGTCCGCGAGGAGCGGGTGTCGAGGGGGATTCTGCAATGTTCAAGATGGTGAGGCCGCTGATTCTGCTGGTCCTGGTTTGCGCCGCCGCGCCGAGTCAGGCGCAGACGCCGGATGCCGCGCTGGACGCCGCCTGGGTCGCGGTGTGCGCGGGCGCACAGCCGGGCAGTGCTTTCTTCCAGCGCTGCCAGGACATACTCAACGCCGGTCCCGGCTCAGGCGATCGACGTTCCGACGCCGCTCTGGGCAACAATCTCGGCCAGCTGCCGGCGCAGACCGGCAATGCCGGCGAACGCAGCTCGTCGTCGCTGGACGAGACCCTGTATCGCGATGGCGAAGGCAGACTCGGCTGGTTCTTCTTCGCCGGCTTCGGCAACACCGAGCGCTCGGCGAGCGCGTTTGATGCCGGCTTCGAGGGCGACGTGGGGCGTATCGGACTGGGGCTCGACTACCGACTGTCGGAACGCACCGTGCTCGGTGCCGTGCTTTCGCAGCTCGACACCGACCGCCGATTCGATGGCGACAGCGGGCGCTCCGACAGCCGTGTACGTGCGCTCACCGGATTCCTCGACTGGCAATCCGAAGGACGCATGGGCGGGCAGATCTATGCCGGATGGGGCGACCTCGATCTCGATCTGCGGCGTCAGGTGCGCTACGCCCTGATTCTGAATGCGGGAACGCCGGAGGAGACCAGCACCTCGGTGGACGCCATCGCCAGTGCGCGTCCGGGCGGCAGCCAGGGCATGGCCGGCGCCAGCGTGCAGTGGGACTTCAGCGGCGGCGCCTTCGGTCGCGGATTGCGGCTCGGCACGGACTATTCGCGCACCCGGATCGATGCCTTCAGCGAGACGGGCGGGGCCGGGCTGGCGCTGCGCCGCGATCGCAGCACGCGCACTTCGCACACGCTCAACCTGGGATTCGATCTCTCATACACGGCCTCGACTGCCAGCGGCGTGGTCGTGCCCTACCTGCGGCTCGACTGGATCAATGAAATGAAGGATGACGACCGCGACGTAGCCGTCAGCTTCGATGGCGACGCCTCGGCCACCGCCATCCGCTTCCAGCGCGACCGTGGCGAGCGCAGCTATGGTCAGGTGGCGCTGGGCCTCAGTGCGGTGTTCGCCGGCGGCGTGTCGGGCTTCGTCGAGGTCGACCACATGTTCGCCAACAGCCAGCTCGACCACTACATGTTCACCATTGGATTGCGCATCGAGCGTTGATACGACGCGCCCGCCATGAGTGAGCCCGAAACCAACACCCAGCGCACCATCCATTCGCCTGGACCGGGGCGCAACGCGGCGGATGGTGCCGCGCTGGTTGTCATTCATGGTGATCCGTTGGGCAGACGCGTAGCGCTCGAGGAGAGCGGGGTGGTGATCGGGCGTGCGCCCGAGGCCGGATTCCAGATCCCGCACCGCAGCGTGTCGCGCCAGCACTGCCGGATCTGGTTCGACGACGGCCTGTTCCGGGTACGCGACATGGGGTCCACCAACCGCACCTACGTCAATCAGCAGCCGGTGGTGGAGGCCATCCTGCAGGATGGCGATCTCATCACGGTAGGTGAAACCATCCTCAAGTTCGTCGCTGAAGGCAGCGTCGAGGCGCGCTATCACGAAGAGCTTCATCAACTGGCCACGGTCGACGCGCTGACCGAGCTGGCCAATCGGCGACAGTTCCAGGACCTGCTGGAGAAGGAACTGCAGCGCGCCACGCACGAACAACGACCGTTCTGCCTGATGATCCTCGATATCGATCTGTTCAAGGCCGTCAATGACCGCTATGGGCATCAGGCGGGCGACGTGGTCCTGAAGCAGGTCGCGGAAGTGATTCGCGATCATCTCGAGCAGGGCAGCTGGGGGGCGCGCATCGGCGGCGAAGAGTTCGCCCTGGTGCTGCCCGGGGCCGATTTCGACCAGGCCTTCGCGGTCGCGGAAACGCTGCGCCAGGATGTCGCAAGACAGCGTGTGGAAATCGAGGGTGAAACGCAGGGCGTTACCGTCAGCGTCGGTATTGCCGAGTGGGGCAGCGGACTGGTGACTTACAGCGATCTGATGCGCGCCGCCGACCACCAGCTTTATCGCGCCAAGAGCGGCGGCCGTGATCGCGTCGAGCCCAGACCGAGCGGACGTTGACGGCCGCGCTGCCCGACGTCGAGGGCTACCTCGCGGTCACGCCGCCGTTCGACCTGCTTGATCCGCTGCTGCGCCGCAGGGCGGTCGCAGCCATTGAAACCATCTACCGTCGGCGCGACAGCGTGCTGCTGCAGATCGGCGACTACAGCCAGTCGCTGCCGATACTGCGTCGCGGTGCGGTCGAGGCCCATGACGCCGCAGGCACCCTGGTCGGGCGCTACGGCGAAGGCGAGACTTTCGGCCTGCAGTCGCTGCTCACCGGCAACCCGGCCCGTTACCGCATCCGCCTGATCGAGGATGGCCTGATCTGGCTGCTCCCCAAGCCCGCGTTCGACCGCCTGCGTGCAGAAGCACCGGAATTCGAGCGCTTCTACCTGCGCACCCTGGAGGAGCGCTTGAGCGCCGCAATGCAGCACGAAGTCGAGGGCCAGCGCCAGGGAGAGACCCTGTTCATGACGCCGCTGGGCGAGCTGGCTCGTCGCGCGCCGGTGGTGGTGACCGCGGAGACCAGCATTGCCGAGGCGGCGCGACGCATGTCAGAGCACGGCATCTCGTCGCTGCTGGTCGGCAGCGACGGCGCGGTCGAGGGCATCGTCACCGACCGCGATCTGCGCAACCGCGTGCTGGCGAAGTCACGCGATCCGCTGGATCCCGTGCGCGACATCATGACGCCCGATCCGATCAGTCTGGATGCAGCCAGTCCCGTGGTTGAAGCGATCCTTGCCATGGCCGGGCGCGGCATCCACCACCTGCCGCTCACTCGGGACGGTCGCGTGGTCGGCATGGTCACCACCCGCGACCTGATGAGCCTGCAGACCCAGCATCCGCTGTATCTCGCCGCGCAGCTGCAGAAGCAGGACGATCGTGAGGGCGTGATCAAGGTCTGCGCGCGCGTACCGCGCCTGTTCGAGCTGCTGGTGGCTTCCGGCCTGCGCGCGGAGCAGGTGCCGCAGGTGCTGACCACCATTTCCGATGCCGTGGTGCGGCGGCTGATTGCGCTCGCCGAGCGCGAGCTCGGTACGCCACCGGCGCCCTACGCCTGGCTTGCCTTCGGTTCGCAGGCGCGCGCCGAGCAGAGTCTCAAGACCGACCAGGACAACGGTCTGGTCTATGCCGACGATGCGCCCCCGGAGGCAGAGGCGTATTTCGCCAGGCTTGCCGAGTTGGTCTGCGACGCACTCGATGCCTGCGGCTATCCGTACTGCCCCGGCAACATCATGGCCAGCAATGCGGACCTGCGCCAGCCGCTGTCGCGTTGGCGCCAGCGCTTCCGCGACTGGATCGCCAAACCCGACCCCGAGGGCATCCTGCGCGTCGGCATCTTCTTCGACATGCGGGCGGTGTACGGCGACGTCGCGCTCGGGCGCGCCATGGTCGATGCACTCGGCGAGAGCGTGGCCGGTCACGACAAGGGCATCTTCCTTTCGACACTGGCCAGGCATGCGGCCGAGTACGACGTGCCGCTGGGGTTCTTCCGCCAGTTCGTGCTGGAAGGAAAGGGAGAACATCGCGAGACGCTCGACATCAAGGGCAGCGGATTGCTGCCGCTGACTGATCTGGTCAGGGTGCGCGCCCTGGCCGCCGGCATCACCACGCCCGCCACGCCGGCGCGCCTCGCGGCCCTGGTCGACGCCGGACGTCTGAGTCGCCGCGATGCCGATCGGCTGGCCGGCGCTCACCGTCTTCTGGCCGGCCTGCGCGTCCGGCTGCACGCCGAGCAGGTGCGCAGCGGCCAGGGCGAGCTGCATAACCACCTCGATCCCCGGTCCATAGAACACGCCGGGCGAGCCGCCCTGCGCGACGCCTTCCTGGTGATTCGCGAGGCGCAGAAGGGCCTGGCCGCCGACTTCGCGGTGGTCTGATGCTGGAACGCCTGCGCCTTGCATGGGCACGCCGCCGCAGTCGCCTGGCCGTGCAGCTCGAGTCGCTGGAGCAGCCGCTGCCAGCAACGCGCGCGCCGCTGGCAGCGCTGGAAATGATCGCGCTCGATTTCGAGACCACCGGCCTCGACTGGTCGCGCGATCATCTGATCGCTGCAGGCTGGCTGCTGATTCGCGCTGACCGCATCATTCTCTCCAGCGCGCGTGAAGTACGAGTCAGTCTCGACAGCGAATCAGGTGTCGGCCAGAGCGCCACCATCCACGGCCTGGTCGACAGCGATCTGGATCATGCCGAGGATGCGTCCGCGCTGCTTGCGCAGCTGCTGCCGGAGCTGGCCGGACGCGTCATCGTCGCGCATGCAGCCGCCATCGAAAGGGGTTTCCTCGATGCCTTGCTGACGAGCATGGGCGGTGCGCGCATGCCGCACCGATTCGTCGACACCATGGCGCAGGAGCGCCAGCTCATGGAGCTCGAGGGCCAGCGCATCGGCGAGGGCGACCTTACCCTGGACGCCTGCCGCAAACGCCGCGGACTGCCGGCGCACAGCAGCCACAGCGCGCTTGCCGATGCCCTGGCCTGCGCCGAGCTCCTGCTGGCGCAGATCGAGCAGATGGGCGGCGCGACCCGGGTTCGACTGCGCGACCTCAGCTGCGCGTGACGTTTGCCCGGTGACTGCCTGGTCCGGACTCCTCATGAATCGCCGCGATGATTGCGTAGAGATTTGTTCGCACAAGGGATTTTCCGACCGAGCGGAATACTCGAGGGTATTTCCGAGGGAGGAAAATTCCTCGTGCGGACAAAGATCAAGCAAGGGCGCGAGCGCATTCATGAAGAGTCCGGGCTAAAATCGCGGCTTCGACCGATCAAGGGGAGCGATGTCATGGCCGGGAAATTCGCGCGGAGCTGGTCGCTGGTCAAGGCCAGCGCGTCGGTACTCAAGAGCGACAAGGAACTGCTGCTGTTCCCGCTGATGTCCACGGTCGCCGCCCTGCTGGTGGTGGCGAGCTTCGTCACCCCGGTGTTCGCGCTCGGCTGGGCCGAGCGCATCGGCGCCGAAGAGGATCCCGGCGCGGCGTTCTACGCTTGGATGTTCGTCTTCTACGTGGTGCAGTATTTCGTGATCTTCTTCTTCAATTCGGCGCTGGTTGGCGCCGCGTTGATCCGTCTGCGCGGCGGCGATCCCACGGTCGGCGACGGATTGCGGATCGCCTTTTCACGCATCGGCGTGATCTTCGGCTATGCGCTGATCGCCGCCACCGTGGGGCTGCTGCTGCGCATGCTTGAAGAGCGACTGGGCTTCATCGGGCGCATCGTGATTGCCATGGTGGGCGTGGCGTGGACCTTGGCGACCTTCCTGACGGTGCCGGTACTGGTCAGCCGCGATGTCGGTCCGATTGAAGCGGTGAAGGAGAGCGCCGCGCTGCTCAAGCGTTCCTGGGGTGAAAACCTGATAGGCAACGTCGGCATCGCGCTGGTGTTCGGTCTGATGTGGGCGGCGCTGATCCTCGGCGGGATGGCGATCATGATGGCTGCCGCGGCCAGCGGCTCGGGTGTCCTGATGGCCACGCTCGGCGCGCTGCTGCTGTTGGCCCTGGTGCTGATGGCGCTGATCCAGGCCGCACTGCAGGGCATCTACAGCGCCGCGCTGTACCGCTATGCGTCCGAAGGCGAAGCTGGCGGCGGATTCGACGCCGACACCCTGGCCAACGCCTTCCGCATCAAGGCCTGAGCTGCGTTTGGTGAGCCGCGACGCGGAAACCCGACCGCCGCGGCTGACGCTGACTGCGTTCCTGGCCAGCGTCGGCGACGAGGTGTTCAGCCTCGAGCGTGGCTTCCCCTGGACCTTCTGGCAGTTGGTGCGCCGCCCGGGCTGGGCGGTGCGTCGCTACGTCGAGTGGCGTGACGACCGCCTGACCCGTCCCTTGCGCTATCTGATCGTGGCGGTCGCGCTGGCGGCGCTGCTGCTGCACGCGCTCGGCGTTGACCGCAGCTTCCTGTCGGGCGTCGAGCTGGGCGCGCAGGGCTCGGGCGCCGATGCCGCCCGCGCCGCTGCCATCGCCGCCGTGTTCGCGCGTTTCGACCTCATCCTGCTGCTGGTCTGGGTGCCGGCGGTCGCACTGGCCGTGCGCCTGGCCTATCGCCGCCACGGGATCAACCTGGTCGAGGCGATCGTGCTTGCGGCGTTCGTGCTGGCGCAGGTTTGCCTGTTGCAGGCACTGCTGATCCTGGTCCTGGCCCCAACGCAGCTGCAGGACAGCGCTGCGGCGATCGCCGGCCTGCTGGCAGTGGTATGGCCCTTCATCTACCTGGCATGGACCTGCAAGGGATATTTCGCCGACCGCAACACAGGCATCGGCACTGCGCTCGGCGCGGCAGTGTGGGCCTTCATCCTGATGTGGCTGCTGCTGATGGTGACCACGATTCTCGCCGTCATCGTGCAAGTGCTGCGCACGACTGCTGGCTAGTGTGGTGTTCCGCAATTACCTTACCGAACTCGCTTGGTCTTCAGCCCCGA
>CAZGKE010000069.1:15500-16657 GCA_964526035.1 uncultured Gammaproteobacteria bacterium | reverse complement strand
TCGGCGATCATCGGTGCACAGGTCTTGCGTGCGTGGGCGAGTATGTCGGTTTCGCCGGCGCCGTCGTGGATGAGGCGGCGGCTCACCTCGTCGATTCCCAGCAGCTCGTACAGGCCGCTGCGCCCGCGGTAGCCGACGCGGGCATCGGCGCGCGGACGGTACAGGGTGGGCGCCGGCTCTGCGGGCTGGCCGAAGGCGGCGCATTCGGCGGCGCTCGCAGTGTAGGCCTCGCGCGACTCCGGATCGAGCACGCGCACCAGGCGCTGCGCGAGCACGCCGATCAGGCTTTCCGAGAGCAGGAAGGGTTCAACGCCCATGTCGCGCAGACGGGTGACCGCACCGACCGCGGAGTTGGTGTGCAGGGTGGACAGGACCAGATGTCCGGTGAGCGAGGCCTGCACCGCGATCTGCGCGGTTTCCAGATCGCGGATCTCGCCGACCATCACCACGTCGGGGTCCTGGCGCAGGATGGCGCGCAGGCCGCGGGCGAAGGTCATTTCAACGCGAGCGTTGACCTGGGTCTGGCCGATGCCGTCGAGGTAGTACTCGATCGGATCCTCGACGGTGAGTATGTTGCGGCTGGCGTCGTTCAACCGGCTGAGCGCCGCGTACAGGGTGGTGGTCTTGCCGCTGCCGGTAGGGCCGGTGACCAGCAGGATGCCGTGCGGGCGATGGATCAGGTCGTGGATGCGCGACAGCGTGTGCGCGTCCATGCCGAGTTTCTCCAGGTCGAGCCGCCCGGCCTGCTTGTCGAGCAGACGCAACACCACGCGCTCGCCGTGGCCGGCGGGAATGGTGGACACGCGCACGTCGACCGGGCGTCCGGCGATACGCAGCGAAATGCGGCCGTCCTGCGGCAGGCGCTTCTCGGCAATGTCGAGCTTGGCCATCACCTTGATGCGGCTGACGACTGCGGCGGCCACCGTCTTTTTCGGCGACAACACCTCGCGCAGCACGCCGTCGACACGGAAGCGCACCACCAGCCGGCTCTCGAAGGGTTCGATGTGGATATCGGAGGCGTTTTCCTTGATCGCCTCGGAGAGCAGCGCATTGATCAGACGGATGATGGGGGCGTCGTCCTCGCTCTCCATCAGGTCCTCGGGTTCGGGCAGCTCGTCGGCGAGCTGCGAGAGGCTGGTCTCGCCATCGAGATCGGC
>CAZGKE010000069.1:0-15400 GCA_964526035.1 uncultured Gammaproteobacteria bacterium | reverse complement strand
GTTCGGGCAGCTCGTCGGCGAGCTGCGAGAGGCTGGTCTCGCCATCGAGATCGGCAGCCACCAGGCGTGAATCCCCGCCGCCCTCATAGAGGTCGCGCAACAGGCGCTCGTAGGCCGGCACCTCCATTTTCTGGAAGCGCAGCGGCACGCCCAGATAGCGGCGCAGCTCCAGCAGCACCTGCGGGCTGACGTCGGGGCGATGCGCCACCAGCGCATGCTCGCCGCTGTACTCGACCAGGGTGGCGCCGTTGCGGCGGGCGAAGCCGAAACCGGGGCGTTCGGGGCGCTGGCGGGTGTCGTGTGTCATCGGACCTGTGGAACCCCTCTCCCCCAACCCCTCTCGCGCGGGGAGAGGGGGGGCATGCGCAACATCGGTCTCACTCCCTCTCCGGCAGCACCGGGTGACTATCGCGCAGGCGTTCGCTTTCGCTGAGTTCGCGGGCGCGCAGCTGTTCGGCGCGGATGAAGTTGTACTTGGCACTTGAAATCGACGACTCGCCGATTTCGTCGCGCAGGATCACCGGGCGCAGGAACAACATCAGATTGCGCCGCTCGGTGCGCGTGCTGCGATAGCGGAACAGGTTGCCCAGCACCGGAATGTCGCCGAGGCCAGGCACCTTGCTGATGTTTTCGCTCACATCCTCGGTGATCAGGCCGCCCAATACCAGTATGGCGCCGTCCTGCACCAGCACGCTGGTGGTCAGCTCGCTTATGTTGGTGACCAGGTCGACCGCACCCAGCGGCTGCGCCGCCAGCGACGAGACTTCCTGCTTGATGTCGAGGCGCACCGCATCGCCCTCGTTGATATGCGGGGTGACGGTCAGCGTCAGACCGACGTCGCGGCGGTCGATGGTCTGGAACGGATTCTCCGGTTGGGTGCTGCCGCCGCTGCCGGTATTGGTGAACTGACCAGTCAGGAACGGTACCTCCTGGCCCACCTTGAGCATCGCCTCGTGATGGTCAAGGGTCAGCACCGAGGGCGTGGACAGCACATTGGAGCGACCGTCGCCGCGCAGCGCGCGCGCCAGCGCACCGAGCTGCAGGATTTCCTTGTCGCTGCCGGGCAGCCGGATGGTGCCGCGCACATAGCCGATGTTGAGGCCCGAGCCCACCGACAGCGGGTTCCCCGCGGCACCGAAGATGCCGCCTGCGCCACCCGAGCCGGGGAAGTTGGTGCCGCCGATCACGCCGCGACCGAGGCGGCCATCGGGGGTGTTCCTGACATCGGTGCTCTGCCACTGGATGCCTATTTCATCGGCGATCTCGTCGGAGATCTCGACGATGATCGCCTCGATCAGCACCTGGGCGCGGCGGATGTCGAGCTGACGGACCACCGACGCCAGCGACTGGTGCACCGACGCCGGCGCGGTGATCACCAGCGCGTTGGTGTCCTTGTGCGACTGGATGGTGGCGGCGCTTGTGCCCTCGGCGGTGTCGCCGGTGAGGGTCGCAGCGACGCTCTCCAGGATCGGCACCATATCCGCGGCCGTGGCGTAGCGCAGGTAGATCACCTGCGTATCGCCGCCCGATTCAAGCGGGGTGTCCAGATGCGAGATCAGGGTCCGTGCGCGCAGCCGTCCGCCGCGGTCGCCGGACAGCAGGATGGCGTTGCTGCGCTCGTCGGCAATGAACTTGGTGGACTCGCCGCCGTGCAGTGTGGTCAGGGTGCGGGCGATCTCGCCGGCGCTGGCATGGCGCAGCGGAATGACCTCGACCTGGCCCTCGCTGGCGGTGTCGATGCGCCTGAGGATGGCCTCGATGCGCGCCACGTTGCCGGCGCGGTCGGAAATGATGATGGCATTGGAGCCGCCGTGCACGGCGATCTGCTGGCCCTGCGGCAGCAGCGGGCGCAGCACGTTGACCACTTCCAGCGCGGCGACGTGGTTGAGCTCGATGATGCGCGTCACCAGCTCGTCGGGACCCACGCGCCCTGCGCTCGGCAATGGCGCGCCGTCCTGCCTGGCCACCGGTTCCGGCAGGATGCGCCACAGGCTCCCGCTCTGGAGCGCCACATAGCTGTGCACGCGCAGCACGCCGACGAAGGTTTCCCAGATTTCGTCGGTCGGCATCGGTCGCGCCGAGACCACGGTGACGCGGCCTTCGACGCGCGGGTCGACGATGAAGTTGCGCCCGGTGATCTCGGACACCGTATCGATCAGCACGTGGATGTCGGCATCGCGCAGATTGAGCGTATGCGTTTCACCGTCTTGCGCGGCCGCGGGGGCGGCCAACGCCAGGGCGAACAGCGCGGTGAGGAACAGTCGATGCATGTGCGGGCTACTGGTTGAGGTTGATGTTGAGGACCACGTCGCGACCATCGCGGCGCACGGTGACATTGGCCGAGCGCGAGTCGCGCAGGGTATCGGCAATCTGCTGACCGCGCTCGAGGCTGTCCAGCGGAATGCCGTTGACCGCGGTGACCACGTCGGTGGCGCGCAGCCCGAGCTGGCCGAGGATGCGCGCATCGCGTCCGCCCGACAGGCGCACACCGGCGAATTTGCCGCCTTCCAGCACAGGCAGCACCGTGATGTCGCGCGCCAGCCGCTCGGGGTCGATGGCCATGCCGCGGGTCGCCTGGGAGAGATCGACGCCGGGCGTGATCTGCGGCTGCGCGAACACCGGCGTGTAGCTGCGCAGGGTCTGCTGCGGCGATCCAGCGGGTGCACTGCGTGGCGCAGCGTCCGGAGCGCTGGCGCGCGGCAGCGACAGGGTCTCGGTGACGCCGGCGCGGCTCAAGGCCACGCGCTCGGGATAGACGCCCTCCAGACGTGCGCCACCAGGCAGTTCGTCGCCGACCTTGAAGGCGCGCTCGCGCGCACCATCTTCGGCGATCAGGGCGATGCCCAGCGCCGGATCCTCTTCGGCCAGTACGCCGCGCAACACCAGCTTGAGCGAGGTCTCGCGCGCCTGCGCCAGCGCCGCCAGGTTCACGCCCGGCAGGGCATTGCCGAACAGGTGCCAGGCGGCAATCGAGCGCGCCGCGGGCGTGGCCTGTGAGGAATTCGCTGTTTGAACTGGTGCTGCGGGCGCCGGCAGCTGCGGTCCGTCCAGCACCAGCCACAGCATGCGCAGCGCGAGCCACAGGCAAAGCAGGCCGGCAACGAGCACCAGCAGCCAGGCCAGCGGCTTGGCCGCACGCCCCAGTCCCGCCTCGATATCCACCGTGCCGATCATGTGCGCCCGTGCCCGCATTCAGGCGCGGAACTGTAGCAGATCGCCCTGTCCGGATTGCCTGCGTGGCGGCGTAGGTAGGGTCGTTGCGGCGCGTCCGTGCGCCATTCCCAGAGGAAAGACACACCGATGAAGTACCGCGCCCTTGTTACCTTTCTGCTGCTCGCTGTTTGCGGGGCGGCGCAACCCCAATCATTCACCTACCGCGGCCAACTGGTGGACGGTGGCCAGCCGGCCGAGGGCCACTACGCGCTGAGGGTCACCCTCTACGCCGACGCCCGATCGCCGCTGCCTCTGGGTGGGCCGCTGGAAATCGATGCCGTGCAGGTGCACCAGGGTCGTTTCGAGGTGCCGCTGGACTTCATCGGATTGCCGTCTGGTCTGGATGCCGCCTGGCTCGAGGTCGCGGTCAGGGATCGCAGTGACGACGCCTGGTGGACGCTCGAAGGGCGCAGCAAAGTGCAGCTCAAGGGCGAACTGTGCCCGGAGTCGTGGGCGCTGGCCGGCAATACCGACAGCAATGCTGCGGTGAATTTCCTCGGCACGGTCGATGACCAACCGCTGGTGCTGCGGGTGGCGAACGTGCAGGTGGCACGCTTCGAGCCCAAGGAAATCTTCAGCGGACTGCCACCACGCACCGCCAACGTGATTGCAGGCAGCTCGGTAAACACCGTCGGTGCCGAGGTGCGCGGCGCCACCATCGCCGGCGGCGGCGCCAACGGTGACGCCGGGGTCAGTAGCGCCGCGGCCAACCAGGTTCAGGGCAACTTCGGCACAGTCGGTGGCGGTGTGTCCAACCGCGCCGCCGGGATCGCCTCCACTGTTGCCGGTGGCGACCGCAATGTCGCGTCCGGGGCAAGCTCCAGCGTGCTCGGCGGCTTCGCCAATACGACCAGCGGGAGCAGCGGCACAGTAGTCGGCGGCAGCGAAAACTGCGCCGGCGGCAGCCTCAGCCTGGCGGCCGGGTTCCGTGCCAAGGTGCGTCCGGGGACCAACTCCGGCGATGCTGGCGAGGGTTGCGCCGGCGTGACCGACAGCGGCACCAGCGGGGGCGATCAGGGCAGTTTCGTCTGGGCGGACTTCTCCACTTTGGATCCCTTCATCTCGTCGCAACCCAATCAGTTCCTGGTGCGCGCAAACAACGGCATGGTGGTCGGCGGCGGCGGCGTCAACACCGCAGCAGGCAGCCGGCTGCGGGTCGACGGCACCCTGCGAGTGGACGTTCTGGGCTTCGAAGGTACCGAGCCGCTGTGCCGCAACTCCAGTAACAACCTGATCTCCTTCTGCGCCTCACCCTCGTCCAAGGGCGCCGACAGCACCCGGCTTGCCGCCGAGCTGGACGACCAGCGCATCGAAATCGCCGCGCTGCGCGAGGAAGTGGCGGCGCTGCGCGCCCTGCTCAAGGCCTCGCTGCGCGAGGGGGGGCGCTGAGATGGTGCCCCTTCGCCTCGGCCTGCTGCTGCTCGCCCTGCCGCTGGCGACCCTGGCCACACCCGTCTCGGACGGGGAGACCGCCTCGCGCTTCGAGCTGCGCGGCAAGCTGGAAGTCGTCGAGCCCACGCTGGCCCAGGGCCGCTTCGAGCTGCGCGGGCAACTGGCGCCGGGCGCCAGACGCAGCGCGCAGTCCCTGGTCGGCTTCAGCCTCAAGGCCGCTCTGGTGCCGAAGGGCGGCGCCCTCTGCTTCGGACCGGGCCACATCTTCTACGACGGCTTCGAAGGCGGCCCGTAGGCCGCATGTCTGCCAGGTTTTCGTAGAAAAGGGCTTGCCTTTCTTCTGGGAGCTGCGGTGTGCCGAAAAGTGACGGTGACGGGCAAGCCCGTCAACGTCCGGAGCATTGAATCGTGCTACCGCCAGGCGCGCAGGTCGCGTTGCGAGGCGGGACAGTGGCAGACGCCGGTGGGGCCACCATGGAAGGTGCCGGCGCCAGTGATCGCTGCGGCGCCGTGACGCTGCCAGTAGAACGTCGGCGCGGGTCGGTTGCCTGATTCACGCTCGGCCATGCTGGCACCGTCGAAGAGCCGGCCGTTGGCCATCACCAGGTGCACGTCCTTGCTGGCGCGGATGTCAGCCAGGGGATCGCCTTCCAGGACGACGAGGTCGGCCAGCTTGCCCGGCTCGATCGAGCCGAGATCCTCGCCGAAACCGATGTACTCGGCGCCGTGCAGGGTCGCCGCGCGCAGTGCTTCGTGTTCGGAGAAGCCGCCCTGCACCAGCATCCAGATCTCCCAGTGCGGAGCGAGTCCCTGCATCTGCCCGTGGCCGCCGACCAGGATGCGCACGCCGTGGTCGGAGAGCGCCTTCTTGGCGCGCGCCACGCGGAAGTGGTTGTAGTCCCACTCTGGCGTTTTCTGGCGGCGGATGGCGCGCGAATCGATGGCCTCGCGCGGGTAGAAGCGCTGGATGCGTTCCTCTTCCCAGACGTTGTCGTTCTCGTACCAGTAGAACTCACCGGTGAGACCGCCGTAGCCGACCACCAGTGTCGGGGTGTTGGCGACGCCTGAGTGCGACCACAGCGTCAGCACGTCGTCGTACAGCGGCGCGATCGGCAGGTTGTGCTCGATGCCGGTGGAGCCGTCGAGCACCATCGTCAGGTTGTGGAAGTAGGTGCTGCCGCCCTCCATCACCACGTTCATGCCGAGCTCGCGCGCGGCAAGATTGACCATCTGTCGCTGGTCGCGGCGCGGCTGGTTGTAGCTCTTCACCGAGAACGCACCGACCGCCTGCAGCCGCCGCAGGTGCGCGCGCGCGTCGTCGATGGTCTTGACCTCGGCGCGAAAGCTGCCGTCGGCGCCGTAGAGGATGGTGCCGGTGGAGTAGCTGCGCGGGCCGACGATGCGCCCGGCCTTGACCAGCTCGGAGTGACTGAAGGCGGTTTCGGTGTTGACCGAGGGGTCGTGCATGGTGGTGACGCCGTAGGCCAGGTTGGCGTAGTAGGCCCAGTTCTGCTGCGGCGAGATGCCGCTGTGGAAATGCGCGGCGTGCGCATGCACGTCGATGATGCCCGGAATGATCGTCTTGCCCTCGACGTCGACCACCCGCGCATTGCCCGGAATCTCGACGTCGCTGCCCACCGCGACGATACGCGGGCCCTCGACCAGCACCGTGCCGGCCTCGATGATCTCGTCGCCGCGCATCGACACGATGCGCGCATTGGTCAGCGCGATGGTGGTGTCGGGTGTGTCCAGCGGCAGGCTGAAATCGATCTCGACGAAAGGGGTGTCCTCGGCTTTCGGCAGTTCATCGGGCGCGCCGTCGAGGAACTTGAAGCTGTGCGCCAGCTCACGCGTGTAGTAGCGCGGTCCGAGCATCCAGTGCAGCCGCGTTCCGTCGGCCGACCAGTGCAGGTAAGGGCCGGCGTCGGCGCTGACGCGTGCCAGCGGCACCGTCTTGGCATCCTTGCCGATCTCGACGGCGCTGCCGGTGGGCGGAATGGCGGCGACGTAGGCGTTGAAGTGGTCGACGAAGGCGGCGAAGCGACCGTCCGGGCTGATCGACAGCGCCGTCGGGTATTTGAGCTTGAAGTGTTCGCGTACCTCGGCGCCGTGCAGATCCGAACTCTTCACCGTCTTGTCGAGTCCGCCGCCGGTCATGAAAAACACGCGCTCGCCGTCCGGATGCCACTGCGGCTGGCTGCCTTCGCGGCTGAAGCGACGCGCATTCGCGCCATCGGCGTCCATCACGTAGAGACCGGTCTCCAGGCCGAAGCGATAGTCGATCAGGCCGTGCGGTCGGCCGCGCTGATAGACGATGCGACGTCCGTCCGGCGAGTAGCGCGGGCTGCCGTAGAAGCCCTGGTCGGCGCTGAGCTTGGTCACCCGCCCGCCAGACAAGGGCACCCGACGGATGGCGCTGGTCTCTGCGTCCGACCAGGTCACGTAGATGATCTGGCGGCCGTCAGGGCTGAAGGACGGCTCGTACTCGAACTCGTCGCGATCGGTCAGACGCTGCGGCGCGCCATCGGGCAGGCGCACTTTCCACAGCGACCCCACCGCATGGAACACCAGGTGACGACCGTCGGGACTGGTGGCGACGTCGCGCAGCAGGCGCGGACGAAAAGTCTCTTCCTCGATGCGGAAGTCGGACTTCACCACGTCGTGGAGCTGCTTGTTCACCTCGACGCTGAAAGGAATGCGGGTGGGCGCGCCGCTCGCTGCATCCACCGACCACAGCCCGCCTTGCGCCCAGATCACGATGCGCTTGCCGTCGGGCGTCCACTGGAAGTTGGGGTAGACGCCGTGGATGGCCCAGGCCTCCTGCTGGTCGTGGGAGAGACCGTTCCAGACCGGACGCACCGCGCCGGTGGTGAGGTCGAAGGTGTGCAGCACGGACTTGTCGCGCACGCGGCGCACGAAGGCGAGGTGCTTGCCGTCGGGCGAGGGTTGCGGGCGTACCGCGCCACCCTGGATGCGGACCAGGTCGCTCAGTTCGCCGCTCTCGCGATCAAGACGGCGAATCACGTAGATGGTGCCATGCGGATCCTTGTTGTACTGGAAGGTGCTGCCGCCACTCATGTCCTCGCTGAAGTACAGATAGCGGCCGTCCGGCGACAGCGCCGGCTCGTTGACGTCCTGCTGGTCGTTCTTGCGCTTGGTGAGCTGCAGTCCGCCGCCGCCGCTGCGGTGATAGATCCACATCTCGCCGGCGCCCAGAGAACGCGTCGAGGTGAAGTGCTTGCGCCCGATCAGGTACTCGCCGTCCGGCGTCCACACCGGATTGGCCAGCAGACGGAAATCCTCCTTGGTCACCTGCTCCGGCTCACCGCCGTCGCGCGCGATGATCCACAGGTTGTCGCCGGCGCCGCGATCGGAGGCAAACGCGATGTGCCTGCCGTCGGGCGAGAAGCGTGGATGCATGGCCCAGGCGTTCTCCACCAGCAAGGGCTTCGCCTCGCCGCCATCGATCGGCAGCAGGTACAGGTCGCCCAGCAGGTCGAACACGATCTCGCGGCCGTCGGGCGAGACATCAAGGTTCATCCAGGTGCCTTCGCTCACCTTGAACGTGACGTCCTTCGCGTCCCAGTGGGCGGCGTTGACATCCCACTTGTCGTCCTTCTTCTCGGCCTCGCCGTTCTGGGCGAAGACGAGGGCGGGCACAGCGAGGCACAGCAGGGCAAGCAGGCGCGACATGGACAGACTCCGGAACAACGAACCCGGCAATCTAGCGGAATCCACGTGAAGGGGCGACCGCGGGTGCAGCATCAGCGACTGCGCGGCTGCGCCGCAGGCGCCCACCGGTGGGCGACCGTCCCATCGCCTGAATGCAGCGCGGGTGTGTCGCGAACCGTTGGACTGCGACCAACGCCGCGCCCTGCAGGATCGTCCCCACTGCGCGCAGGACCCGCTCCGTGTTTCAATCACGTCTTCGTACACACGGCGCCCCTGCGATGAGCTCTTCTCCCGCTTCGGATGTGCTGGTGGTCGGCGGCGGCCTGGCCGGCATCGTCTGTGCGCTGGAAGCGCTGCGCGCGGGGCTGTCGGTGACCGTGGTCGATCGCGACAGTCCGGAACGCTTCGGTGGCCTCGCGCTGTGGGCTTTCGGGGGCATGGCGCTGGTCGGTACGCCGCTGCAGGCGCGGATGAAGATTCCCGACAGCCCGGAGATCGCGCTGGCCGACTGGCTGCGCTTTGGCGAAGTCGATCTGGACGACCACGCGTCGCTGGCCTGGGCGCGTCACTACGTGGAGCGCTCGCGGCCCGAGGTGCACGACTGGCTGATCGGCGAGGGCATCAAGTTCCTGCCGGCGGTGAACTGGGTCGAGCGCGGCCGCTTCGGCGAGGGCAATTCACTGCCGCGTTACCACATCGTCTGGGGCACGGCGCGGGAACTCACGCGACGTCTGATCGCCGCCATGCACGGCGCCGACAGCGGCGGACGGCTGCGGCTGCTGCACGGTCACCGCGTGATCGCGCTGGAACAAGCGGCCGGCAGCGTCGGCGGCGCGATGGCGATCGATGAATCGACTGGGGCCGAGGTGCGTCTGCGCGCCCCGGTGGTGGTGTTGGCCATGGGCGGCATCAACGGCGGCCATGAACAGTGCCGCGCAAACTGGCCGGCGGACCGGCCGATGCCGGCGAAGCTGTTGAATGGCGCTCACCCGTTCGCCGATGGCCGACTTCACCGCCTGGTGGCGGAATCCTTCGGCGGGCAGATCGTCAATCCCGGCGAGATGTGGAACTACGCCGCAGGCTTTCCGCATCCCTATCCGCACTTCGAGGGACACGGCCTGTCGACCATTCCCTGCAAGTCGGCGCTGTGGCTGGATCACCGCGGCGAACGCATCGGCCCCGAGCCGCTGGTGACCGGCTTCGACACCCACTGGCTGTGCCAGCGTGTGGCGGCGCAGGAGAAACCCTGGACCTGGCATCTGCTCAACTGGCGCATCGCCGCGCGCGAGTTTGCCATTTCCGGCGCCGAACACAACGCGCGCATTCGCGAGCGTCAGTTCGTTCGATTCCTCTTCGAGACCCTGTTCGGCAATCATCGGCTGGTGCGCCAGATGCAGCGCGAGAGCGCCGACTTCCTGGTCGACGACACGCTCCCCGGACTGGCCGCGAAGATGAATGCGCTGACCGCTTCGCACGATGTCGATCCGGCGCGGCTCGAGGCCACCGCCGACGCCTTCGACGCCAACTTCGCCAAGGGCGCCGCGCTCAGCAATGACGACCAGATCCGCCGCATCCTGCACGCCCGTCAGTGGCGGCCGGACCGCCTGCGCACCTGCCCTCCGGCGCCGCTCAAGGCGCGCGGCGCCGGTCCGTTCATCGCCATCCGCATGCAGCTGATCACGCGCAAGAGCCTCGGCGGCCTGCGCACCGATCTGGAAAGTCGCGTGCTCGATGCGGCCGGTCGGCCGATCATCGGGCTGTACTGCGCCGGTGAGGCTGCCGGTTTCGGCGGCGGCGGTGCGCACGGCAAGCGCTCGCTCGAAGGCACCTTCCTGCCCGGCTGCATCCTCACCGCGCGTGCCGCCGCGCGCTCGATCGGCTCAGGCGGTTGAGGACGTACCCATGATCCGACCCTGCCCCGTCAACGCGAACGACTATCGCGCCCTGGCCTGCCGTCGGCTGCCGCGCTTCCTGTTCGACTACATCGACGGCGGCGCCGGCGAGGAGCACACCCTGCGGGCCAACGTCGCCGATTGGGCCGCGATTGCGCTTCGCCAACGGGTGCTGAAGGATGTGGACGGCGTCGATACCGCCGCCACGCTTGCCGGCGAGAACTGCAGCATGCCGCTGGCGCTGGCACCGGTCGGTCTCGCCGGCATCATGGCGCGGCGCGGCGAGGCCCAGGCGGCGCGCGCCGCGCATGCGGCCGGCGTGCCGTTTACCCTGTCGACCGTGGGCATCTGCCCGCTCCACGAAGTCGCGGCCGCGGCCGACGCGCCGTTCTGGTTCCAGCTCTACATGCTGCGCGACCGCGGCATCGTGGAGGCGGTACTGCGGCGGGCCTGGGAGGCGGGCTGCCGCACGCTGGTGTTCACGGTGGACCTGCCGCTGGCCGGCATGCGCCATCGCGACCCGCGCAACGGCATGACGCTCGTCGGGCTCAGGCCGAAGCTTCTGAAGATTGAACAGCTCCTCGGGCGGCCAGGCTGGATCTGGAACGTCGCCCTGCGCGGCAAGCCGCTGGTGTTCGGCAACCTGGCCGAGCACGCGCCCGGCGCGCGCGACCTCAACGCCTTGCGCGCCTTCATCGATGCCCAATTCGATCCCACCGTCACCTGGACCGATATCGAGCGGCTGCGCGGATCGTGGAAGGGACGGCTGCTGCTCAAGGGGATCCTCGACGTGGACGACGCGCGGGCTGCGGTGACGGCTGGGGCGGACGGCATCGTGGTTTCCAACCACGGCGGGCGTCAGCTCGAAGGCGCAGCGTCCACCGCCTCGAAGCTGCCCGCCATTGCCCGCGCAGTGGGCGCACAGACCGAAGTGCTGGTCGACGGCGGCGTGCGCAGCGGCGCCGACGTGTTCCGGGCATTGGCGCTCGGCGCACGCGGCGTGCTGATCGGTCGCCCCTGGGTGTGGGCGCTGGCCGGCGGCGGCGAGTCAGGCCTGCGCGCCCTGCTTGCCACCTGGCAGCAGGAGCTGCGCACCACCATGGCGCTCTGCGGCGTCACGCGCATCGCAGATATTGACGCCTCGCACATTGAACCGACCTGACACGTCGCCGCACTGCTTCCGGAGAACCCCATGCCCAACGGCGCCCAAGCCCTGATGAAGACCCTTGCCGACGCCGGCATCGAGGTCTGTTTCAGCAACCCCGGCACCAGCGAAATGCACTTCGTCGCGGCGCTCGACAGCGAGCCGCGCATGCGGGCCGTGCTGACTCTGTTCGAAGGCGTGGCCACCGGTGCCGCCGATGGCTACGCGCGTATGGCCGACAAGCCCGCTGCCACCTTGCTGCACCTGGGCTGCGGATTGGGCAACGGGCTGGCCAACCTGCACAACGCGCGCAAGGGCAAGGTGCCCGTCGTGAACATCGTCGGTGATCATGCGACCTATCACGTGCAGTACAACGCCCAGCTGCAGTCCGACATCGAGACCGTGGCGCGCAACGTTTCGCCGGATTTCGTGCGCACCGCGCAGAGCACGGCATCTCTGTGCAGCGACGCGGTCGACGCCATCGTGGCGGCGCAGGGACCGCCCGGACAGGTCGCCACCCTGATCCTTCCCGCTGACGTGTCCTGGAGCGAGGATGCGCAACCCTGTCCGCCGCCTCCGCCGCCGGCGCCGGCAGCCGCAGACGATGCAACCGTGGCCGCCGTCCTTGAAGCAATCCGCTCAGGCCGCAAGACCGCGCTGCTGCTCGGTGGCCGGGCACTGCGAGAGCCTGCGCTGCGCGTCGCCGCGCGGATTGCCGCGCACAGCGGCGTCAAGCTGCACGCCGAGGTCTTCCCCACCCGGCTCGAGCGCGGCGCCGGTCTGCCGGCGGTCGAGCGCATCGCCTACCTCGCCGAAATGGCCGGGGTGCAGCTGGCCGAGTTCGACCATCTGGTGCTGGTCGACGCCAAGTCGCCGGTGTCGTTCTTCGCCTATCCGGGCAGGCCCAGCGATCTGGTGCCCAAGCGCTGCAAGGTGCACACGCTCGCCGCCCCGGAGCAGGATGCGCTCGCCAGCCTGGAGGCTGTGGCCGAGGCACTGGGTGCCGCCAATGCCGAGCCGACGCTTCAGGTGGCAAGTCGCCCCGAGCCGCCGCGCGGCCCGCTCACCGCCGAGAAGGTCTGCGCGGCGATCGGTCATCTGCTGCCGGAGCGCGCCATCATCGTCGACGAGGCGATCACCTCGGGCCTGATGCTGCCGATGATGACCGCAGGCTGCCCGCACCACGACCTGATCACGCTGACCGGCGGTGCCATCGGCCAGGGCCTGCCCAATGCGGTCGGCGCCGCCATCGCCAGTCCCGAGCGCCCGGTGCTGGCGCTGATCGGCGATGGCAGCGCCATGTACACGCTGCAGGCGCTGTGGACCATGGCGCGCGAGCGCCTCGACGTCACCACCATCGTCTTTGCCAACGAGTCCTATTCGGTGCTCAACGTCGAACTCGAGCGCGTGGGCGCGGCACGCATCGGCCCCAAGGCGCGCAGCCAGCTCGACCTCAGCGACCCCACCCTTCATTTCGCGCGCCTCGCCCAGGGTATGGGTGTGCACGCGGTGCGCGTCGACAGCGCCGAGGATTGTCTCAAGGCGCTGCAGTATGCATTCGACCATCCCGGCCCGCACTTGATCGAAGCCGTGGTGCCCGAGTCGCTGAGCGGCGCCAAGCGCCGCGTGCTGCCGTGGATGCTGCGCGCGCTGCCGCACATGCCCGCCGCGCTGGCCAGGTTGCTCAAGCGCAAGCTGGCGCCGTAAGGATGGCGACCGTGCCGGGCACTGCCTGACCGGCACCCTGGTTTCCGCGCTGGCGCGGGAGCAGGCACACTGGCGCTTCCTCCGTGCCATCCGGGTGTCCACATGCGCCGCATCCTGCCGGTCCTCGCCCTGCTGCTCCTGCTGTCGCCGCTTGCCGCGGCGCTGCCGGCCCTGCAGCCCATGGACATCTTCGAACTGGAGTGGGCGTCTGATCCGCAGATCAGCGCCGATGGCCGCCGCATCGTCTACGTGCGCAACTTTTTCGATGTGAAAGCGGACCGTCGCCGTTCGAACCTGTGGATGATCGACGCCGACGGCGCGAATCACCGGCCGCTGACCAGCGGCACTGCCAACGACAGCCAGCCGCGCCTCTCGCCGGACGGATCGCGCGTGGCGTTCGTCTCATTGCGCGAAGAGGGCGCGCAGATCTGGGTGCACTGGTTCGATTCCGGGCAGTCGGCGCGCATCAGCCGCCTGCCGGAGTCGCCCGGCAATCTCAGCTGGTCCCCGGACGGCAAGTCGTTTGCGTTCACCATGCGCGTGGCGACGGACGAGAAGCCGCTGACCTCGATGCCGAAGCCGCCCAAGGGCGCCGACTGGGGACCGCCGGTACGCGTCATCGACAAGCTCTATTACCGCGCCGACGGCCGCGGCTACATCGAGCCCGGACGCACCCACCTGTTCGTGATGCCGGCCGAAGGCGGCAGCCCGCGCCAGCTGACCGCGGGCGACTTCGAGCATGGCGGTGCCTACGACTGGTGGCCGGACGGCAGCGCCATCGTGTTCACCGCCAACCGCGACGAGGACTGGGAATACGCCCCGCGCCGCGCCGCGCTCTGGCAGGTCGCGTTGGCCGACGGTGCGCTGACCCGCCTGTCCACGCGTGTCGGCATGGAATCCTCGCCGAAGGTGTCGCCGGATGGCCGCCGCATCGCCTATCTCGGCTTCGACGACAGCGGTTTGAGCCATCAGGACATGCGCCTGTACGTGATGGATCGCGACAGCGGTGATTCGCGCCCGCTCAGCGCAGACCTCGATCGTGGCATCGAAGAGGCGTACTGGGACGCGCGCGGTCGCGGGCTGTACGTGAGCTACGACGATCAGGGCGAGACCGTGGTGGCCTGGATCGACGCCGCAGGCAGCGCACCGCGCGAGCTGACACGCGACTACGGCGGTACCGCCATGGGCCGCCCCTACACCGGCGGCCAGATGAGCGTGTCGCGCTCGGGGCGCATCGTCTACACCGCCAACGGCGTGCATTCACCGGCCAACGTCGCCGTGGTCGAGCGCGGTGGCAGCCCGCGCCGGTTGACCGACCTCAGCGGCCCGCTGCTGGCCCAGCGCGAACTCGGCGTGGTCGAGGAGATCCGCATTCCGTCCAGTCACGACGGTCAGCCGGTGCACGCCTGGATCGTGCGCCCGCCGAGCTTCGATCCCGAGAAGAAATACCCGCTGCTGCTGGAGATTCACGGCGGACCACACACCGCCTATGGCCCGATCTTCGCCCCCGAGATCCAGCTCTACGCCGCGCAAGGCTACGTGGTGGTGTACGCCAACCCGCGCGGCAGCACCAGCTACGGCATGGATTTTGCCAACTGGATCCACCAGAACTATCCGAGCGAGGACTACGACGACCTGATCAGCGTGGTCGATGCGGTGATCGAGAAAGGCTACATCGACCCCGACCAGCTGTTCGTCACCGGGGGCTCCGGCGGCGGCGTGCTGACCGCATGGATCGTCGGCACCACCGACCGCTTTCGCGCCGCGGTGGTGGCCAAGCCGGTGATCAACTGGCTGAGCTTCGCACTTACCTCCGACGGCTACACGTTCTACCAGAACTACTGGTTTCCGGCGCCGCCGTGGGAAAAGCCCGAGCACTATCTCAAGTACTCGCCGCTGATGCGCGTCGGCAACGTCACCACGCCAACCATGGTGATCACCGGCGAGGACGACCTGCGCACGCCGATGGCCGAGAGCGAGCAGTACTACCAGGCGCTGAAGCTTCGCCGCATCGATACCGCGCTGGCGCGCATCCCCGGCGCATCCCACGGCATCAGCGCCCGCCCCAGCCACCTGATCGCGCAGGTCCTGCATACGCTGGCGTGGTTCGAGCGCTATCGGACGAAGGAGTAGGTCGGCATCCCCATGCCGACGCGCAGCGTCCCATCGATGTGTGGCGCATGGACGACGCGGGATGCCACTCTGTAGGAGCCCATCCGTGGGCGACCTGCGCTTTGCTCCGAGGTATGCGAACGATCGCCCACGGGTGGGCTCCTACAGGAGACGCCATGTTCCTGGAGCGATGGTTCCCATCAGTCCCCTTCCGCCTCGCGCGTCGCCTGCCAGGTGAAGGCGCGCCACTCCCCGTCCTTCTTGCGGA
>CAZGKE010000068.1:0-16660 GCA_964526035.1 uncultured Gammaproteobacteria bacterium | reverse complement strand
AGTTCGCGGTCTCGGTACAGTCGCACCACGGCTGCGGCGAAATCCGCGGGATCGTCGGCCACCAGCACGTCGCGGCCGTCGGCCATATCCATGCCTTCCACCGCCACGGTCGTCGCCACCACCGGCTGTCCGTGCGCCAGGCTCAGGTTGATCTTTCCCTTGACGCCGGCACCGTAGCGCAGCGGCGCGACGGCGATGCGGCAGCCGTCCATCAGCGGGTCGATATTCTCCACAAAGCCGTGGAACTTCACTCCGTCCACCTCGCCCAGCGCAATCACCTGCGGCGGAGCGCGGCTGCCCACCAGATGCAGGACCGCGTCGGGCAGTTCGGCGCGGATCAGCGGCAGGATCTCGCGCACCACCCAGATGGCGGCGTCGACGTTGGGCGGATGCTGGTAGCCGCCGACGAAGACCAGGTCGGCGCGCGCCTCGAAGTCCAGGCGGCAGCCGCGGACTTCATGCACGTTGGAGAGAACGGCCAGCGGCAGACCGGGCATCTCCTGTTCGAGCAGCGCCTTCTCGATGGGACTCACCACCAGGGTGATGTCGCTCTGGCGCATGACCGCCTGCTCCTGACGCCGCGTCGCCAGGGCCTGGCGGTGCAGGGCGGCGTCGTCTTCCAGCTCGGCCAGCCGCTGTTCGCGCAGATAGTGCAGGTCGACGGTATCGAACAGCACGCGTGCCTGCGGCGCATAGCGTCTGAGCAGCGGCAGCCAGTTCACGGCGACGTAGTGTCGGCACACCAGCACCGCGTCGAAATCGCGGCCGCGTTCGGACAGAAACGCCACCGGATCCTCGACCCAGGGCGCATGCAGCGCCTCCACGCCCAGATCCTGCAGTGCCTCGGTATAGCCCGGCAGCGACAGGCGATTGTCGGCAATGAACGCCACCTTCCAACCAAGATCCTGAGCTACCTTCATCAGGTTCACCAGGCGCAGCGAGCCGGAATCCTGGTCGGGTGTCGGCACGGTGGCATCAATCACCAGCAGGCGGCCGCGGACGCGATGTTCGCAGGCCAGCCCCGGATTGCTGCCGGGCGCCGGATGCGCGGCCAGCGCATCGCGCCAGGAGTCCAGGAAAGTGATCTGGTTCAGCACCTGATGACGCTTGATGCCGCTGCCGACGTCGGTGCCGGAGGTGACGCCCTCGAAGTGCACCACCGTGGCGCGCGGCTGGTAGTAGACCCGGAATCCCGCCGCGCGCACCTTGAAGGCGAGGTCGGTGTCCTCGTAGTAGGCGGGTGCGTAGCGCGTGTCGAAACCGCCAAGCTCGTGGAACAGTCCGGCACGCACCATGATTGCCGCGCCCGAGCAGTAGTCGGCCTCGCGCAGATAGCCGTAGCGCGGATGCCGCGGATCTTCGAAGCGTCCCCAGTTCCAGCCCGAGCCGTCAGCGAAGACGATGCCGCCAGCCTCCTGCAGGCGGCCGTCCGGATACACCAGACGTGCGCCGGCGAGGCCGCAGTCTTCGCGCTGCTCGAAGGTCTGGCAAAGCGCCGACAGCCAGCCTCCGGTGACCACGGTATCGTTGTTGAGGAACACCAGGAATTCGCCGCGAGCAGCAGCGGCGCCGGCGTTGCATGCGCCGATGAAGCCTAGGTTCTCCGCGTTGCGCACCAAGCTCAGTCCGTCGATCTGCTGCAGACGGTCGGGCGTCTCGTCGCTGGAGCAGTCGTCCACCACCACGACCTCGAAGGCGGTGCCCTCGGCGACCTCGGCCAGCGAGCGCAGGCAGGCGTTGGTGTGATGGAAATGGTTGTACACCGGGACGATCACCGACACCTGCGGTGCTTCCGCACGCGGCACCGCAAACGGTGCGAACGGCCTGTCGGTGTCGATGCTGATCGGTTCGACCGCGGCCGGCTGTTCGCGCTTGAGCAGCTCGCGACCACGACGCACGGTGCCGGCGAGACCGCGCGTGCGCAGGCTCTGACGCGAGCGCGCCAGCAGCCCGCGCATGCGTGAGGTACGAAATCCCACGCCGTCGCGCAGGCGGCGGATGCGCAGGGTCAGGCTGCGCAAGGGCGCGGTGACGCGCCAGCTGCGGCTTGCCAGCAGCTCGCGGACCTCCTCTTCGAGGCGCTCCACTTCGCCGTGCCTTTCGGCGACCAGCGCGTGCAGCTGTTCGGTCTCGCTGCGCAGTGCCAGCGCCCATTCGGTGCGTTCGTCGAACTCCGTGCGCAGGACCTCGCGCGCCGCGTGCGATTCGTCCAGCAACTGCTGGAGCGACTGGGCCCAGCGGCTGTTCTTCTGCGCCAGACGCGATTGATCCATCGCCCAGTGCGCACGCCGCTCGAGTTCGAGCTGCTGCGCCGCGATGTCATCCAGCGCCCTATCAAGCTGTGCCTGCAGCCGATCAACGTTGGCCGCCAGCCGCGCCGCATCGTCGTGCAGCGGCGACGGCAGCAGGGGTACGCCGGGCGCCGTGCCGCTGCGTTGCGGCCACAGCGCGTGATAGTCGGCAGCCATGTCGGCGAGGCTGCGTTGCGCGGGCGGCGCGGTCTCGCGCAGCACGTCAAGCAGCGTTGGCTCGGCCATGATCGCGCGCAGCTGCTCGATGATCGCGCCCGCCTGGGGCGCGACCAGCAGGCCGTTGCTGGCGTCCTCGATGCGTTCGGCGAGGCTGCCCAGCGCGGTTGCGATGACCGGCACGCCGAGCATCCACAGTTCGGACAAGGTGTAGGAAAAGCTTTCGGCGACGGAGGCCGCGATCAGCGCCGCGTCGGGGCCGATGCGCGCGATGTGCGTGGGCAGATCCTCGCGCCGGTAGTTCATCTCGATGTGTACGCCGCGCTGCCCGAAGAAGCGCATTCCCGACTGGCCACAGCCAAGCAGGTGGAACTCGGCTTCGCCGTCCAGCGCGGGAATGACTTCGCGCAGCAGCGCTTCGCCTTTGCCGCCCTGGATGCGCCCGAGCACCAGGAAGCGAAGTCGAGGCCGCTGCGATCGTTCAATGGTCGCTCGCGGCAGCAGCTGCACGCCGTGCGGTATCACGCTCCACGGCCTGCGCGACAGCTCCGGCGCAATGCGGCACAGGTTGTCGCGCAACGATCGGCCCGGGGCGACCATGTGCGCGTCCGCGTCGTGCAGCGCCTGCAGCCATTCCTTTCGAAGCGCCCACCAGAACGCGGCGTCGCGCTGCGGCAGGGGTGCCAGCTGCGCCTGGCGCAGGCGCTGTTCCAGTTCGCCGCGGTCAAAGGCGCGGCGACGATCACCGAAATCGGAGTGCAGTTCGGGCCAGACCGGGTAGTAGTCGTGGCAAATGACGGTCGTGGGCAAGCCGGTGCGCAGCGCGTCGAGGCTGTGTCCGATCAGCGATGACACCACGATGGCGTCGACGCCGAAGCGCGCGATCAGCTCGTTCAGGCGGCGTCGGTAGGCGCCATGGGTGCGCGCCGTGGCGTCAATGGGTTCGGCCAGTGACCAGCTGCGCAGCGGCGGGGCATCGACGTCGGCGTACAGCTCCAGGCGATCCGCGGTGTGCCTGGCGCCGGGCGCGGCGCGTGCCACCAGCACCAGGTGGGCATGCTCGCGGGAAGCGCCCACCAGGTCGCGGACGAAGCCCAGTGCGCCGCCGCCCCAGCCGTGCAGCAGGTGCAGCAGCAGCGGCCGGCCGTCGAGGCCAGGAAGGGCGGTGTTTTCAGCGTGGCGGTAGTCAAGCAGCCGATGGCGCAGCAGGTCGAGCCCTGGCGTGCCGTCCGCCCGTGGCCAGGGCGCCCCGGAACGCGCCAGGCACAAATGGTCGAGCACCATGCAGGGCGGACGTCCGCGATCTGCGCGCGGCCACAGGCTGCAGGCCGGACTGATGTCGGTGCAGTCGATCAGAGTGCGCTCGCCCAGAAGCCAGCAGGCGCGGTCGAGCGCCGCAGGGGTGTGGCCGGCGCCGTCGCTGGTCAGCGGAGACAGCGGAGACAGCGCGGGCCGCGCCGGATCGAGGGCGGTCAAAAGCGCATCGGGCGCCGCCGCTCGTGCCGCCGAAAGCCGCTGCCAGAGTCCCTGCGGCCATACGGCATCGGTAGCCAGCACCAGCATTTCCGAATCGGCCGATCGCGCGCGGTGAAGCGCCGCCAGGGCGCCGCCAAAGCTGCGGCCGCGCACCTCCAGCGATGTCGCTCCTTGTGGGCAGGCAGTCGCCGGGCCGGCCCAAAGGAATCTGTGACCAGCCGGCAGCGCGGCACGCAGGCGTGCGAGCGATTCGGCGGGCGGGGGGCGTGAGCCCCACAGGCCCAATACCAGAGGCGGCATCGAAGACGACACGGGTTTCGATACGTGGCGTCGGTCAGCGCAGTCCGGTCGCCCGCGGCTTGCAGCAGGCCATCGGGCAGCGGACAGGAAATCCGGATGGTTTCATCCTGGCAACGCCTTAAGCAAACGAAGCCGGGCATTATCCCGGATCGCTCCGGACAGCGCCAAGAAAACCTCTGCACGGTGTCCGTGCAAACGGCGGACGAACGCGTCGCACGGCGTCCCGCGTTAGAATCGGGGCAATGCCCAAATCCACCCTCCGGCCCTCCCCGGGATCGTTTCGGCAGTATGCGGCCTTCACATGGCGGTTCCTGCGCGGTCCCGTCTTGCTGGGGCTCGGCCTGCTGCTGGGCTTCGCTGTGCCCTGGCTTGCATGGCTCGATCACGAAGTCCGCGAGCGCTTCGCCGCGCTTGAACACCGCGAGCCCACGCGGGTGTTTGCGCGCGCGCTGCCGCTGGCGCCCGGTCTGCCGCTGTCGGCCGATGCGCTGCAGCTGGAGCTGGACGCAGCTCGCTATCGTCGCGAAGCGAACGCCCCGCGGCCCGGCACCTGGGATCGCGATGGTGCGCGCTTCCTCATCCATCGTCGTGGATTCAGCGACAGCGAGGGAGCGAAGCTGCCGCAGCGTTTCGGTGTGCGTCTCCAGGAGCAGCGCATCGTCGATCTGCGCGATGCCGACGGCCAGCCGCTGGCCGAGACGTGGCTGGACCCGGCGCGCATTGCCACCCTCTACGAAGGCCGAGCAGAGGAGCGCCGCCCGCTGCGTCTGGAACAGGTGCCGTCCCTGGTGCTGACCACGCTGCAGGCGGTCGAGGATCGTGACTTCAAGCACCATCGCGGCATCGACCCGCTCGGCATCCTGCGCGCGGCCATTGCCAACATGCGCGAGGGCCGCCTGTCGCAGGGCGGGTCAACGCTGACCCAGCAGCTGATCCGCCACCTCTACCTCGACCGCCGCAAGAGCTGGCTGCGCAAGGCCAACGAAGCGGCCATGGCCATCATCATCGAAGCGCGTTTCGACAAGCGCGCGGTGCTGCAGGCCTATGTCAACGAGGTCTACCTGGGACAGCACGGCGCGCAGGCGATCCATGGGTTTGGCGCCGCCGCCGAGTTCTGGTTCGGCCGCGAACTCAGCGCACTGCGCAGCCACGAGATCGCCCTGCTGGTAGGCATGATCCGTGGGCCGTCATATTACGACCCGCGGCGTTTCGCGGCTCGTGCGCAGGCGCGTCGCGACCGAGTGCTGACGCAGATGGCGGAGACCGGGCTGATCGACGCCGCCGAACTGCGCCGCGCCCAGGCCATGCCACTCGGCCTGCACGAAGGGGCGGGCCTGCCACGCAACCGCCATCCGGCCTTCCTCCAGCTGGTGCAGGTGCAGCTCACCCGTGATTTCCCGCGCGCGGCGTTGAGCGGCGCCGGCCTGTCGGTGCACACCACGCTGTCGCCGTCCGCACAGACTCTGGCGGAGCGTGCGCTGGGCGCTGCCCTCGGCGAACTCGATGGTGACGCCGCCCTGCAGCTGCAGGGCGCCGTGGTGGTGACCGATGTCGACAGCGGCGAAGTGCTGGCCCTGATCGGCGACCGGCGCTCCGACCAGCATGGGTTCAATCGCGCTCTCGACGCGCGGCGTCCGGTCGGCTCGCTGGTCAAGCCCTTTCTTTACCTGCTGGCGCTGGCCGAGCCGGAGCGATTCCATCTGGCGACGTCGCTCGATGACGGGCCGCTGACGCTGCGCCTGCCCAACGGCGAATCGTGGTCGCCGTCCAACGCCGACCGCCAGCACCACGGCATGGTGCCGCTGATCGAAGCGCTGGCGCGCTCCTACAACGTGGCCAGCGTGCGCCTGGGCATGGAGGTGGGTCCGCGTCGCGTGCTCGATCTGCTGCGCCTGCTGGCGCCCGAACTCGATGCCCAGCCGCATCCTTCGCTGCTGCTGGGCGCTGCTGATCTGAGTCCGCTGCAGGTCGCGCAGACCTATCAGTTCCTGGCTGCCGGCGGACGCCCGCTGCCGCTGCGCGCGGTGCGTGCGGTCCTCGATCCGGACGAACAGGCGCTCAGTCGCTACAGCAGTCATCCCGGCATCAGTCGTCACGCTGCCGCGGTACCGCTGGTGACATTCGCCCTGCAGGAGGCTGCGCTGGCCGGCACCGCGCGTGCGCTGGCGACGGACGGCCTGCTGAAGCTGCGACCCGCGGGCAAGACCGGCACCAGCAACGACCAGCGCGACAGCTGGTTCGCCGGGTACACTGGCAGTCACCTTGCGGTGGTCTGGGTGGGTCGCGACGACAACCAGCCTACCGGGTTGATGGGGGCTACCGGCGCGATGCGCGTGTGGTCGCGGCTGTTCCTGGAATTGCCCGGGCTGCCCCTGTTCCCCGAGCGTGGTGGCGGCGCGCTGCAGTGGGCATGGGTCAGCCGCGACGGTGAGCGTCGTTCGCAGTCGGACTGCCCGGGCGCTCGCGAGCTGCCGTTCCTGGCCGGGCACCTGCCGCGGGGTGAAGAGCGCTGTCCACTGTCCCGATTCGGTCGATTGTTCGAATGAAGCCTGTCTGCTGCCTGCTGATTCCCTGCCTGCTGTTGCTTGCCGCCTGCGAGCGTCGGGCGGCCACTGAAACAGCGCCGGAAGCTGAACTTGTCGCGCCCGGTGCCGCGCGCATCGCCGCCATCCGCGAGGCAGCGAGCGAGGCGCCGTCGGCAATTCAGGTGAGGCCGCTGGTCGACCCCGCGGTGGACGATCTGCTCAGCGCCGCCTACCGGCTGGAGGAGGACGGCCGCTACCGTGATGCCGGCGCCGCCCTGGAGCTGGCCCGGAAGCTGCAGCCCGATTCGCCGGAAGTGATGCAGCGACTCGCCGAAACCGCGTTCTATCTGGGCGACTACGAGCTTGCCGAAAGTCGCGCACTGGAGGCCTACCGCCGCGGCCCGCGACTCGGCGGCCTGTGCCTTCGCCAATGGCTGGTGGTGGCCGAGGCGCGCGCCGGACTCGGCAACAGCATCGGCGAGAGCGAGGCACGCGAGAACGCTACGAAGTGCACCGTACAGCGTCCGCCGCGCTTCTGATGCAGGCCACGGACGCCGCGCAGCGTCTGGGCAGCGACGGCCCTTTTGCCAGTGAGCTGCCCGGATTCACCGTACGCAGTGGTCAGCAGGCGCTGGCGGCGGCGGTGGCACACGCGCTGGAACAGCGCGGCGAGCTGGTCGCCGAAGCCGGCACCGGCACCGGCAAGACCTTCGCCTACCTCGTTCCGGCGCTGCTTTCCGGGCTCCGCGTGGTGGTTTCCACCGGCACCCGCACGCTGCAGGATCAGCTGTTTCAGCGCGACCTGCCGCGCGTGCGCCAGCTGCTGGGCGTGGATGCGCGCGTGGCCCTGCTCAAGGGCCGCAGCAACTATCTGTGCCTGCACCGTCTCGAGCAGTCGCGCGGCGATGCCGAGCTTTCCAGCCTGGAGCAGGTGCGGCAGTTCCAGCGCATCGAGGCCTGGGCCGGGCGCACCGCCAGCGGTGACCGCGTGGAGCTGCACGAGCTGCCCGAAGACGCACCGATCTGGTCACGGGTCACCTCCACCCAGGACAACTGTCTCGGCGGCGAGTGCCCCCGCTATCAGGACTGCTACCTGGTGAAGGCGCGCCGCGCCGCACAGGAATCCGACCTGGTGGTGGTGAATCACCACCTGCTGTTCGCCGACATGGCGCTGAAGAGCGGCGGCTTCGGGGAGATTCTGCCCGGCGCCGAGGCCTTCATTCTCGATGAGGCGCACCAGCTTGCCGAAACCGCGGGCCAGTTCTTTGGCAGCGGCGTGTCCTCGCGGCAGATGGAGGAACTGTCGCGCGACACCCTGCGCGAGGCGGCCGAAGTCCCCGGCATGCTGGCCGCACTGCGCGAGCCGGTCGAAGCGTTGATGCCCGCGGTGCTGCGTCTGCGTCTGGCCTTCGACGGCCTTCCCGAGCGTGGCCCGTGGCGTGATATCGACGCCCGCGCAGGCGTCGAGGAAGGTTTCGAGGCCCTCGACCAGTCGTTGGACACGCTGGCCGGGGCGCTGGCCAAGGTGGCCGAAAGCAGTCGCGGCCTGGGCAGCTGCGCCGAGCGCGCCGAGTCGCTGGCGCTGCGCCTGCAGACGCTGCGCGAAGGCGGGGATGCCGCGGCCGGCGGACTGGTGCGCTGGTACCAGCTGGGCATGCGCGGCTTCGTGCTGCATGGCACGCCGCTGGATGTCTCCGAACCCCTGCGCGTCTGGCGCGAGAACAGCGAGGCGGCATGGGTGTTCACTTCGGCCACGCTCACCGTGGACGGTGATTTCGGTCACTTCATGCGCCAGCTCGGGCTGAGCGGCACCGACACACTGTCGGTGCCCAGCCCGTTCGACTACGGGCGCAATACCCTCATGTACCTGCCGCGCGGCATGCCGGAGCCTTCGTCACCGGATTTTACCGATGCGGTGGTCGAGGCGGCACTGCCGCTGCTTGAGACCAGCGGCGGTCGCGCCTTCCTGCTGTTCACCTCGCATCGCGCCCTGCGTCGGGCGGCGGAACTGCTGGAAGGGCGTGTCGACTTCCCGCTGATGGTCCAGGGCAGTGCGCCGCGCCATCTTCTGCTGGAGCGCTTCCGCGAAGCCGGTAACGCCGTGCTGCTTGGCGCCGCCAGCTTCTGGGAGGGCGTCGACGTGGCCGGCGAGGCGCTGAGCCTCGTCCTGATCGACAAACTACCCTTTGCGTCGCCCGGAGACCCGGTGACCGAAGCGCGCCTTCGGCACCTGCGCGAGCAGGGCGAGAACCCGTTCAACGCCTGGCAGTTGCCGAGCGCGGTGATCTCGCTGAAGCAGGGCGCCGGCCGACTGATCCGCAGCGAAAGCGACCGCGGCGTGCTGGTGCTCTGCGACCCACGCGTGATTGGCAAGGGCTACGGCCGCGTTTTCCTGCACAGCCTCCCGCCCATGCCGCGTACCCGCGACGCCGGCGATGTGGAAGCCTTCTTTTCCGCGGCCTGAGGAGCCGCGGTGAGCCGCGAATCGGGCGGGAGGTTGCCGGTCACGGTCAATAGCGCAAACGCGCCGCTGCGCGTCGGCGTTGGGCACGTCGGCCATGCGCGGCCACCGCGCGTATCAGGTGACGCGGCTGGATCGGCTTGGCCAGGAAATCGTCGCCGCCGGCGGTGAGCGCGTCGAAGCGCGTCTCCGGCTCGTCGTCGCCGGACAGGAACAGGATCGAAACGAACTCCGACCCCGGAATTTCCAGCAGCCGCTCGGTCAGCGCGAAGCCGTCGGTTCCGGGCATGTGCAGGTCGACCAGCACAACGTCGGGGAGCTGCTTGCGCATTTCCGCCAGCGCGGTCTGGCTCTCGGTGCAGCACACGGCATCGATGCCCACGCGGCGCAGGATGCCGGCGCAGAATGCGGTGTGGCTGCGATCGTCATCGATCACCAGCACCTGCAGCGGACCGAGCGCCTGCGTATCGAGGATGCGACCGATGCGCGTGGCCAGCGCGCTGGTGTCGCCATCGTGGCCGAGCACATGGTCGGCGCCTGCACGCAGTGCGCGCACGCGCTCGCTGGTGCGCGAATCGGTCAGCAGCGCCACATAGGTGGGCCGCGCCGCGTCGGTGGCCTGGCGCAGCAGGGTTTCTCTCTGCAGCTCGGGGAGAATGCCGAGCGCAGCGTTGTCGACGATCACGCAGCGAACGCCGGTACGCGGAATGGCGTAGGCGACGCTGAAGCTCGGCTCCTTGGCCACCAGTTCAATATCACGCCCGGCCAGCGCCTGGCCGAGCGCCTCCATGATGCTGCCGTCGCTGCTGACGCACCAGATCTGCGGTCGCTGCTGCGCTTCGAGCTCGGGTTCGACGGTCGTTGCGCTCTCCGGTGGCGCGGCCTCGGTGTGCGCCACTGCATCCGGCTCCAGCGCAGCCGCCAGCGTCAGCAGCTTGCGCCGCTGCGCTTCGGTCGGCGCCGCCGCCAGTCCGATGAACGAGCAGAGGTAAGTCGACAGCTCCAGTGCGGCCGCTTCGGTGCCCTCGTCGCCGGCCTCGTCCGCATCCATCGCCAGACGGTCCACCGCCTCATGCAAGTCCTCGACGTAGGACTCATCCCATTCGCCTTCCAGACAGGCCCGCAGGTCGCGCGTCCACTCGCCGGCACGCGCGCGCAGCGCCGAATGATCCGGGCGCGAAGCATCGTTCGCCATGGTTTCCCCCCAAATAACGCGCCGCAACCCGGGGCTGTGGCGCACTCGACAATGATCGACTGACAGGAGGGGCAGCAAATCAGAACTTGCGGGGTTCGTCCAGTGTTGGCTGTTTCCCGTAGCTCATGCGACCCGGTGGCGCCGGCACGAAGCGCGCGCTGAAGCGCGCGTTCATGCGGGTCGACGCAGCATCGGCATTGTCCTTTTCGACGTGATCGCACTTCAGGGCGCTCTCCACGCGGCCCGCCATGACATATCGATGCAACCGTGGTAGTCGATGCTCTGCGTCACGGTTTGCGCGCGATACGAGGATCCAGACTGATCCGATACACGTGCTGCGCCACTGCCCAAAATTCGATCAGATGAGTTCATTCCACAAGACTCGATACGTCGCCGCGCTGGCGGTTGCCGCAGTTCTGCTTCTGTGGGCGTTGGACTTCGTGTTCACCGGTCTGCTTGGCATTCAACAGAATGGGTGGCGGGAGGCGTACGCCGACCAGTGGCGGCTTTACAGAATCTACCTGGAGAAGCCGTTCCCGTTCGATGTGCTGGCCCTGGAGAACGGACACCGCCCGGTGTTTCCGGGTCTGGTGCGTGTGGCTGAACTGCGCTGGCTGGAAGGTAACCAGCTCCTGCAGCTGGCGGTGGGCGCTCTGATGGCATTGGTCACATGCGTGCTGCTGGCCTTGGCTGCATGGCGCGACCGCGCGGCCGGCATGGTGGCCCAAGCTGCGGCAGTGGCGATGGCCGCATTCGCGACGTTCTGGCTGGGCAGTTCGCGCACGCTGCTGCACGGCAACGAGTCGGTTCATGCCTACCTGCTGACAGCCTGCCTCGCCGGCGCCAGCTACCTGCTCGCGGCGCGGCCGTCGGCTGCGTGGAGGCTTGGTCTTGCCTGCGTGCTGTGCTTCGTCGCGACCTTCAGTTTTGGTCCCGGCCTCGCGGCCTTTGCGGCCATGGTGCTGCTGCTCCTGGTGCAACGGCAATACCGGCCCGCGGCCATCGTGTGCGCAGCGATGGTGGCGACGCTGATCATCTATTTCATGCTGCCGGGTAGTGCCGGAGTGGGCAGCGTGCTCACCCTGCGGCTGTCGTCCAACCTGGCGCTGGCGGCCGTCTGGCTGTCGTCGCTGCCGGTCCACCTGTTCGAGGTGGCGCTGGTGCCGGGCAGCGGGCGGGCGATGGACGACGGCGTGCGCAACCTGTTCAGCCCATTGGCCGACCTGTACCACGCGCAATTCGGTGACATCCGCCGCGAACACGGCCATGTGGCGTGGCTCGGCTTTGCGGCGATGGCCTACGTGGCGTGGGCTGCCTTCGATGCCTGGCGCCGGGGTGATGCCGGCAGCCTTCGACTGACCGGTATTGCCATCGCCTCGTTCGCCATGGGCGTGGCGGGCATCGTCGCGCTGAGCCGACTGGGCTACTTCGAGGCCCACCCCAGCCAGGTCTTCGCGCATCGCTACATGCCCTGGTCGAGCCTGCTCTGGCTGGGCGTGGCCTGGATCGCGTTGGGCGGTGCACCGTCGAAGCTGCGCAACTGGCGCCTCGGCGTGGTGCTGCCGCTGGTTGCCCTGGTGCTGTTCTTCGGGCACGCCACCACAGCCGGGTATCAGATCTGGGGCCGGCTGGTGCAGCAGTCGGTGTTGAACCAGGCCACCGGGATCGCCGCGGGCGTGGTTGATGCCGGCAGCGGCAGCGGCGAAACCCTCTTCGAGGAAGTCGTCGCCGGGCTGCCTGCCGTCAGGGCAGCCGGGGTTTCCATGTTCCGTTGGCCGGAAGCGCGGGCACAGGGCCAGCGGGTATCGCCGGCGCAGGCTGAGCGTGAACGCTCCGGCGAGGCCGACATCGACGCGCAGGTGATCGCGAACCGTCTTGAGGAGGGACGCGCCGCGCTGAAACTGCGGGTGCGCTGGCCGAAGGACGCCAGCGATGGGCTGCCGCAGCGACTGCTGGTGCTGGACCGGGACAACGTGGCGCGGGGCATCCTGGTCCGCGACCGGCTGGAAGCTGCGCCGACCCATGGCGGGTTCGCGCAGCTTGGCGATCCCTCGCAGGTTGGCGCAATCGTCGGAATCGAGTCCGGCCAGGTCATCTGCCATGCAGGCTGCGAGGCACCTTGGCCCGAATAGACGGGTCCGCAGTCCGTGCTTGTCGCTGCGCGCTGCTTGCCTGACCATGCACCGATGAACATCCTCTCCATCGAGTGCGCCACCGAAGCGGCCAGCGTCGCACTGCTGACCGCGACCGGCGTTCGCGAGCGACGCAACGCCGGCGAGAAGCAGAGTGCGTTCCTGCTGCCTGCGGTGGAAGCCCTGCTGGCTGACTGCGGCATGAGCCGCAGCGGCATCGACGGCATCGCCGTCAGCCGCGGTCCGGGAGCCTTCACCGGGGTGCGCTTCGGTCTGGCAGTGGCGCAGGGTCTGGCGCTTGGTCTCGACCGTCCCGCAGTAGCGGTATCGACGCTGGCGGCACTGGCGCTGCAGGCGGTCGAAGACAGCGCGGCAACCCCCGGAACTTCGGTGCTTGCGCTGATCGACGCACGCATGAACGAGGTCTATGGCGGTGCATTTGCGTTTGCTGGCGGTGACCGCCTGGCTGGGCTGGGCGAGGAGTTCCTCAGTTCGCCCGACTCACTGGATGTGCCCGAAGGTGAGACGCTGCTGGTGGCGGGCAGCGGCCTTGGCGCCTACCGCATGCGCATCGCGATTGCGTTGGGCACGCGGCGTTTCGTCGCCGCCGCGGAGAGCACGCCGTCGGCCGTCGCGGTGGCGCGGCTTGCGGTGCACGAGTTCGCCGCCGGGCGCTGCGCTGCGCTGGAATCGCTGCGCCCGGTCTATCTGCGCGACAAGGTCGCGCTCACCGAAGCCGAACGCGGCAAGCGGTAGCGGGCACTCTCGACACCGGCTCGCGCGTGCCGTGAAAGAACGTGTTCGGCCGTTTCACAGCACCAGCCAATAGCTCGCCAGGCTGAGCAGCACGATGCCGAACAGGTTGAGCGCGAATCCTTCGCGCAGCATGCGTTTCGCCGGCACTTCTCCGGAGCCGTAGGCAATCGCGTTGGGCGCGGTGCCCACCGGCAGCATGAAGGCGCAGGTGGCGGCAAGTGCGGCGGGCAGCATGAACAGCGCCGGATCGACGCCGGTGGCGAGTGCGGCGGCGGCCAGGATCGGCATCACCAGCGCCGCCGACGCGGTGTTGCTGGTGAGTTCGGTGAGGAAGATCATGCCGCTGCAGACCAGCACGATCACCAGCAGCGTATGCAGTCCCTGCAGACCGGTGAGATGGGCGGCGACGATGTCGCTCAGTCCGGAAGCGGTGAAGGCGGTGGCGATGGCGATGCCGCCGCCGAACAGCACCAATGCGCCCCAGGGAATGCGCGAGCAGGTGTCCCAGTCAAGCAGTCGCTTGCCGTCGCGGTCGGACAGCACGCACAGCAGCACCACGCCGAGCAGCGCAACCGCGGCGTCGTTGGCGCCGGGCAAACCCAGCCAGGCGCTCCAGCCGCCGAACGGCTCGCCGCGCGTCACCCACGCCAGCGCCACCACGCCGAACACCGCCAGTACGCGCCTTTCGGCACTGCGCCAAGGGCCGGGATGCGGCAGGTCGGTCGAGCCCACGTCGCCCAGCCCCCGCGCCAGCCAGAATGCGGTCAGCGGCAGGAACACGATGAGGATGGGCACGCCCCAGCGCATCCATTCGAGAAAGCCGATGCGGATGCCGGTGGTCTGCTCGTAGACCTGCATGAAGATCAGGTTGGGCGGTGTGCCGATGGGTGTGCCCAGCCCGCCGATGTTGGCGCCGTAGGCGACGCCGAGAATCAGCGGCGCGGCCAGCAGCGCGCGCTTCGGGTGGCCGTCGAGCACCGCAAGCGCAATCGGCAGCAGCATCAGCGTGGTGGCGGTGTTGGAGATCCACATGCTGAGCATGCCGGCGGCCAGCACGAAGCCGAGCAGCAGGCCGCGCGCCGAGTGCCGGCCGCACAGGCGCACCATGTACAGCGCCAGGCGTCGATGCGCGCCGGAACGCGCCATCGCCGTCGACAGCATGAAGCCGCCGGCCAGCAGCAGGATGAGCTCGTTGCCATAGGCCTGCGCCACCTGCACCGGGGTCAGCACGCCGGCCACTGGAAGCAGCGCCAGCGGCAGCAGCGCCGTGACCGGGATGGCCACCGGCTCGGTGATCCACCACAGCGCGCACCACAGAGTGATGGCAAGCGTGATGGCTGCAGCGGGTGCCAGGCCCGCGTGCTGCGCCCACATGAATGCGACAAGGGCGGCCAGCGGGCCGGCGATCAGTTTCGCGACGTCGATGCTCATTTCGGGGCGATGCTTTGACGGTCAGCCGCGGAGTTGGCCAGAAGCCGCCGCGGCGATCAAGCCGCGTACCATGCGCGCATGTCTGCACAGAGCGCGAATGCATTGCGGCGAATCGGCGTGACCGGCGCCAGCGGGCAAGTCGGCTATTTCCTCGTGCCGCGTCTGCTGCAGAGTGGCTACGACCTCGTCGCACTGAGCCGTCGCCCGCGTCCGCAGGCGATTGCGGCGCACCCTCAATTGCACTGGCACCAGGGCGCGCTTGAGCAGGACTGGCCCGCTGACTTGCCGATCGATGGCCTGCTTTCCGCCGGCCCGCTGGACGCACTTGCCGACGCACTCGACCGACATTGGCCAGATGCGCTGCGTCAGGTGATCGCGCTTTCATCGACCAGTGTCGGAAGCAAGTCGTCGTCACCGGATCCCGCCGAGCGCGCGCTCGCTGTGCGTCTGGCAGCGGCCGAGGCCAAGCTGCGCGCGGCATGTCGACGTCATGGTGCAACACTGGTGTTGTTGCGGCCGACCCTGATCTACGGCTGCGGTCGCGACAGCAGCCTGACGCCGCTGCTCGCACGGGTGCGACGCTGGCGGCTGTTGCCGCTGCCGTGGCCGGCGCGCGGTCTGCGTCAGCCAGTACATGCCGACGATCTCGCGGTGCTGATGATCGCGTGCATCGACCGTCCGGAACTCGACGGCCACCGTTTCGACGCAGGTGGCGGTGAGCGCCTTTCTTTCGCAGTCATGCTGCGGCGCGCGGTGCGTGTTGCGGTAGGGCGCTGCCTGCCGCTGCCGCTGCCCACGCCGCTCCTGAAACTGCTGTTGCCGGGCCGCCGCGGTGCCATCGCGCGCCTGTCGGTCGACCTGATCGCCGTTGACGATGACGCCCGTCTTCTGCCCGGATGGCGTCCGCGGGCCTTTCAACCGACTGCGGCGGACTTCGAAAACCGTACCACTGCGTATGTTCCGGGGGACAAAATCTGAATGGTGCAGTGCAACATGTTGTTTGCACTGCAATTCTGCGCCGGGATTTTCATTGCCATTAGGTTTCAGCAGTCCCTATGATAGGCGCGGCTTCGCCATTCCGATTCCTCCAAGTAGGACTCCATCATGCTGTCCCGACCGATTCTTGCTGTCGCATTGTCTTCCCTGTTTCTGGCGGCCTGCAGCAGCAGCAGCAACGCACCTCGCGCCGTTCCCGCACCGCCGGCCACCAACATGGACGGTTCACTGGTGACGGCCGTCATCACCGCCCGATTCGACCCGTCGATGGGCGTGGTGCCGTTTCCCACCAACCTGCTGCTCTCGGGTACGACCGACCTGACGCTGAACATCCCCGGCTCCAACCCGAACAATCCGGCGGATCCGCTGCTGTCGCTCAATCGCCTCGACGGGTTCTCGACGGTGGCGCCCTGGACCACCTCGTTTTCGGCGGCGCCCAATCCGGCCAGCATCACGCCCGGCAACTCGGTCCGCGTGTTCGAGGTGACCCTGACCGGTCCCGGCGGAGGTGTTACCGGCGTGGTCCGTGAGCTGTCGCCCGGCCTGGAATTCGTGACGGCATTGGCGCCCTCGGATGCCACCGGACGAACGCTCGCCATCATTCCCACCGCGCCGCTGAAGCAGCTCACCTCCTACATGGTGGTGGTCACCAACGGCGTGCGCGACGCACGCGGCAACGACGCGACGTCCGACCAGACCTACTTCCTCGGCAAGCGCACCAGCCCGCTGTGCGTGGGCGGCCAGAGCACCGAGCCGCTGCTGCCGGCCGCGACCGCCTGCGCACTGGAGCCGCTGCGCCAGCTGATCAATTCGCAGGAGGCGGCGGCGCAATCGCGCGGCATTCCGCGTGCGCGCATCGTGGTGTCCTGGGTGGCCACCACGCAGGGCATCACACCGGTGATGCAGACGGTCAAGAGCGT
>CAZGKE010000067.1:0-16707 GCA_964526035.1 uncultured Gammaproteobacteria bacterium | reverse complement strand
TTCGTGATTCGTGATTCGTGATTCGTGATTCGTTCGAGCGGGTCCCCGCAAGCAAGCGAGGCCCCGTCGATCCATTCCACCAATCCGTGATCCGAATCTCCGTTTTCAATGCGCCAGTGCGGCCTGGAGGCGCGAGAGCTTGGTCCGCAGCGAGCCGTCGATCACCACGTCGCCGGCGTCGATCACCGCGCCGCCGAGCAGCTCAGGATCCACCGCCCGGGTCAGGGCCACTTCGCGACCGAAACGACGCTTCAGCGACTCGGTGATCCGCGCCACTTCGGCCTCGTCGAGCTCGGTCGCCGAGGTGACGGTCGCGCGCAGCACGCGCTCCTCGTCGGCGCGCAGCGCCTCGAACAGGGCGTGGATCTCTGGGAGCAGCTGCAGACGACCGTTTTCGGCAAGCAGGCTGACGAACTGGCGGAAGTTGGGATCGCTGTCACCCGGCGGCATCAGCAGGTCGAGCACCTGGCTGGTCACCAGACTGGGATGGCCAAGCAGGGCGCTCAGCCGCGGATCGGCTGCCATCTGGTGGGTGAAGCCGAGCAACGAGGCCCACTGGCTCAGGCGACCGTGGTCGCGAGCCAGCGAGAAGGCCGCGCGGGCGTAGGGTCGGGCGAGGGTCAGGGCCTGGCTCATCGTCGGCCTCAGATCTGCGCCGCCAGCTCATCGAGCAGCGCCTTGTGGGTGCCGGGGTCGATTTCGCGTCGGATCAGCTTCTCGGCACCGGCGACAGCCAGCGTGGCAACCTGCAAGCGCAGGGATTCACGCGCCTTGTTGGCCGCCAGGTCGATCTCGGCCAGCGCCGCAGCCTTCTGCCGGTTGGCCTCGACGATAGCGTCATCCTTGGCCTTGTCGACAATCTGATTGGCCCGGGCATGCGCCTGATCGATGATCTCGTTGGCCTTGCCGCGCGCTTCCTTGAGCAGCTCGGCAACCTTGTCTTCGGCCTGGGCCAGGTCACGCTGGCTCTTGTCCGCCGCGGCGAGACCTTCGGCAATCTTCTTCTGCCGCTCCTCGATGGCGTTCATCAGGGGTGGCCAGATGAACTTCCAGGAGAACCAGATCAGGATGGCGAAAAAGATCGCCTGCCCCAGAAAGGTGGCATTGACGTTCATGTCATTACTCCGCGAAGGGGGACCGTCGCGGGACCGTCAGCGACGGCCCCGCGGGCGCAGCCAGGGCCTTAAAGCCCGGCAGCGGCCTTGGCGGTGCCGAGCAGCGGATTGGCGAAGGCGAAGAACAGCGCGATGGCCAGCAGGAACATGCGGCCGGACAGCATCGGAACCAGCTCCGGCTGACGCGCGGCGGCCTCGAGGAACTTCGAGCCCATGATGCCGATGCCGATACAGGCGCCCAGCGCACCGAGGCCGATGATGATGCCGATCGCGATCGCGGTGTTGCCCTGCACGGCGGCGATGAGAGCGGTCAGATCCATGGTGGAACTCCTTTCGGGAATGACAGTGTTGCGGTGGATTGGAAGGTGAAGCGGGATGGTCCGGACAGCTGACGACTGAATGGCGTGTTCAGTGCGCCTCGGTCGACATGGACAGATAGACGACGGTCAGGATCATGAAGATGAAGGCCTGCAGGCTGACTACCAGAATGTGGAAGATCGACCAGGCGGCGCCGGCGATCACCGCGCCGAGGAAGGCGGCCACACCGCCGGCCTTGGCGCCGAGACCTTCCATGGCGAAGAAGTCGCCGCCGGCCATGGCAAGCAGGGCGATCAGGATGAACACCAGCTCGCCGGCATACATGTTGCCGAACAGTCGCATCGCCAGAGAAACCGGCTTGGACAGGTACTCGATGATGTTGAGCGCCAGATTGGCCGGCGCCAGAACCAGCTTCATGATCCCGTGCCCGTGGAACGGCGCGGTCAGCAGCTCGCGACCGAAGCCTCCCGGCCCCTTGGCCTTGATGGCGAAGGCGAACATCAGCATCAGCACCGTGGTCGACATGGCCAGGGTGATGTTGAGATCGGTGGTCGGCACGGCGCGGAAATACTCGGCGCCGGCGCCCGCCGCGATCATCGGGATCAGATCCAGCGGCAGAAGCTTGAACGAGTTCATCAGGAACACCCAGATGAAAATCGTCAGCGCCAGCGGGGCGACGAAGCGGCGGTCGCCGTGAAACACGTCCTTGACCTGGGTATCGATGAACTCGACCGCCATCTCGATGAAGGCCTGGAACTTCGACGGCACGCCGGCGGTGGCCCTGCGCCCCATCACGAAGAAGATGCCCATGCCGAGGGTGCCGATCAAGGCACTCATCAGCAGGCTGTCGAGGTGCACCACCCAGAAGCTGCCCTCGCCGACGCGCAGGGTGAGATGTTTGAGGTGGTGACCGACATACTCGGCGGGGGAATCGCCGGCAGCCATCAGGAATCGCATCATCGGAGCAACCAGGCCAAGCAGATCAGGTAAGCCAGCCAGGCGCTCAGCGCACCGACCAGCACGAATTTGGGGTCGAAGTGACCGGAGGACATCGCCAGCACCAGCCCCGCGCCGATGGCCAGCCACTTGAGCACCGAGCCCACCAGAAGCCGCATGAACGCACGCTGGGCCGTCACAACTGCCGGCCGTCCCTGTGTCCGCCATCCGAACAGCGCGTATCCCGCGGCCATCACCGCGGCGCCTGCGACTACCGCCGCGGCTGCCTGCAGGTCCACCAGCACAACGGTTGGCAGCGCTGCCAGAAGTCCCGTTCCCAACTGGGCCAGCGGCAGCAACGAGACCGGTGCAGGAACGGAGCGCGTTGTGGGATTCAAAACGATCGGAAGGCGATCACAAAGCCTGAGGAGTATATCAGCCGCGCATTTTTTGCCGCAACTCGGAGGTCCGCATGGGCGCCGCTGGCGTGAGGGTGCTGGCGCTCACCCGACCGGCCGGCCGCAAGCTGCCGCAAAACGGCACGGTTGCCGCTGGGCCTGCTCCTCCCCATAATCGCTGCGCGTGTGCCTGCCATCTCGGGCCATGGGGGCAGCATGAGCCAGAACGAAAACCTGTTTGTGGATGTCGCCGCCGGCCAGACCCTGGTGCGGGCGGGCGAAGCGGGCCAGACGCTGTATCTGGTGGAATCGGGAAAGATCGCCCTGCATCAAGGCGACAGTCCCGAGCCGGCGCTGCGCCGCCTAGGGCCGGGCGCGCTGTTCGGGGAATCGGCGGCGCTGGGTTCGGGGACCTACCTGCATTCAGCCACCGCCGAAGTGGACAGCCGCGTGCTTCCTCTTGATCGCGACGCCATCGCGCAGCTGGTGCGCGCCAACCCGGAAGCGGGCGTCGCGCTGTTGACGCGCCTGACCGAAGCCATGGAGACCATGGCGCGTGCCCCATCTTCCGCTGGTTCGACGCCTTCGGCGGCACCCCCGCGGCCATCCGACGATGCTCGCGGGCCACGTGCGGCACCGGAAGTCACCGTTCCCCTGGACAACGAGCCGCCCACCGAGCGGCCGTTCATGCCACCGACCGCCGAGAAGCCCGCGAGCGCGCCGATCCCGCCCGGGATTGTCATCGCGCTCACTGTCTCCAGCGGCGAGGCCATCATCCTCGACCCCTCGGCGAACGCCTATCTGGTCGGACGCCCGGACCCGAATGCCGGCACCACGCCGGAGGTGAACCTCGGCCCCTTCGACATCCACCGCAGCCTGTCCCGCCGTCACGCGCACATCCTGCGCCAGGGCGACGCGCTTCTGCTGCGCGAGGAAACCGGCGCCGCCAACGGCACCTTCTACAACGACCGGCGCCTGGCCAGCGGCGAATCGGTATCCATACAACCCGGCGACAAGCTGCGCTTCGGCGCCGTCGAGGTCGATGTGGTTGCCATCCAGACAGCGGGGTGAACACGTGAGCGAAGCACTCGAAAAGGTCGACCTCAAGGCCGTGGAGGCGCTGAAGAAGCTCAAGGACGAGCAGGACGTCCTGCGCAAGCGCCTGAGTTCTCTCGACGACATGAAGGACAAGGTCGACGCCAAGGTGCATGAGCGTGTCGGCAAGGACTACCGCTCCCGCATGGCGGAACTCGAATCCGAAGCCAGCCCGCTTCGCGACCAGGTGCGCGGGGAATACGGCAAGCTGAAGGGCATTCTCGACGAACTGGAAGCGCAGCACGAAACCGTGCGGCTGGACCGCGAAGAAGTCGAACTGCGCCACACCCTTGGCGAATTCGACGAAAAAGAGCACCAGCGCCGTCTCGGCGAGCTTGACGCCAGCATCAAGGCCGGCGCCACCAGCAAGAAGCGCGCCGAGGAACTGAAGAAGCGCTTCCTGGCCGCGGTCGACAGCGAATCCGATCTGGCCGGATCCAGCCCTGCCGAGCCCGCAGCCTCCGCCGAGCCTGGCACGCAGCAGATGCGTGCGGTGCCTGCCGGCGCCGTGGCGGCTACGCAGGAGATGCCGATTCTCGATTCACCGGAAGCCTCCAAACCGAAGGCACAGAAGCCCGCAGAAGGAGCGCGCGCACCGACTGCGCCGCCGAAGACACCTGCCTTCAATCCAGACGCCACCATCACCATCCGCAGCGCGCGTCTGGTGCCGCAGAACGCCGAGGCGGGGCGCAATCCGGTCAGCCTCGGACTCAAACCTTCGTCCATCGGCAGCGACGAAAGCAACGACATCCGCATCGGCGGCGACAGCGTCGACGCGAACCACGCCAAGGTCACCACAAGCATGTCCGGCTACACGCTGATCGATCTCGGCAGCAAGACCGGCACCCTGGTCAACGGCGAGAAGGTCCGCGACCGCGTGCTGCGCGACGGCGACGCCGTCCAGATCGGCCCGGCCCGGTTCGTGTTCCGGGAGGCCTGAGCCTTGCCGCTGGAGGTCAAGCGTGAACGCGTCGGCGAGGTTGAAGTCCTGGCGCCGACAGGCCGGCTGGACACGGAAAACGCCGGAGATCTCGAATTGGCCATCCATGAATGTCTGAACGCCGGCGCCACCCGCTTCCTGCTCGACTTTTCCGGCGTCGGCTACATCAGCAGCGCGGGCTTGTCGGCGGTGTTGATGCTTGCCAAGGCGATCGATGGCAAGGGTGAACTGAAGCTGTGCAGTCTGAACAGCAGCGTACGCAACGTGTTCGACATGGCGGGCTTTTCCAAGATGCTCGACATCCGCGTCAGCCGTGCGGAGGCGCTGGCGGACCAGATTGCAATCCGGAATCGCGAGCTGCAGGACGCCGCGCTGGCCATCCTCAAACCGGCGCCGCTGGCGAAGCCGTCGAAGATCGATCCGCGTATCGCCGAAGCTGCGCGGCTGCTGGGCGCGCTGAAGGGCCGCGGGCCATCGCGTGCGCCGACCCCGACGCCGGCGGCAGGCGGCGGCGGTCAAGCCACGCTGGTGTCGCGCGACATCAAGGTTTCACGCGCAAGGCCGGGCACGAAAGCTGCCAAGGGACCGGGCTGGTTCGCGCGCATGTGGTCGAGTCTGTTCGGCAAGCGCGGCTGAACCCTCAGCGGCGGTAGTCTGGAGCCGCCGCTTCCGGGAATCGCTGAACAAGTCCTCAGCACGTCGCGTTGCCCCTGTGCTTGCGCGCCTGGCGGGCCAGCCCCGCAGCCTCCGGCGCGGCGCGCGCGGACTTGTTCAGAGATTCCCTGGATGCCTCACGTAGTCAGTGTTCGCGCTCGATGCACACCATGGTCAGATCGTCGGCGCGCGGTGACTGCCCCGCAAAATCCCCCACTGCCCGGTTCAGGGCCTGCACGGCCTGCTCGGCGCTGACACAAGCACCCAGAATCTCCAGTATGCGGGGCATGCCCAGACGTTCGCCCTCGGCGTTGATCGCTTCGTCGAGCCCATCGCTGAACAGCAGTAGCAGATCACCCGGCTGCAGGTCACAGGTCACCGCCATGTAGCGCGCCGTGGCGTCTGCCCCCAATGGTGGCCGCTGCGGCGCGTCGATGGGGTCCACTGACCCGGTATGCACACGACGGATCAGCGCGGGCGGATGACCGGCACTGACGAAATCGAGCTTGCCGCGCACCGGATCGAGAGCCAGCGCCGCCATGGTCACGAACATGCCGCCCTCGACCTCCTTGCAAAGCAGGCGATTGAGCGTCACCAGAAGATCCTGCGGGCTGCGTGATACCGGCGCTTCGCGACGCACCATCATGCCTAGACGCGCCATATACAGCGCGCCGGGCACGCCCTTGCCGGAAACATCGGCGACCAGCGCCAGCAGACGGCCGTCGGCCATGGTGGCGAAATCGAAGTAGTCGCCGCCGATGGCGCCTGCTGCCGTGTAGCTGTCGACGATCCGCCAACCCGACATCTGCGGCGGGCCTTGCGGCAGGAAGCGCTGCTGGATACGCCGCGCCAGACGCAGCTCCTGCGCACCTACCGCCGGCTCACGGCCGGCCATGGCAAGGCCGAGCAGGCCGGCGAGACCGGCCAGGAAATCGCGGTCGGATCCGCGCAGTCCGAACTCGTCGTCGCCGCTTTGCAGGTACAGCACGCCCAGCAGCTCGCCCGCAACGCGGACCGAGAATGCCGCAATGCGCACGCCTTCAAGGCTGTGGCCGGAGCGCACGCGAAACGCCTCGCGCGCTTCGTCATTGATCAGCATCAGGCCGCTGTGCTGGCGGCCGGCCTCGGATGCGATCGCCGCGATCACGGCCTCGCCAGGCAGCTGCGCCTCGGGCGGGCACGTCTCGACGACGGCAAATCCGAGTCCCACCCGCGCCGGCTCCACGAGGGCGACCGCGCGCAGACCGGGCATGGCCTCACGCAGGCGGTCGAGCAGCTCCGAGCGCAGCGTTGCCGCGTCGGTGCTGGTCGCCGCCGCCCGGGAGAAGTCGCAGAACAGGCGAGTGCGGCCCAGCATGGTCTGGAAAAGTCGCGCCGCCGATTTGGACACGCTGCCGATATGCTCGCCACCGGTCACCGTGCCGGTCGCCGCATCCTGCTGGCGGAACTCGGCTTCGACCTTGCCAAAGCGCAGCTTGTCCCCTTCGGCCAGAAGAACCGCGGTCTCCCCCACCGGATCGCCGTTCAGGAACGTCCCGTTGCTGCTGCCGAGATCGCGAAGATCGCAGGTGTCGCCCTTGAAGCGGATTTCCGCATGGCGTCGAGACACGGTTGCATCATCGATGCGCGCGTCGGAAAACTGGCCACGCCCGATCACCAGACTGCCGTCGATGCTGTGGACCAGTCCCTTGCCGGGACCACGGGTGATGAGCAGGCTGGGCATATGAACTCGTCCGCTGGAGACGCCCAGCGTAGCCGCGGCGCCGGTCTTGTCGCAAACTTGGGTTTCAACCCCCCTGGAACCGGCCCCGATGACCATTGCCTACTGGTGCGTGCTGATCGCCGCCCTGCTGCCGTTTGCATTCACTGGCGCAGCAAAAATCGGAGCGCGCGGCTTCAACAACCGTCGCGTCCGCGACTTCCAGCAAAGCCTGAGCGGATGGCGCCAGCGCGCCCATTGGGCCCACCAGAACACCTTTGAGGCCTTTCCGCCGTTCGCCGCTGCGGTGATCATCGCCCATCTCGCCGGCGCCGAGCAGACCCATATCGACGCCCTCGCCATCAGCTTCATCCTGCTGCGGCTGGCCTACGGAGGCCTCTACATCGCCGACCAGGCGACCCTGCGCAGTCTGGTGTGGTTCGGTGCGCTGATCTGCGTGGTCGCGCTGTTCGTGGTCTCCGCCTGACTACCAGGGCAGGGGCTCGCGCTTGGCATGCCAGAAACTGCCGGTCTGGTCGATGCCGAGCTCGTCCATGCGCGCCACCAGATTGGCAGCCGATTCTGCCGCACTTACGTCGCCCTGGCCGCCGACCATGTCGGTTTGCACAAAGCCCGGGTGCAGCAGGAACACGGCGATGCCGCGCGGTTTCAGGTCGATCGCCAGTGAACGCCCCGCGGCGTTGACCGCGGCCTTCGACATCCGGTAGCCGTAGTAGCCGCCTGAGCCGTTGTCGGACACCGAGCCCATGCGGCTGGTGATGATGCCGATCTTGGCCGCGTCGCCGAGGTGGTCGAGCAGGGTCTCGACCACGCGCAGCGGCGCCAGCGCGTTGACCTCGAACTGGCGACGGATGGAGGCAACAGCCGAGTCGTCGATCGCGCCCAGCGCCTCCTTGCCGAGCACGCCGGCGTTGAGGATCAGGCGATCGAGCACGATGCCCTCAAGCTTGCCATCGAGCCGTTTGAGGTCATCGTCACGGGTTACATCGATGTCGGACTCGACCTGGATGTCCAGGGCCGCCAGCGCCGGTGACGTCTGGCGGCACACGGCAATGACGCGATCGCCGCGCTCGGCGTGATGGATGGCCAGGGCCAGACCGATGCCGCGATTGGCTCCGGTGATCAACACGGTTTTCATCGAACACTCTCCCGATCAAGGCACGACAGCGTAGCCCAGTCCGCGTTGCGGTACGATCAAGCGCTGACTTGCCGACTTCTTGACCCGGGGGGAACTCAACATGATCACGGCACTCAAGGCGTTTGCCGCCGGCTTCGCCAGTACCTTGATCTTTCATCAGGGCGTGTTTCTGCTGCTCAACCTGGCCGGCATCATCGACCGCCAGCCGTGGATCATGGATCCGGTGCAGCCGCTCGGTGTGCCTGCGGTTCTGTCGCTGGCGTTCTGGGGCGGACTGTGGGGCATCGCGCTGTGGTGGATCATCCGCAACTATCGCGGCACTGCACGCTGGCTGCTGGCGCTGGTGCTGGGCGCAGTGCTGCCTACCCTGGTGGCGCTACTGGTCGTGCTGCCGCTGAAGGGCGGCGCATTCGCCGCGGGCGGCTCCATCGAAGTGTGGATGATTGCACTCCTGGTGAACGCCGCGTGGGGTATCGGCACGCTGCTGTTCATGAGCCTTTTCGAGCCGCGACGCCGCCGACTTTTTTAGGCTATTGTCTGCGGCCCCGTCCGGTGCAAGCCCATGAGCGAGTCACGCTTCCGTCTTTTCGACGCCCGTGAACTGGATGCCGTGCTGGAGCGCATGGCGCGGCAGGCGGCGCTGATCATCGGCGACCGGCCGGCCACGCTGGTCGGCGTGCTGCGCCGCGGCGCACCGCTGGCCGACATGCTCGGCGAGCGCATCCAGCGCCTGGCGCCGCGCGCCCAGGTGGCGCGCACCGATATCCGAGTCAAACGCTATGGCGACGACCTCTCCCTGCTGCATCCCGACACCAGTCTCAACCCCAGTCCGGAGCAGGTCGAAGCGGACTTCACCGGCCGCCGCGTGATCGTGGTCGACGACGTGCTCTATCAGGGCCATTCGGCGCTGCGCGTGGTCGAGTTCCTGCGCAGCCGGCACCCCGACGCGATCCATGTGGCCGTGCTGGTCGACCGCTGCTGCGTTCGTCTGCCGGTGGTGGCAGACATCGTCGGCGTGCGCATGCAGATCGCCCCGGACGACGTCATCGAATGCAACGTACCGCCCTACGAGTCGGAGTTCCGTGTCGACCTGTGGCGGCCGCGCGCGGAGGCTTGAGCCGGTGAGCGATTCCTGGGTCGACCTGCGCAGCGATACGGTCACCCGACCCTCGCCGGGCATGCGCGCCGCCATGCAGGCCGCCGAACTCGGCGACGACGTGTTCGGCGACGACCCCGCGGTCAACGCCTTCGAGGCCCACGTGGCACAGGCGCTGGGTTTCGAAGCGGCGATGCTGGTGCCGACCGGCACGCAGTCCAACCTGTGCGCGCTGATGAGCCATTGCCAGCGCGGCGACGAGGTCATCGTCGGCGACCAGGCCCACTGCTACCGATGGGAGGCTGGCGGCGCCGCGGTGCTCGGCTCGATCCAGCCGCAGCCGCTGCCGCAGGACATCGCGGGCCGCATGCACCTCGATGCCATTCGCGCCGCCATCAAGCCCGACGACCCGCATTTCGCCCGCTCAAGGCTGCTGGCGCTGGAGAACACCTGGCACGGCCGCGTGCTCGACTTCGACTATGTCGATGCCGCGCTTGCCCTGGCTCATGAGCGCGGGCTCGCCACCCACCTCGACGGCGCGCGGCTGTTCAACGCCGCCGTCGCCAGCCATGTCCCGGCGCGCGACATCGCGCAGCGCTTCGACTCGGTTTCGGTCTGCTTCTCCAAGGGCCTCGGCGCTCCGGTCGGCTCGGCGCTGCTCGGCGACGACATGCTGATTGCGCGCGCCCGCCGCTGGCGCAAGATGCTGGGCGGCGCCATGCGCCAGGCCGGCCTGCTCGCTGCTGCCTGCCACTACGCGCTCGACCATCACGTCGCCCGTCTGGCCGAGGACCACGCGCGCGCCGCACGCCTGGCAGACGGCCTGCGCGAGTTGCCCGGCATCGAATCGGTCGAGCAGCACACCAACATGGTGTTCCTTCCCTGGCCGCGCGAGCGCCAGCATGCGCTCGCCGAGCATCTCGCCGCCCGCCGGATCCGCATTCTCGCCGGCTACGGTTCAAGCCTGCGCCTGGTCACCCATCTCGATGTCGGCGACGAGTGCGTCGAGCGCAGCCTGGAAGCCTTCCGCAGCTTTCCTGTGTAGGAGCCCACCCGTGGGCGACCTGAGACCGGCTTCGTACCGCCGCGGCGGTCGCCCACGGGTGGGCTCCTACAGGAACGTCAACGTGAGAGCACGCCCGCGGCGGCAAGCGCGCAGCTCGTCCTTTTCCGGGCGCCTCGTGATCTGCACGTAGCCTGGCGTACGCCGGGATTCGCGGGCGCTCAGGCGAATGGCAGCGTAGTCACCGCCTCACCGGTCAGCGCCAGCAGAGCGTTGGCCACGGCGGGCGCAATCGGCGGAGTGCCTGGTTCGCCAGCGCCACCGGGAGGCCCAAGGCTTTCCAGCAGGTGCACTTCGACTTTCGGCATTTCGCTCTGGCGCAGCATGGGAAAATCGTGGAAGTTGCTCTGCTGTACGCGGCCCTCCTTGAAGGTGATGCGCTGGTGCAGGGCAGCGGAAAGTCCGAAGACGATTCCGGATTCGATCTGCACTGCGGCGTGGCGCGGATTCACCACCAGACCCATGTCGACAGCGGCGACCACCCGGTGTACGCGAGGTCGTCCGTTTTCCAGCGATACCTCGGCCACCTGGGCGACCAGGCTGCCGAAACTCTTGTGAATGGCGAACCCGCGAGCGTGTCCCTCCGGCAGCTCGCTGCCCCAGCCGGCGCGCTCCACCGCAGCTTCGAGCACGCGCAGCCAGGGCCGCTGTCCGACCAGCAGCGTGCGCCGGTAGTCGACCGGATCCCGGCCGGCGCGGCGCGCCAGCAGGTCGATCATGTGCTCGACGGCAAAAGCGGTGTGCGTGTGGCCGACCGAGCGCCACCACAGCACCGGCACCACGCGCGGCGCCAGGTGACACTCCACGCGCAGGTTGGGGACGGCATATGGCATGTCGCTGGCGCCTTCGACGAGCGCATGTTCGACGCCATCGCGCACGCCGAAGGATTCGAACGGCGTGCCCTGCATGATCGACTGCCCGACGATACGCTGCTGCCACAGTCGCGGCAGCCCGTCATCGCCGACCCGCACGTTCAGCCGATGGACGACGCGCGGCCGGTACCAGCCGCCGCGGGTGTCATCCTCGCGCGTCCACACGGTCTTGATCGGCACGCCTTCGTCCTTTGCCACGTGCGCAGCGACAGCGACGAAGTCGCTCACCGGATTGGCGCGACGACCGAAGCCGCCGCCCAGCAGCAGGTTGTGCAAGGTCACCTGCTCCTCGTCCAGACCGAGGATGCTGGCGGCGCGGGCACGGTCGAGGGTCTGCATCTGCGTACCGGTCCACACCTCGGCCTCGTCACCGCGGTGATGGACGGTGGCGTTCATCGGCTCCATGGTGGCGTGGGCCAGGTAAGGCAGATCGAGGTCCAGGGTGGTGGCCTCGACATTGGTGCTCTCCAGGCCCGGGACGTCGACCCGGTCGACGGCGATCGGTCCAGGTGTGGACGCCAGCTCGAAGTACTCGTCACGCTGTACGTCGCTGTCCAGGCTGGCGTGCACGCCGAGGTCCCATTCGAGCACCAGCGCCTCGCGTCCCTGCTGCGCGGCCCAGAAGTGGTCGGCAATCACCGCCACACCTTCCGGCACCACCTTGACCTTGCGCACGCCCGGCACCCTGAGCGCCGCCTTGGCGCTGTGCGATTTCAGCGTGGCTCCGTAGACCGGCGGCCACGCCACGACCGCGGTCAACATGCCCGGCAGGCGTACGTCGATGCCGAACTTTGCGCGTCCCGTGACCTTCTCCGGACCCTCGGTGCGGCGGCGACCGCGGCCCACGTAACGGCCATGACCGGGCGGCTTCAGCTTGACCTCTTCCGGATTCGGGGCCGGCAGAAGTGCGGCCGCATTGGCCAGCTCGCCATAGCCGATCCGCCGTCCGCTGGCTCCGTGAATCACCATGCCGCTGTCGGTGTGCAGCTGGTCGCGGTCGACTTCGAGGCGGTTGGCCGCGGCCTCCACCAGCAGGTGTCGTGCCTCGGCGCCTGCTCGCCGCAGCGGCTCGTAAAGTCCACGCACCGAGGTGGAGCCGCCCGTTACCTGGCTGCCGAACATCGGATGATTGAACGCCGGATCGGCACCCGCCATTTCGACCTTCACCTGGTCGAGATCGACATCCAGTTCGTCGGCCACGATCATCGGCAGCGAGGTCAGTACGCCCTGGCCCATCTCGGCCTGGCCGACGAAGATGGTGACCTCGCCGTCAGGCGACACGCGCACAAAGGCATTGGGGCGGAATCCTCCCTCCGCAGCCAGCGCCAGTGAAGCGAAGCCCGGCAGACGCAGGCCGACCAGCAGACCCCCCGCAGACCACGCGGTGGTCTTGAGAAAACGTCGGCGGGTGATGGCGGAAGTCTTCTTCATGACTGACCCTCGCTGATCCTGCGCGCCGCCAAACGCACCGCATCGCGCACCTGGGCATAGGTGCCGCAACGACACAGGTGGCCGTCCATGCCGGCGACGATGGCGGCGTCGTCGGGATCCGGCGTGCGTGCGAGCAGAGCCACGGCGCCCATGATCTGGCCCGACTGGCAGTAGCCGCATTGCGCCACGTCGGCCTCGATCCAGGCCTGCTGCACTGGATGGCTGCCGTCTTCGGAGAGACCCTCGATGGTGGTGACCTCGCGACCGGCGATGGCCGACAGCGGGGTGACGCAGCTGCGCACCGCCTGGCCATCGACGTGGACGGTACACGCGCCGCACAGGGCCATGCCGCATCCGTACTTGGTGCCGGTCAGGCCGAGGCCATCGCGCAGCGCCCACAGCAGCGGCGTATCGCCGGAAAGATCGACTTCGAATTCACTGCCATTGACCTTGAGCTTCATTGACCACTCTCCCCGGATTCCGACCTGCCAAGCTACGCCTGTCACCGTGGCGATGCCACCCCGCGCAGTCAACAAACCGACACGGCGCTGACACGTCGACGACGCCGCGCGGGTGGAGACTGGGGTCCCGGATCGGCCAGAGCATCCGGGCATGCCCGCAAGGCAACGTTTTCGCAGCATTTTCATCAGCGACGTCCATCTCGGCACGCCCGACTGCCAGGCCGAGTACCTGCTCGACTTCCTGCGCAGTACCGAATCGGAATTTCTTTATCTGGTCGGCGACATCATCGATCTGCAGGCGCTGCGCCAACGCATCTTCTGGACAGCGACCCAGGGCGCCATCGTCGGCGAGCTGCTTGACAGGGCAGCACGCGGCACCCGGGTGATCTATATCCCCGGCAACCACGACGCCCCGCTGCGTGGCCTGGCAGGAGGAAGCATAGGCGAAATCTCGGTACAGCTCGATGCCGAGCACAGCGGCGCCGACGGGCGCCGTTTCCGCGTCAGTCATGGCGACGAATTCGACGAACACGGCGTCGGCAAACGCCTCATCGTCCGCCTCGGCGATCGCGGCCATCGACTGCTGTGCTGGTTGAACCGCAACCTGAACCGTCTGCGCCGGCGCTTTGGCCTGCCCTACTTTCCGCTGTCGGTGATCACCAAATCGCGCATCGGAAGGGCGCTCGACTATATCCAGGGCTTCGAGCACAAGGTCGCCAAGCGCGCGCGCGATGAAGGCTTCGACGGGCACATCTGCGGGCATATCCATTTCGGCGGTATCCGCAGGATCGACGGCGTGCTCTACCTCAATGACGGCGACTGGGTCGAGCACTGCACCGCCCTGGTGGAACTCGACAGCGGGCGCATGGAACTGCTGCACTGGACCGAGCGCCAGGGCGCACTGGCCGCCACCTCGCGCGAGGAACTGTTGCCGTCGCCCGCCGTGGCCCTGGCATTCGCTCAGCTCGCCCTCAAGCCGGACAAGGCAGTCAAGCGCGCAGCCTGAAGGGCCTGCTTGGGCCGCCTCAGCGGCCACCCTACTGCGTTCACCTGGCAGGGTTCACAATGTCGGCAACTGTCATTGTCGAAGACCCCGCCCATGTCCGACCCTCGCCTTGCCACTCTCAGCATCGTGCTTGCCGCGCTGGTCGGCTGCGCCAGCGCGCCCAGACCCGCCGACATCGATTTCGCTGACGCGGACCCGCGCGCAGCACCCCCGGTCGTCGGCAGCGAACTGGAAGTGGAACTGCCTGACGACTTTGACGACTGGAAGGACAGCGAACTTACGCCCGTGCTGCGCGCTGCGCAGGTGGTCGACGCAGCTTTGCTCAGAGGTCCGTTCCATGAGCTTGATCCGCGCGTACCGATCAATGGCTCGATGGGCGTGTTCACGCTGCACACGCGATTTGGCGAAAAGCGCGTTGAAGGTGTCGAGATGCTCGCCATACGCATTGCCGAGCTGCCCGCCATCGAACAGCTGTCCCGGCGCTCGGGCTTTCGCACCTTTGTCGGCGCGACCGGCGATGCAGCTGTGCGCACCGGGCGGGCCATGGCCAACGTGCTCGGCGATCCCGTCGGCACCGTGCAGAACCTGCCGAGCGGCATAGCCCGCTTTTTCCGGAAGACCTATCGCAGCGTGCGTCGCACCACCCTCGATGTCTCCGACGCGGCGCGCGAGCGGATCGGACGCGACAGCGAGGAGCATGAGCAGGAACCTGATGCTTCGGACTCCAGCGCAGTGGGCGACGCAGCCGAGTCGGCGGCATTGAGCTACATCGGCTACAACAAGGCCCGCCGTGAACTCGCCGAGCGCCTGGCGATTGACCCATACACCACCAACACCCTGCTCAACGCGCAGCTCGACGAGCTGGCCTGGTCGGGCCTGGCCGGCCGCATCAGCTTCGGTGCGCTGCTCGGCAGTGCCGGTGCGGTCGCCGAAGTCGCCTCGGTCAGCGGTCGTCTCGATCGACTGGTGTGGGACCTGTCGCCCCGCGAGATTCGCGACCTCAACGAAAAGCATCTGGCCGAGGCGGGCTTTGCCGGCATCCGCGTGCGCAACTTCCTGCGCAACGGATTTTTCCACCCCAGCCTGCAGATCGACCTGACCGCGGCGCTGTTGGCCTTGCATGACGCCGACGGCCGTTTCGAGTTCATCGACCTGGCCGCAGACGCCGCCGATGAACTGGAGGCGCGCTTCCTGGTCAATTTCCTGAACATGGCGCGACTCACCCAGGACCAGGACGGTGCGCCGATCGTACGCATCGTCATCGACGGCGAGGCGATGTGGGTGACTACTGCCGAGGGCTCGCCGGTGCTGCTGGCTCCGGTGGACTACATATCGGTGACACCCTGGCTGGAGGCGCTGCTCGATCATCCGCGCCTCATCGGTCGCCGGACGACGCTGCGCGTGGGCGGGTTGGTGTCTGAAGAGGCGGCGCGCCGACTGGCGCGCGCGGGCTGGCGGGTGGAGACGCAGGTTCGGTTTCGCCACTCTCCAGCCTATCGCAGGAGCCGCTGAGCGCGTGGCGATACAATGACGCAAACCTCCAGGAGACATGCATGAGCCTGACGCCGCACCTCAGGGCCCGCATCGACGGCCTGCTCGCCGGACACCGTGCGGTCCTTTTCATGAAGGGTCGCAGGAATGCGCCGCGCTGCGGCTTCTCTGCTGCGGCCGTCGAGCTGCTCGGCGAAGTTGTCCCCGACTTCCATGATGTCGACGTCCTTGAGGACCCCGAGCTGCGCGAGGGCATCAAGGCCTATGGGGAATGGCCGACCATTCCCCAGCTGTACGTCGACGGCGAATTGATCGGCGGTTCCGACATCCTGCGCGGCATGTACAACCAGGGCGAGCTGCACCGCATGTTCGGCGTGGAGCCACCGGACCGCACGCCGCCACAGATCCACGTCAGTGACGAAGCAGCGCAACGCCTTGGTGAAGCCGTGGAGCAGGCGCCGGAAAACGCCCTGCACCTGCGCATTGACGCCGCCTTTCGCAGCCAGTTCACCCTGGAACCTGCCCAAGGCGACGAGATTGCGGTGCAGGCCAACGGCCTCGTTTTGCTGCTCGACCTCGCCAGCGTGGCGCGTGCACGCGGACTCAGGATCGACTGGGTGGCGACCGCACAGGGCGAAGGGCTGAAGCTCGACAACCCCAACGCACCGCCACCGCCGAAACCGCTGAGCGTTGCCGACCTCAAGCAGCGCCTGGCGGACGGCACCATCACCGTGGTCGACGTACGCCCTGCGGAAGCACGTGCGCAGGTGCCGTTTCCCGGCGCGCGCGCGTTTGGAGCAGACAACCGCGCCGAACTGGAAGCGCTGCCGAAGACCACCGCATTGGCCTTCCTTTGCCATCATGGACAGTCGAGCCTGCAGTTCGCCGAGCACTTTCGCCACCTCGGCTTCTGCGAGGTCTACAACGTGGAGGGCGGCATCGACGCCTGGTCGCTCGAAGTCGATCCCTCTGT
>CAZGKE010000066.1:15104-16835 GCA_964526035.1 uncultured Gammaproteobacteria bacterium | reverse complement strand
ACCTTGCACCACCAGCGGGGCTGGCGGGCCGAACAGGATCTGCGCGCGGCGCTGGCGGAGAGCCGCGAGCGCGACCGGATTCTCGGCTACACGCGCCGTGGTCCACACCGTGCCGACTGGACTCTTGGCTTCGAGCGTGCACCGCAACGTGGCCACCTGTCACGCGGCCAGGAGAAGCTGGCGGCGCTGCTGTGCCTGCTGGCGCAGGCGGCGCTTTATCGGGAGCACGTCGGGGAAGCGCCCATCTTTGCGCTCGACGACTTCGCTTCGGAACTGGACCGTGCGCATCAGGAGCGGGTGGCAGCCGAACTGGCTCGCTTTTCCGGACAGGTTCTGGTGACCGGCGTGGAGGTGCCGCCAGCGCTCGCCGATTGGCGCGGCGAGTGCCGAAGGTTCCACGTGGAACAGGGGCAGATCAGCGCGACCGCGACCTGAATCGGGGCCGCCCGGCAGCGTCGCGAGCGGCCGGCGACTGCCGCCAAGCTGCTATACTGTTGCGTTCGCTTCACACTCTCGTTTTATCCAGAAAGGACGCCGCGACAGCGCCGCCCGACAGGGACCCCTGCATGACCCAGCCGACCAATTACGACTCCACCAAGATCAAGGTCCTCAAGGGCCTGGAAGCGGTGCGCAAGCGCCCGGGCATGTACATCGGCGACACCGATGACGGCACCGGCCTGCACCACATGGTGTTCGAGGTGGTCGACAACGCCATCGACGAAGCCCTGGCCGGCCACTGCGACCAGATCGTGGTCACCATCCACGGCGATGGGTCGGTTTCGGTGCAGGACAACGGTCGCGGCATTCCGGTCGATATCCACGAAGAGGAGAACCGCTCCGCGGCCGAGGTCATCATGACCGTGCTGCATGCCGGCGGCAAGTTCGACGACAACTCCTACAAGGTCTCCGGCGGTCTCCATGGCGTCGGCGTCTCGGTGGTCAACGCGCTTTCCGAGCACCTGACGCTGACCATCTGGCGCGAAGGTCATCGGCACATGCAGGAATACCGCATGGGCGAGCCCATGTACCCCTTGAAGCGCCTCGAAGAGACCACCCGACGCGGCTCGCAGGTGCGTTTCCTGCCAAGCCCCGCGGTGTTCGGTGACGTCGAGTTCCACTACGACATCCTGGCCAAACGCCTGCGCGAACTGTCCTTCCTCAATTCCGGCGTGCGCATCGAGCTGATCGACGAGCGCAGCGACAAGACCGACCTGTTCTGCTACGAGGGCGGCATCCGTTCCTTCGTCGAGCATCTGGCGCAGCTCAAGGCGCCGCTGCATCCAACCGTGCTCAACCTGAGCGGGCAGAACGGTGGGGTCACCGTGGATGTCGCCATGCAGTGGACCGACGCCTATCAGGAAACCACCTTCTGCTTCACCAACACCATTCCGCAGAAGGATGGCGGTACCCACCTGGCCGGCTTCCGCGGCGCGCTGACGCGCACCCTGGGCAACTACATCGAGCAGAACGGACTTCTGAAAAACGCCAAGGTGCAGCTCACCGGGGACGACATGCGCGAGGGCCTGATCGCGGTCCTCTCGATCAAGGTGCCGGACCCCAAGTTCTCCTCGCAGACCAAGGACAAGCTGGTCAGTTCCGAGGTGAAGGCGGTGGTCGAGGGCGTGGTCGGGCAGAAGCTCGAGGAGTTCCTGCTGGAGCATCCGCAGGAAGCGCGCGCCATCACCGCGAAGGTGGTCGAGGCCGCCCGCGCCCGCGAGGCCGCGCGCAAGG
>CAZGKE010000066.1:0-15094 GCA_964526035.1 uncultured Gammaproteobacteria bacterium | reverse complement strand
CTGGATATCGCCGGCCTCCCCGGCAAGCTCGCCGACTGCCAGGAAAAGGACCCGGCACTGTCGGAAATCTTTCTGGTCGAGGGCGACTCCGCCGGCGGCTCCGCCAAACAGGGTCGCAACCGCAAGAATCAGGCCATATTGCCCCTCAAGGGCAAGATACTCAACGTCGAAAAAGCCAGGTTTGACAAGATGTTATCGTCAGCCGAGGTGGGTACGCTGATCACCGCGCTGGGCTGCGGCATCGGCAAGGAAGAGTTCGATGCGAACAAGCTGCGCTACCACCGCATCATCATCATGACCGACGCCGATGTGGACGGCTCCCACATCCGCACGCTGCTGCTGACCTTCTTCTACCGCCAGATGCGCGAGCTGATCGAGCGCGGCCACATCTACATCGGCCTGCCGCCCCTGTACAAGGTCAAGCAGGGCAAGCAGGAGATGTACATGAAGGACGACGCGGCGCTGAATGCCTACCTGATCAGCAACGCCGTCGAGGGCTCGGAGCTCCACTACAGCCCCGATGCCCCGCCCATCAACGCGGAAAGCCTGGAGCGACTGCTGAAGGACTACCAGGCGGCGCGCGACCTCATCCGTCGGCTGGCGCTGCGGTTCGATGGCGACGTCCTGGAGGCCTTGCTGCGGGTACCGCCGCTGCCGCCGGAAGCCTTCAGCGACCCTGCCAAGGGCGAAGCCTGGATCATGGCGCTGTCCAACCAGATCAATGCCAGCGGCCTGGGCAAGCCGCGCTACCAGCTTCGCCTGCAGGGTGGCGACGAGGCCGGACTGATTGTCGTGCGCGATCACCATGGCCTGACCCGCCAACAGCGCCTGCCGGAAGGATTCTTCCAGGGCAGCGAGTATCGTCAGCTGTCCCAGGTGGCGCAGTCCATTCACGACCTGATCCAGCCCGGAGCACAGGTGGTACGCGGCACTCGCAGCGCCGCGGTCAGCGACTTCGCCGGCGTGGTCCAGTGGCTGATGGACGAAGCCAAGCGCGGGCGCAGCATCCAGCGCTTCAAGGGCCTGGGCGAAATGAACCCGGAGCAGCTATGGGAGACCACGGTCAATCCGGAAACCAGACGCCTGCTGCAGGTGACCATCGAAGATGCGGTGGCGGCGGACGAGATGTTTTCGATGCTGATGGGAGAGGCGGTCGAGCCGCGTCGAAACTTTATTGAAGCGAACGCGCTTCGAGTGGCGAATCTCGACGTCTGATCGGGATTCATGCTTCGCGTCTCGAGTCGCGACCAGGCTCACACATCCTGCGTTCGCCAAGTCGCCCGGCCCTCGGCTCCTGCCTCGTGCGTTCACCCCTCGCCGGCCCTGGCCGGCGTGCCCTGCGGGCACCGGGGCCCACCCGCGTCGAAACTTTTCGGTCGCCTTGCGGCGCGGCTGTTGTAGGTCGGCATGGGATGCCGACCTACGACGCCGAGGGGCACCCGAACACACCCATAATGCCGAATAAAAGTTTATGAAACATATAGTTATATGTGTCACAACGTCGTCGTCGTGGGCCCCTCGGCCAACTTTCGGCCCACCATCGCCGTGTATACTCGCGCTCCTTTGGGGAAGGGCCGGGCGCACGCGCCGGCGGGGACGGGTTCATGCGCAGACTGCATCTCTACTTGCTGGCCACGGTGCTTGCCGTGGTCGGGGCCGGTGCGATTTTTTACAAGTGGAAGGTGCTGGAGCTGCCGCTGACGCCCAACAAGGAAGTGGAGGTGTGGACCGTGCAGGCACGGGTCGCGTACACGCCGCGGCGTGGGCCGAACACGGTCAACCTGCAGATCCCCGATGTCACGCCGGGGTTTGCTGTCATCGACGAACGCTTCGTCGCCCGCAACTACTCGAAGCTGGAAGAAACCGGTAGCGACGGTCGCGTGGTGCAGTGGGCGATAAGACGCGCCAGTGGTGCGCAGGCGCTCTATTACCGCGCCACCCTGGCGCGCAGCGGCGAAGGCGACTTCCAGACCGGTCGCCCGCAGGTGGGCGATGCGCCGGAATTTCCCGAGCCGTTCGCCACCGCCATGCACTCGGTGCTCGACAACGTCCGCGACAGCTCGGCCGACATTGCCACCTTCGCGCGGGAACTGGTGCGCCGGTTCAACCAGGATCCGCCCTCCGAGGAAGTCGCGCTGCTGACCCAGCAGGCGGAAACACCCGAAGCGCGGGTGCATCTGATGGCGCAGATGCTTGCGGTGCGCAGCATCCCGTCACGCGTGGTGTACGGCATCGAACTGGGCGATTCGATTCCCGATGCGGAGATGCGCGCCTGGCTGCAGGTGCACAACCAGCGACGCTGGCTGACCATCGATCCGCGCAATGCCGCCGAGGGCTGGCCGTCCAACCTGCTGCTGTGGTCGCGCAGCGATCAGCCGGTGCTGCTGGTCGACGACAACCCGCGCGCCGACGTCAAGTTCTCGGTCCAGCGCAATCTGGCCGATGCCATGCTGATGGCCGAACGCAAGCTGGAGGCACAGGACAAACGGCTCCTGGAGTTTTCGCTGCTGTCGCTGCCGCTGCAGAGCCAGCAGGTGTACCGGGTGCTGCTGATGATCCCGATCGGCGCCTTCATCATGCTGCTGATGCGCAACGTGGTCGGAGTCACCACCTTTGGCACCTTCATGCCGGTGCTGATCGCCATCGCCTTCCGCGACACCGGACTGGTGGCCGGCCTGATCCTGTTCATCAGCGTGGTGGGGGCCGGCCTGCTGGTTCGTTTCTACCTGGAGCGCCTCAAACTGCTGCTGGTACCGCGGCTGACTGCGGTGCTGATCGTGGTGGTGCTGCTGATGGCGCTGTTCAGCGTGGTCAGCAATCGACTCGGCATCGAGATCGGCCTGTCGATTGCGCTGTTTCCCATGGTGATCATGGCCATGGTGATCGAGCGCATGTCGATCGCCTGGGAAGAACGCGGCCCTGGGCATGCCATGAAGGAGGGCGCCGGCTCGCTGCTCATTGCAGTGTTCGCCTACCTTGTGATGAGCTGGCCACCGCTGGTGCACCTGGTGTTCGTGTTCCCGGAGGTGCTGCTGCTGGTGCTGGCCGGGGCGCTCATGATCGGCCGCTACTCCGGATATCGCCTCACCGAACTGTACCGCTTCCGGGCGCTGGCCAAGAGCTGATCGTGCGTAGCCCCTTCGCCATCGCCAGACAGCTTCGCGCCATCGGCCTGATGGGTCTCAACCAGCGCAACGCCGATTACGTGCTGCGCTACAACCATCGGCGCTTCTATCCACGGGTCGACGACAAGCTGTTGACCAAGCAGCTTGCCGTCGCCGCCGACCTGCCGGTGCCGGAGCTCTTCGCAGTGGTGCGCGAGGAGCACGAGATCGCCGAGGTGCACGACAAGCTCAGGGGTCGCGACAAGTTCGTGGTCAAACCGGCACACGGCTCCGGCGGTGACGGCATTCTGGTGATCCACGGACGGCGCGGTGACCGCTACCGCCGCTCCAACGGGCTGCTGATGTCGCGCGAGGACTTCAATCACCATCTGTCCAACGCGCTGTCGGGCCTGTTCAGTCTGGGAGGCCAGGCCGACCATATCCTCGTCGAATACTGCGTGGAGTTCGACAGCCTCTTTGATCGGGTCAGCTACAAGGGCGTGCCCGACGTACGTATCATCGTCTTCTTGGGATTTCCAGTGATGGCGATGATCCGTCTTCCGACCCGCATGTCCGATGGCAAAGCCAACCTCCACCAGGGCGCCATAGGGGTCGGCATAGACATTCCCACCGGCATCACCCGCCGCGGCGTGTGGGGCACCGAGCTGGTCAACGAACACCCCGACACCGAGCACTCCATCGTCGGTCTGAGCATTCCCCACTGGGGCGATCTTCTGGAGATGGCGGCGCGCTGTCACGAGCTGTCGGGGCTGGGTTACGTCGGCGTCGACTTCGTGCTCGACAAGGTGCACGGACCGATGATTCTCGAGCTCAATGCGCGACCCGGTCTGGCGATCCAGATGGCCAATGGCAATGGACTGCACAAGCGGCTGCTGCGCGTCGAAGCCTTGGCCGACCGCAAGCTCGCGCCGCCGGACCGCGTGGCGTTTGCGCGCGAGCATTTCGCGACGGAGTGAGGGGAGCGGGAGCCCTGTGGGAGGCATCTCAGCCCCGACCTTTCGAGCCACATCGCCCAAGGAGATGTCGGGGCTGAGATCCCTCCCACAATGGCACCTATACTCGTGTGCTCGACAACGAAGGAGAACGCCATGCGCTGTTTGATCTTGCTGCTCTGTCTCGCGCTTGCTGCCTGCGCCACCACGCCTACCGGGCGTTCACAGATGCTGTTGATTCCAGACAGCCAGATCAACCAGATGGGTGCCAGTGCGTTCGAACAGATGCGCAGCAGCGAAACGCCGACGCGCGATGCGCGTCTGCAGCGGCGTGCCGAATGCATCACCGGGGCGCTGGTCGACGTGCTTCCCGACGAGTGGCAGAAGCTGCCCTGGGAAGTGGTGGTGTTCGAAGACGACAGCGTCAACGCCTTCGCGCTGCCCGGCGGCAAGGTCGGCGTGCACACCGGGCTCATGCGGCTGGCGAAAAACCAGGACCAGCTCGCGGCGGTGATCGGCCATGAGCTTGCGCACGTGGTCTTCCGACACGGCTCCGAACGCGTCAGCCAGCAGTTCGCGGCGTCCGCGGCGATGGAGCTGGCCGACGCCTATGCCGGCCGCGATGGATCCAGCGAAGGCTCGCGCCAGGTGCTTGCCCTGCTCGGGGTCGGCGCCCAGGTCGGCGTGCTGCTGCCGTTCTCACGCAAGCACGAGCGCGAGGCGGACCGCTATGGCCAGCAGCTGATGGCCGCCGCCGGGTTCGACCCGGCCGAGGCATCTGCCCTTTGGCAGCTGATGGCGGCGCAGTCCAGCGGTGCCCGCCCGCCGCAGCTGATCTCCACCCATCCCGATCCGGCCGGACGCGTGGCTGATCTGCAAGGACGGGTGGAAGGGCTGCGATCGGCTTACGAACAGGCGCGCGCGGCAGGTCGCCGCCCGCAGTGTTGAATCAGCATCGCTGAGGCGAAAGCCCGCGCTACAAGGGCCTTGCGCTGTTGCATGCTCTTGTAGTGCCGGGCTTGTCCGGCACAGGCGTTGCGTGTGGCCGCGGCGCACGCAGCGGGGCAAGCCCCGCTCTGCAAAAGCACGAAGGCCTCACAACGAAACGTCCGCATCCTTCGCCTCGCGAATGATCGCCAGATAATTCTTCACGGTCCGCTCGAGGCCGTCGTACAGCGCCTCGCCGATCAGCGCATGACCGATCGAGACTTCGGCGACGTCGGGCACCGCACGCAGGAAAGCGCCGAGGTTGGTCTGGTCGAGGTCGTGACCGGCATTGACACCGAGCCCGCATTCCTGCGCGCGCCGCGCCGCCGAGGCGTACAGCGCCAGCGCATCGACGGCGGCGCCCGCCGCGTGCGCCTCCGCATAGGGTCCGGTAAAGAGCTCGATGCGATCCGCTCCGATCGCGGCTGCGGCCGCGAAGTCGCGGGTCTCTGCGTCCATGAAAAGGCTGACGCGACAGCCGATGGCCCTCAGCTCCGCAATCAGCGGGACCAGCCGCGTTTGGTCGCTGGAAAGATCGAAGCCATGGTCCGAAGTGATCTGCCCGTCACCGTCAGGCACCAGAGTGGCCTGCGCCGGGCGCACCTCGCGGCACAGCGCGACCAACCCGGGGTAGTCGCCGCGCGGTGGCGCGAACGGGTTGCCCTCGATGTTGAACTCGACGCCTGGCGCTTCATCCGCCAGCAGTGCCGCCAGCGCGCGCACATCATCGGGTTTCACGTGGCGCTGATCCGGGCGCGGATGCACGGTGATGCCACCGCATCCGGACGCAATCACCGCGCGCGCTGCGCGGCGCATCTCCGGATGGTGCCCGCCGCGGCTGTTGCGCAGCACCGCGATCTTGTTGAGGTTGACACTGAGGACGGTCATAGCTGCGATCCGGATAGCCGTTGGGCAGGATAATCGTACCCGTCCATCCGCGTCATTCGGCCCGGCGCTCCGCACTCGGCCATACTTGCAGCGATGCCTCCTCGAACACGCATTCTCCTGCTGGCGGTGACGGTGTTCGCATCGTCGTGGCCCTGCGCGCACGCCGGGGCCGACGCGGGCGTGCTGGTGCACGGCACCGATCCGGGTGCGCCGCTCATGCAGCGTTTCACAAGCGTCGAGATGGGTGGGCATCCAAGCAATCACGCCGTGGTTGCTGATCCTGACGGGGTCGTCTATTCGGGCAACTACCAGGGCGTTCTGCGCTATGCCGGCGGCACCTTCAGCCTGATCGCGCTGCCCGGAGCCGCGCCTGCGCGCGCGCTGGCGCTGGGCAGGGATGGCCGGGTTTACGTGGCGAGCTACGATCACTTCGGCGTGCTGGAAGCCAGCCCGCAAGGCGAGTTGCACTACCAGGACCTGCGCCACGCCTTTGCCCTGCGAGGCCGCGAGAAATTCCTGGGGTCGGTGTGGAGCGCACATGCCCTGGATGACGCCGTGTATTTCCACGCCGGGGACCAGCTCTATCGATTCGCCTACGACGGCGACGTGGAGCACATCGACCTGCCGCCGCAAACCCGCGCCTTCCACGACGACGGACGAGACCTCTACACCCGTGTCGAGGGACGCGGCATGATGCGCTACAGCGACGGCAGTCTGCTCGTCATGCCCGGCGGCGAGCTGTTTGCGGATCGACCGCTCGACCTGGTGGTGCCCCAAGCCGACGGTACGCTGCTGCTGGTGAGTCGCGAAGGCGGCTTCTTCATCGCCGATGCCAGCGGCATCCACGCCCGGCCCAATCCGTTTTCCGCCCTGTTGGAACACCACGTGCCTTATGCCTTCGCCCGACTGCACGACGGCAGTCTGGCGATGGGAACGCAAAGCGGCGAGCTGCTGGTGTTCGCCGCGGACATGCGCCCGCTGCAGCGCTACAAGATCGGTGTCTATGCGATCACCGGTCTGTCGGTGGACGCCGAGCATGGCCTGTGGGCAGCCACTGAAGGGGGCTTGCTGCGGCTGCAACTGCCGTCGCCATGGACAGCCATCGCTGCCGTCGACGGTCTTCCGGGTCAGGTATCGGCAACCGCATGGCATGAAGGCAGTCTCTGGATCGCCGGGGCCGGCGGTCTCGTCCGCAGCCGCACGAGTGCGGTCGGAGACGCCCGGCTGGAACCGCACCCGCCCTTCAGAAGCAACGTCTGGGATTTGCAATCGAGCCCGGCCGGGCTGCTCGCAGCCACCGACGGCGGCATCTACCGCGTCACCGGTCAAGGCGCCGAGTTGGCCTTGAATCTCGACGATCCCTATCTGCTGGTATCCAGCGAGGCCAGGCCGAGCCGGGTCTTCGTGGCCAGCGAGGACACACTCTGGGTGATCGAAGCCGAGACCGCCGGGGTGGAACTGCTGAAGCGGATCGACCTCGATGGACTGAGCATCTCCGCGTTGGCGGCCGTCTCCCCACAGGAGCTGTGGATCGGCGACTACCGTGGCGGACCATGGCGGCTCGTGATCAGCGATGACGCCCGGCATCCAATCGAACTGCGCCGCTTCGATGAAGCCGAAGGCGCCGATATCGACGCCGAACTCGGCAGCGTGCCGTTCTTGCTCGACAACACGCTGCACGTGCTGACAGGAAGGCGTTTACTGGTGTGGGACGGACTCCGCTTCCAGACCACTGAAGCGGATGGGCTTGCCGCCCTGCTCGACGGCGACGGTGAACTGGCCGTGGCCGAGACACCGCACGGTGCCTATGCACTGACCAGTCGATCCCTCTTCCACCGAGAACGCGCAGGTTCCGGATGGCAGACGATGCGCGTCGACTCGCCGCTGGCACGCGGGTTCGTCGGCCTCGAGTTCAGCGACGACGAAGTCCTGCGCGTCATCACCTGGAACGGCATTCTCCAGTACCGCCGCGGTGTTGCCGAGCCGCCCGTGCCGCCGCTGCGGGCGGCGTTGCTCGCAGTCAGCTCGAACGAACCTGGATTGAGCGAACATCACTGGCCCCTAGCGCCCACGCAAACGCCGCAGCTGGCGGCTGGCGCAAGTCCACGATTCCGCTTCGAGCTGCGCAGCAGCGATTCGCAGCCCTGCTTCCGAAGCCGACTGCTCGGCGCCGAAAGCCGATGGAGCGCCTGCACCACGCAGGGCGAACGTGAGTTCGTTTCCCTGCCGCAGGGGGTGTATCGCTTCGAGGTCCAGGGGCGCGCATCGGACGGCCGCCTGTCAGATACCGCCGGCTGGGATTTCGAGGTGCTGCCGCGCTGGTACGAATCATGGTGGATGCGGACCGCGGGATCCCTCGCCCTGGTGCTGGCGGTGCTGCTTGCAGCCAGCGTGCTGTCCAGACGCCGGCATCGCGCGCTGGCGACTGCCAACCGCGTGCTTGAAGAGCGCATCGCCGAACGCACGGCGGCGCTTGAGGAAGCCAATCGTCGTCTCAACCAGTTGGCCACCGAGGACAGCCTGACCGGCGTCGCCAATCGGCGTGCATTCGACCAGGGCCTGGATCGGGAATGGCTGCGCTGCGCTGATCGCCGCTTGCCGCTCAGCGTGCTGATGATCGATGTCGACCATTTCAAACAGTTCAACGACAACCACGGGCATCTTGAAGGCGACCGCATGCTGACCCGTCTGGCCGGGCACCTCTCCGCCCAGGTCGACGCCAGGCGCGAACTGCTGGCGCGCTATGGTGGCGAGGAGTTCATGCTGGTGCTTCCCGACTGCGACATCGAGGAGGCCTGCGCGCGCGCCGAGGCGCTGCGTCACAGCGTCGACAACCGCGAGTTCCCGGTGACCCTCAGCATCGGCGTGGCCTGCGAGATACCGAACGCGGCCGATGCACCCTCACAACTGGTGCGTCGCGCCGACAGTGCGCTGTACCGAGCCAAGGAGCTGGGTCGCAACCGGGTCGAGCGGGCGCCCTGAAACGCAATCACCGGCCACCCACTGCACGACCGACAGCCTGCGAATATCCATCGCCGCCAATCGCAGCGACCGCCCCGCGCCGGTGCCGAAGGGTTTCGAGCGGCCGCCGCGAATCCCGGGAGCCGTCGTCTTCGCTGCACTGCACAAGAGGCCGAGCGGCCGGGGCGCATAGAATCCCCGGCTTGCAAGGGGGGAGGCGCTGATGGTCCCGGGCTGGGTCCTGCTGCTGGTATCGCTGGCCTACGTGGCACTGCTGTTCGGCGTCGCCTATTACGGCGACCGCCGGCCGCTGTATCCGTCGCGAGTGTGGCTGCGCCCGATCGTCTACAGCCTGGCGCTTGCCGTGTACTGCTCGTCGTGGACCTTCTACGGCGCCGTCGGCAGCGCCGCCCGCGAAGGACTTTCGTATCTGCCCATCTATCTCGGTCCGATCCTGCTGTTCGTGGTGTTCATCGGATTCTTCGAGCGCCTGGTGTTGATCGCCAAGGAGCAGAACATCACCTCGATCGGCGACTTCATCGCCGACCGCTTCGGCAAATCGCAGCCGCTGGCGGTGACGGTGACGCTGATCGCCGTGGTTGCCGCCATTCCCTACATCGCGCTGCAGTTCAAGGCGGTGGCGATGAGCATCGAGGTGCTTTCCGGCGAGGGCGCGGCCGGCGCCGACGGCTTCTGGTATACCGACAGCGCGTTCTATGTGGCGATGCTGCTGGCAGTGTTCTCGATCCTGTTCGGCACACGCCAGATCGACGCCACCGAGCACCACCACGGCATGATGCTGGCGATTGCCCTGGAGTCGCTGGTGAAGCTGGTGGCGTTCATTGCCGTCGGCGTTCTGGCGCTGTGGATCATCGGCGGACTGCCGGAGGTGGCGGCGTTGCCGCGCCGCGACGATGCCTTCTCGCGCGGCTGGTTGCCGGCCGGATTTGCGGCGCAGATGGTGCTGGCCTCGATCGCCATCTTCTGTCTGCCGCGCCAGTTCCAGGTGGGCGTGGTCGAGTGCGAGGACCCGCGCGACGTGCGCCGCGCGCGCTGGCTGTTTCCGGCCTACCTGCTGATCATCACCGTGCTGGTGCTGCCGATCACGTTGGCCGGCATCACCCTGGCACAAGGTCAGAACGTGCACCCCGACAGCTACGTGCTGTGGCTGCCGCTGCACCTGGGGCAGACCGAGCTGGCGCTGTTCGCCTACATCGGTGGCTTCTCCGCGGCCACCGGCATGGTGATCGTGGCCAGCGTGGCCTTGGCCACAATGATCAGCAACGACCTGGTGATGCCTGCGCTGCTGCGCATCCGCCGCCTGCGCCTCGACGAGCGGCAGGACATTTCCAGCATCGTGTTGATCGTGCGACGACTTGCCATCCTGACGATGGCGCTGCTGGCGTTCCTGTACTACCGCTTCAGCTCCGAGGGTGAGTACCTGGCCAACATGGGCCTGCTGGCGTTTGCCGCGGTCGCCCAGTTCGCACCCTCGATCATCGGCGGCATGTACTGGCGCGGCGCCAGCAAGGCGGGCGCACTGGGCGGGCTCATCGCCGGCTTCCTGGTGGTGGCCTACACCATGCTGCTGCCGACCCTCGTCAACAGCGGCCTGATGCCCGCCACCGTGGTGCATGAGGGCCCGTGGGGCATCGCCTGGCTGAAACCTCAGGAGCTGTTCCATCTGAGCGGCTGGGATCCGATCACCCATGGCACGTTCTGGTCGCTGCTGATCAACATCGCCTTCTTCGTGTTTCTGTCGCTGCGCTACAGGCCGAGCGTCGAGGACCGCCTGCGTGCCCTGCCGTTTCTTGAACCACATGCGCTGCGACCGGCAGCCAGCGGCGGCGGCATGCCGGGTCGTGCGAGCGTGGGCGACCTGTGGTCGCTGGCGGAGCGCATCGTCGGAGAGCGCGGTGCCGGCAAGGCCTTCGCGGAGTACGCCGACGCGCAGGGCAAGCCGCTGAACCGCTCCGATCCGGCCGACCGCGCCCTGTATCAGTTCACCGAACGTTTGATGGCAGGCGCCATCGGCGCCACTTCCGCCAGGCGCATGCTCACGTCGGCACTGCGCGGCACCGGCATGGAGATCGGCGAGGTGGTTTCGCTTCTGGACGAGGCCAGCCAGGAGCTGCGTTTCAACCGCGAGATGCTGGCTGCCACGCTGGAAAACATCTCGCAGGGCATCAGCGTGGTGGATGCCGAACTGAAGCTGGTGGCGTGGAACCGTCGCTACCTCGAGCTGTTCGACTACCCCGACGGCATGGTCTACGTGGGCCGCCCCGCATCCGACCTGATCCGCTACAACGCCGAGCGCGGCGAGTGCGGACCGGGCGACGTCGAGGAACAAGTACGCAAGCGCGTCGGCTACATGAGCCAGGGCTCACCGCACGTGTTCGAACGCGTTCGTGCCGACGGCACCGTCATCGAAATGCGCGGCCGACCGATGCCCGGCGGCGGCTTCGTCACCACGTTCACCGATGTCACCGACTACAAGCGCGTCGAGCGCGAACTGCGCGAGATCAACGAAACCCTCGAACAGCGCGTCGCCCAGCGCACCGCCGAGTTGACCGAGGCACTGGATGCGCAGCGCGAAGCCAAGCAGGAAGCCGAAGCGGCCAACCTTTCGAAGACGCGCTTCCTCGCTGCCGCCAGCCACGACCTGCTGCAGCCGATGAACGCCGCGCGGCTGTTCGTGTCGGCGCTGCGCACGCAAGAGCACGGCGATCCCGAAGTCGCCAAACTCACCGCTCGCGTCGACAACTCGTTGCGTGCGGCCGAGGAGCTTCTTGACGGGCTGCTGGATATTTCGCGACTGGATTCGGGCTCGATGCGCCCGGAGTGGTCGGCGTTCCGGGTGGACGAACTGCTGGATGCACTGCGCGAACAGTTTGCGCCGCTGGCGAACTCGCGCGGACTGGAACTGAGCGTGGTGCGCTGCGGACTGTCGGTGCGCAGCGACCGGCGTCTGTTGCGTCGCATCCTGCAGAACTATCTCGCCAACGCGATGCGCTACACGCGCACTGGCCGGGTGCTGCTGGGCGCGCGGCGCCGCGTCGGCAGCGTCGAGTTCCAGGTGTGGGACACCGGCCCAGGCATTCCCGCCGAGCAGCGCCATATCATCTTCGAGGAGTTCCATCGCGGCGACAGCCCCTCGCCCTGGGGCGAAAAGGGACTCGGACTGGGCCTGTCGATATGCGAACGCATCGCGCGCATGCTCGACCACTCGCTCGAGTTCCGCTCCGCGCCCGGGCACGGCAGCATGTTCGCCGTGCGCGTGCCGATGGCCGCGACGCCGGCGCCACCGCGCAGCCTGCGCCTCACCGCTCAGCCGCCCGGCCTGCCGGCGGGCATGCGCGTGCTGTGCCTCGACAATGACCGCAGCATTCTCGACGGCATGGCCGAGCTGCTCGGTCGATGGGGTATCGAGGTGATCCTCGCTGAACGCGTTGACGAGGCCCTGACCAAGGCGCAGGCGGTGCGTCCGGATGTACTGCTGGTGGACTATCACCTGCACGACCGCATGGACGGACTCGAGGCGATGGCAGCTCTGCGCGGCCTCCATCAGCCGCCGCCGCCCGGCGCCCTGATCACCGCCGACACCAGCGACGCCCTGACGCGCAATTGCCGAGCCCTGGGCTACGCCATCCTGCGCAAACCCGTGCGCCCGGCCGCGCTGCGCGCCCTGATCGGTGCGCTTTATCGCCACGTGCAAAGCGAACTGCCTGCCGCCGTTCGCAGCGATTGACGCCCGCGCAGCAGGGCAAGCCCTGCTCTACAAGAGCAACGCAAGACGTCCCGTCGCGCCACAACGCCCGGGCTTCGCGTGCTGTTGTAGTGCCGGGCCTGACCGGCACAGACGCCACGCATCGGCGCGCCACCCCGAAGCGCGGCAAGCCCCGCTCCACAAGAGCCTCACGATCGCCGCTCGGTGACCATCGCCGGGACACTGCTATGCTCCCTCCCGGCGTCTTGCCTCGGAGCCGGATCCGCAGCGCGATTTCGGCAACCTGCTTCTGGAACACCACACCCCGCCCGCGATGAACCGCGTCATCCACGCCGACAATCTCGATGTGCTGCGCAGCCTGCCTGCTGACAGCGTCGATCTTGTCTACATCGACCCGCCGTTCAACACCGGCAAGCGCCAGACCCGCACCACCCTGCGCACCGTGCGCGATGACGATGGCGACCGAACCGGCTTCAAGGGTCAGCGCTACCGCAGCGAGGCGCAGGGCACGCAAACCTACGGCGATGCCTTCGACGACTACCTCGGCTTTCTCGCCCCGCGCCTGGTCGAACTGCACCGCGTGCTGTGCGAGAGCGGCTCACTGATCGTGCACCTCGATCCGCGCGAATCGCACTACGTGAAGGTGTACCTCGACCGCCTGTTCGGACGCGAGAACTTCCAGAACGAGATCATCTGGGCCTACGACTACGGCGGCCGCGGCAAGCGCCGCTGGCCGGCCAAGCACGACGTGCTGCTGTGGTACAGCAAACACCCCGAACGCTACACCTTCGATTACGACGCCATCGACCGCGTGCCCTATCTGGCGCCCGGCCTGGTCGGCCCGGAGAAGGCCGCGCGCGGCAAGGTGCCGACCGACGTGTGGTGGCACACCATCGTCAGCCCCACCGGCAAGGAAAAGACCGGCTACCCCACCCAGAAGCCGCTCGGCATTCTCGAACGCATCGTGCGCGTGCACTCCAGGCGCGACGACCTGGTGCTCGACGCCTTCGCTGGCAGCGGTACCACCGGCGTCGCCGCGGCACGACACGGACGCCGCTTCCTGCTGATCGACGAAAGCGCCGAGGCCATCGAAGTGATGCGGCAACGCTTCGCCGCGCTGTCCGACGACCTGTTCGAGGCGGGAAGCGTGGCTTTCGAGACACCTCCCACAGTCGCCCCATCACCCGATCTCCAGGCCGCAGCGGAACCATGATCGTAGGGCGGCATCCCCATGCCGCCGTCTGTCCCTACCGATCCAGCGGACTCACCACCCCGTGCCCACCACGGTTCAGCACATGCGTATAGATTTGCGTGGTCGACACGTCCTTGTGACCGAGCAGCTCCTGGATGGTGCGCAGGTCGTAGCCTGATTCCAGCAGATGCGTGGCGAAGCTGTGACGCAGCGTGTGGCATGTAGCGGGCTTGGCGATACCGGTGCGCTCGAGGGCCGACTTCACTGCGCGCTGCAGGATCTGCGGATCGAGATGGTGACGGCCGCGATGATCAGAGCGTGGGTCCTTGCTGATGCGGGTACCCGGAAAAACGTACTGCCAGATCCATTCCCGCGGCGCATTCGGATACTTTCGGGCCAGCGCATTGGGCAGCAAGACGGCACCGTAGCCCGCGCTCAGATCGCGCTCGTGCAGGCGTTTCGCACGCCCCAGCTGATCGCGAAGGGCATCAAAGAGTGAACGAGGAAGCATGGTGCGACGGTCCTTGTTGCCCTTGCCTTCGCGAACGGTGAGTTCAGCGCGGTCAAAGTCGATGTCCTTTACCCGAAGCCGCAGGCATTCCATCAGGCGAAGGCCGCTTCCATAGAGGAGACTACCCATCAACCAGGGTGTACCTTGCAAGGCGTCGAGCAGCATCGTGACCTCGCGCCGGGAAAGTACCACTGGAAGCCGGCGCGGGCGCTTCGCGCGCTGAATGTCCGTCATCCACGGAAGGTCGAGCTCGAAGACCCTTCGGTACAAGAACAACAAGGCCGCTAGCGCTTGATTCTGAGTGGAAGCTGCAACATGGTGCTCCGCCGCGAGGGAAGTGAGAAACGCCTCGACCTCGGCGGAGCCCATGGACTCCGGATGGCGCAAGCCGTTGGCGATAACGAAGCGTCGAATCCATCCGACGTAGGCCTCCTCCGTGCGTTTGGCGAGACCGCGGCGACGGGCCTTCGCTCGCACCAGTGCCAGCAGCTTGGGTCGATCGGGGCCATGGCCAGCGGGATCGTTGGCAATGCCGCTTGCCGAAGATTCCTTTCCGAGGTAGCGTTCCATGAGCAGCCTGAAGAAGCGGAGGGATGACCGCCATGCTACGCGTCAATGCTACGCGTCATCGTCAGCACCAAGCTGATGTTCTTGTAGGACTTTTCCTACAAGCGTCACTGCGCGACCTGCGCTACACGTCAGTGCTACACGTCACATGTGAAATCGAATAGTAGTTGAACTAAGCCGCTTCGCGGCGGCTCACAAACCCGC
>CAZGKE010000065.1:0-17579 GCA_964526035.1 uncultured Gammaproteobacteria bacterium | reverse complement strand
GAACGCGTGCTTGCGCTGGGTCCACTGCCCATCGCTGGTGAGGCGCTGAACGAAGGCGCCAAGGCCGAGGAGCTGAGGCGCGCGCTGATGATGCAGATGTCCGCTTCCCTGCCCGCGGCCGGCGACGCGCTGGGAGCCTTTGGTGGCGAACTGCGCTGGCGGGACACGTCGCCCGGCGACGTCGGCGAGGGTCCGGTCCTGTGGAGCGTAAACCTGGAAACCTCCCGATTCGTCGAGGCCGAAATCGAGATCAGCGGATTCAAGCGACCGCATCTGTTCCTCAACGGCGCGGCACAGACGCTGAAGGAGGACAAGGCCAAGGTGCAGCTCGTCAACGGCAGCCACCGCCTGCTGCTGCTGCATGAGGGGCGTGACGGCGAGGCTGCCCCGACGTTTGCCTGGCACGGCAAGGATGGAGACCTGCGCGCCCACCTCGAAGCGACGCGCCGCGTCTCCGCAGAGCTGCTGACCAACGCCGAGACCGCCGGCGCCATGGCGCTGTCGCCCGACGGCAAGCGCCTGGCCGTGGCCTTCAGCCGCCGCGACGATATCGCCGCCATCGACATCGCGCGTCTGGAACTGCGCGACACCGAGTCCGGCCGCGTGCTGCAGAGCTGGACCGGCAGCGCCCCGTCGGCGCCCGCGTTCAGTCCGGACGGCCGCTGGCTCGGCTACCGAGAGGGCAAGAACCTGTGGCTGGTCGACCTGCGCGACGGCGGCAGTCGCCTGCTGCTGGCCAACCACGAACATCTCGGCGCCTGGCAATGGCATCCTGATTCGCGCTCCATCCTGTTCCTGTGGACCGCGCCGTTCGAGGCGAAGGATGCCAAGGTCAGGCGCCTGCGCGCGCTGGAGGATCGCTGGAAGACCTTCCGCGACAACGCGCAGCTGCACCAGGTCGACGTCGCCAGCGGGCTGGTGCGTCCACTCACGCAGCTCGATTCCAGCGTCACCCTGCTTGATGTGCATCCCGACGGCAGCCGCGTACTCCTTTCGCAACGGGTGATCGACTACGTCGAGCCGCCGCATGGCCTGTTCCGTGTGTTCGAGCTGACGCTGGCTGATCTTGCCGAGCGCGAGATCGGCCGCTTCCGTCACTACGATGCCTGGCGCTACGCCTCCGACGGCTTCTGGGTGCTGGCCGGCCCGGCCTTCATGGACGGCGCCGGATTGCGCCTGAGCGATGACCTCACGCCCAACTTCTACGACACCCAGCTGTACCGCGTGAATGCAGCGGTGACCGAGGCACGCACGCTGTCGGCCGATTTCGATCCGGCCTTCGGCGGCATGGAGCGTCTGGCGAACGGCGACCTGGTACTGACCGCCACGGTCGGCGACCGCGCCCTGCTCTACCGCTTCGACGCGCGCCGCGAACGCATCGTGCCGATCGACAGCGGCATCGAGGTCACCGAGGCGTTCGTCACCGCGCCCGGAAGTTCCACTGTGCTGGCCGTGCGCGGCAGCCGCGGCGATGCGCCGCAGCGCCTGGTGGTGGTTGACGCCGAACGCGGTCGTGGTCGCCTGCTCTGGGACAGCCAGCCCACGCAGTACGCGCACGTGCGCCTCGGCGAAGTGCGCGACTGGACGTTCGAGAACCGCGAAGGCCAGACCATCGACGGCCGCTACTACCTGCCGCCCGACTTCGATCCGTCGCTCAAGTACCCGCTGATCGTCTACTACTACGGCGGGACCACTCCGGTGAGTCGGCAGTTCACGGGCCGCTATCCGTTCCACCTGTGGGCTGCGCACGGCTACGTGATCTACGTGCTGCAGCCGCGTGGCACCATCGGCTACGGCCAGGATTTCTCCGCCCTGCACGTCAATGCGTGGGGCCGCTACACCGCCGACGACATTCTCGACGGAACCGAGGCCTTCCTCGCCGCCCACGATTTCGCCGACGGGAAACGCATCGGCAACATCGGCGCCAGCTACGGCGGCTTCATGACCATGCATCTGGCCACCCTGACCGACCGCTATGCCGCCTCGATCTCGCACGCCGGCATCAGTTCGCTCACCGCCTACTGGGGCCAGGGCTGGTGGGGCTATGCCTACAGCGGCATCGCCAGCACCGGCAGTTTCCCCTGGAACAATCAGGAGCTCTACGTCGGCCAGAGCCCGGTGTACGCCGCCGACCGCGTGACCACCCCACTGCTGCTGCTGACCGGCGACGGCGACACCAACGTGCCGCCGGGCGAGAGCCACAGCATGTACACGGCGCTGAAACTGCTCGGTCGTGAAGTCGAACTGGTGGAGGTGCCCGGCCAGGACCACCACATCCTCGACCGCGAGAAGCGCTACGTATGGTGGAACACCATCCTCGCCTGGTACGACCGCTGGCTGAAGGACGAACCGGACTGGTGGCACGCGCTGTATCCCGAAACCAAGCCAAAGGATCCGACATGAGCGAGCCCCTGCAGACCCTCGACCCGGTGCAGGCGCGCGTGCTCGGCTGCCTGATCGAGAAATCCCTGACCACGCCCGAACAGTACCCGCTCACCCTGAACGCGGCGGTGGTTGCGTGCAATCAGAAGACCAGCCGCGACCCGGTCATGGATCTCGAGCCCGGCGCGGTAGGCCACGCACTGCGCACGCTGGAGGATCGCAAGCTGGTCAAGGTGGTGCACGGGTCGCGCGCGCTGCGCTACGAACACAGCGCCGATGTCGGGTTGGCCATCACCCCGAAGCAGCGCGTACTGCTTGCGCTGCTGATGCTGCGCGGCCCACAGACCGTTCCCGAGCTGCTGTCGCGCAGTGAGCGCCTGTTGCGCTTTCACGATCTCGATGACGTGCGCACCACGCTCGACCGCCTGTGCCAGCGCGACCCGGTCCTTGTTGTTCAGATTCCACGCGGTTCAGGTCAGCGCGAGGATCGCTTCGCGCATCTTCTTTGCGGCGAACCGGATCTTTCCAGCTTGCCGGCCGCCTCCGCATCTGCCGCCACACGCGCTGCAATGGAAGAGCGGATCGATGCGCTGGAGAGCGAACTGGCCACCCTGCGCCAGCGCGTTGACGACATTGAATCCCGCACCGACGGAGGATCACAGCCATGAGCCAGACCATCATCGCCGCATTCGACGGCTCGAAATCCGCCGTCGCGGCCTTCCGCTTCGCGCTCAAACTCGCCGCCGGCGACAAGGTTCCGCTGCTGGTGCTGGCGGTGGCGCAGCCCCCGGATGTGGACGACAACGCTCGCAACGTAGCCGAACTCGACGCCCAGACGCGGCGCTTCGAGGAAGCCTTCCAGGCACTCGCGGCAGAGGCGGCACCCAGCGGCGTGGAGACGAAGTTCCGCGTCGTCGAAGGCCATCCGGTGGAGCGCATCCTCGAGCAGGCCAAGGAAATCGAAGCCGGTCACATCGTGGTCGGCAACCGGCGCAAGGGCATATTCGAATGGCTGCTGCTTGGCAGCGTGGCGAAGCGCATCGTCGACATGGCGCCGTGCAGCGTCACCGTAGTGCGCTGAGCGCTTCTCCCGGTCGCGCGCCCTGGTGCCGAGGTCCTCAGCGTGGACACAGCACCGAGCGCGCCGCAATAATTGCAAGGATTGACGGGCTGCCCCTCACCACTCGAGGCTACAACCCATGCAGATTCCTCTCCCCGCTGCGTTGCGCGATCCGATTCGTCGCAATGAGTTTGGATGGACGATCCTCAGGCTGTGCCTGGCGGGCCTGATTGCCGCTCACGGATGGGCCCGCCTGCTCGCTGGCGGTGTGGCGCCTTTCGGCGCCTGGCTTGACGGCCTTGGCCTTCCACTCGGTTTCGCCATCGCCGCATCGATCACCGCGTTCGAAATCCTGGGCACAGTCCTTCTGGCGTTTCGCGTGCTTGTATTTCCACTTACGCTTGTCTATGCGTTCATCTACACCGTGGGCATCGTGCTGGTTCACGCCCCAGCGGGCTGGTTCGTGGTCGGTCTCGGGCGCAACGGCGCGGAATACAGCGTGTTGCTGATCGTCTGCCTGCTCTGCGTCGGGCTGCAGCACGTCAGGGTCAAGCGCGCGCAGTCGTGATTGGGACGGAAAGCGAAGCTCACGGCTCCATGCAGGAGCGGCGAATGCCGCGATAGGCGCTTCGATCGGACCGATGATCGCGGCTTTCGCCGCTCCTGCAGGGGCTGCGGCCACGCTTGGCTTGCGCTGCCATTGGTCGAGTCCTCGGCGTCTTCGTCGGTCCCGAGGGCATCTTGTCGAGCGGCCATTGGCCGCCCTTGTCGTCCGGGTTTTCATCGTCAGCGGGGAATATGCCCCGAACCCAAGGAGATGCGACATGCGCAACAGTTCTGGACTCACTTTGCTTGCGGCCGCCACCGTGCTGCTGCTGGGCGTTGGCGCCACTCCGGCCGACGCCGCCGGTCCGCCACAGCGCGATCATGTCATTGGAGGCGGCTATGCGGCCTTCGTGACCAACGGCGCACCCGGCGAAAATTCCTACTGGGTGTTCGCTCGCGAGCGGCCGAACGGCCAGCCGACCGGCGAGTGGTACGCCGATGTGGTCATCGAGTTCCCTGGCTTCACCTGGGTGTTCAAGGCCCTGTACACGGTCGACTGCCTCGAGGTGGACCACGTCACCAAGACCGCCTGGGTCGAGGGAACCGTGATCGACAGCAACGATCCGGCCAACATCGGCGTTCGCGCGTTCCTGTGGGTTCGCGATGGTGACGACGTAGCCGGTGTGCCCGACCAGCATTCGATCACGCCCATTCCGGATGGCAGCAATTTCGACTGTCACGATCGACCGGCACCGGACTTCATGGAGTCGGTCACCAGCGGCAACTACATCATCAGGAAGCGTCGCCACTAGGCAATCCTGGCCAGACGCGTTGTCCCTGCCCGCGCACGCAGATGCGGGTGCGTGCAGGGACAAGTGCTCAAACGCAAACACATAGTAGACGTGCAACCACTGCCGGGATTGCCCTACCCCGCCATGCTCGACCGGCGTGCGCCTGGCGCGCCGCTTCACGGATTCACTGCCTCAGCCGAAGCGCGTACGCAATTCATCGGCGTAGCGGCGACTCATCATCAGCGGTCTCGGCAAGCCTTCGACGAACACCCGGTAGCGCCGGTTGAACCAACGGTCCACCCGCCGCACGCTGCGCAGATTCACGATCGCCGAGCGATGGATGCGTGCGAAGGACTGACTCGGCAGTCGCGCTTCCCAGTGCTTCAGTGGCTTCAACACCTCATGCGTCCGGCCATCGCCGGTCTGCACAATGGTGTAGTCGCCGTCGGCCACCACTGCGCGAATGCTGCTTACCGGAAGGAACAGCGCGTCATCCTCACCCCGAGTCAGGAAAACGTGATCGCCGTAGTCCAACGGCAGCACCGGGCCGCTGTCTCGAACCGCATCGACGGTCGGTTGCAGGACCCTTGCGACGGCGGCCCTCAGGCGCTCGGTCTGCACCGGCTTCAGGAGGTAGTCGACCGCGCTGACCTCGAATGCGCGCAGTGCGTAGGCCTCGTAGGCAGAGACGATGATCGTCTGCATGCCGGCCGGGGCGGCGGCCAGCAACTCCAGGCCGGAGCCGCCGTCGAGCTGCACGTCCATGAAAGCCAGTTGCGGCCGCGCGTCACGCAGCAGTGCCTGGGCCGACTCGAAAGTCGCGGCTTCGCCGATCACGTCGATTCTCGGCAAGAGTCCCAGTTGCCGCTTCAACTCCGTGCGTGCAAGTCGTTCATCTTCGATCAGCACAGTCCGAATGGGGGGTGATGTCATGGAGCGTTCCTCGACGAACATACGGATCTACCTAAGCGACTTCGAGCTTCAGTCGCGCCACCACTTCGTCTCCGAACGGACCGACGTCGAAGTCGTAGCGGCTGTGGAACTGTGCGGCGAGGCGGGCGCGCAAGTTGGCGAGTCCGAGTCCCGACCGGTCCAGACGCGCCCCGCATGCCTCTTCCTCGTTGATCCAGCGGCCGCTGTTGCGAACCTCGAGCACGCAGCCGTCGCCCCGACGCCGGGCGCTGACCGCGATGCTGGTTGGAACGTCACGACAGGTATGCATGCCGTACTTGACGGCATTCTCGACCAGAGGCTGCAGCAGGAAGGTCGGCAGTCGGACATCGCCCAGAGCGGGATCGTGGTCGACGCGGTAGTCGATGCGATCCTCGAAGCGAACCTTCTGGATCGCAAGATAGCGGCCGACAGCATCGAACTCGCGCGCGAGCGTGGAGTGCGCTTCGGCGCAATCGACCAGCGAGTGCCGTAGAAACGCGGACAGGTCGGCGATCACTCGCTCTGCGCGGGTGGCGTCTTCCCTGACCAGCGCGTGCAGGGAGGCCAGCGCGTTGAACAGGAAATGCGGGTTGAGCTGATAGCGCAGCATCAGTGCGTGCGCGTGTTCGGCCCGTTCCAGCGCCAGTTGCAGTCGGCTGCGTTCCTGCCGAAGGTCGAGACCGCGGCGAATGCCCGTGTAGAGCGCAGCCCAGGCAAGATAGAGCAAGGACTCGTACAGCATGCCCTCGACGCTCGCGAGCCACGCGACGGCGCCGGGCGCTGTGAACAGCCATCCACTTCGAGCTGCAAGGAGCGATGCCTCCAGCGATACCAGGGCCGTGGTGATGGCGAGCAATACGGCGACGCCGATCTGGATTGGCGGCGGCCGGGCTTGCCGGTCCAGTCGCCGCAGCACTGCCCCGAGGACGCTGGTCAGCAGGATGCCCTTGCAGATCACCCATGTCGCATCGGTCACCGTCAGCGGGAAGGCCGCACTCTTGATGGCAACGTAGCCACTCCAGCCCCCGATCTGCAGCAGCCAGAAAGCACGTGCCCGCGACAGGCCTGGAGGGGTCATCGGCGCTCCGGAAACCGGCCACGAAGTTGGCCAATGACTTGAGGACGTTTGCCGGTGGTGTGCCGTCGCGAACCACGTTGCGGCACCTGGCGTCCGAGCAATGGCATACTGCGCAGCGCACAGAGCGAACCCTGTGCATCGGACTTTCCCTCAAGCGTCCCAGCGCAGGAGTACGCCATGTCCAAGAAGAAGATCGATTGGCCGAACTTTGCTCTGGCCTTGGCCTGCGGCGCCGCCATCGGCGCGTCCGTTCCGCTTCTCGCAGCCTACTTCGGTATGACTAACACCTGGGTAACTCCCATAGCGGGCGGCCTCGCAGGTGGCGCGGTTCCCTTGATCTATGGGTTGCGCACCCGGACGAGAAGCAAGACCGAAACCGCGTAGGGCCTCAAAACCAAACCGCGTCGACTGCCGGGGAAGGCCTGGCGTCTGATGCGAATGCTTACCCGCCCTTGATATTATAAGTTTTGTCTTATATCATTTTATACTGATATCAATGGATACCCAAGCATGAACAGAATCTTCGGCGCAGAGTTCCGGCGCGTGGCGAACCGCGACCACCTGGGCAAGCCTGCGAACGTGATGGTCGCGATGCGCAGCTTCGACACCACGGTCGACGATCTGTGGCAGGCGATCACCTCACCCAAGCGCCTGGCGCGCTGGTTCCTCCCGATCGACGGCGATCTGAAACCCGGCGGTCGCTATCAGCTTCAGGGCAACGCCGGCGGCACCATCACCCGCTGCGATCCGCCAGAGACGCTCGATCTCACCTGGGAGTTTGACGGCACCCTGAGCTGGGTCACCGTGCGCATCGCGGCCGACGGATCCCGGGCCAAACTGACCCTCGAACACATTGCCCACCTGGAAGGCGCCGGCATCGAATTCCACGAACAGTACGGGCCGGGCGCCGGCGGCGTCGGCTGGGATCTCAGCCTCCACGGCCTGGCGAGACACCTTGCCGATCCCGACACGGCAGTTGATCACGCTGAGGCCGAGGCATGGACACAATCCGATGACGGTCTGGCCTTCATCCGCGAGAGCGGCGAGGCCTGGGGTGCAGCAGATGCCGCGTCCGGTGTAGAGCCCGAAGTCGCGCGCGCCAGGGCCGAGCGCACGATCGCGTTCTACACGGGCGGCTGATGCACGCCTTCGATGTCCTTGGCGATCCTGTGCGGCGGCGCATTCTGGAGCTGCTGGCCGAGGGTGAACGGGCCTCGGGCGAGGTTGTTGAGGTCATCTCCCGCGACTTCGGAATCTCGCAACCAGGGGTATCCCAGCACCTGAAGGTCCTGCGCGAAAGCGGATTCGCAACGGTGCGTGCCGAAGGTGCGAGACGCATCTATGCCGTCGAGGGCGGGCCGATGGCCGAGGTCGACCAGTGGCTGGATCGCTTCCGTCACTTCTGGGGCCCTCGCCTCGAAGCGCTCGCTACCGAAGTCGCACGCGGCAAACGCGCACGCTCGCTGGCCCGCACCAATGCAAGACCCAAGTAGGTTTCACCCCAAGACCTGATCAGGACTCCACGGCGCGAAGACCGGCGGCCGCAGCACAAGGTCAACGAGATGTCCGGGCGAAAGCCACGTTCCGCCCGCGCTCGGCCATCGCGGCGCCTGCAGCCGCGCCGCAGCAGGGTCTGCAATGGAGTCCGGGTTTGAGCAGGGACATGGGTCATGACCACCACACGCGCCTTCACCATTTTCATGCTGCTTTCGGCATCGAGCGCGCTTGCAGCCGAGCGCACGGCAGAGCATGCCACCCTGTGGCTCGACAGCGGCGGCGACGGACCGCGAAGGGCGCTGCTGATGGACACCGAGGTGGACATCGAAGTGCTGGGGATGGTGGCGTTCGCCGAGGTGCGGCAACGCTACGTCAATGACAGCGGCACCTGGGCCGAAGCACGCTTCGTGTTTCCGCTACCCGGACAGGCCGCGGTCGACCGCCTCACCATCCGCATCGGCGAACGCCTGATCCTGGGCGAGGTGCAGGAGCGCGAACAGGCGCGCCGAACCTACGAGCAGGCGCGACAGCAGGGGCAGCGCGCCGGCCTGGTGGAGCAGGAACGCGCCAACCTTTTCACCACTTCGGTGGCCAACATCGGGCCGGGTGAGGAAATCGAGATCGGCATAGGTTTCCAGCTGCCGGTGCGGTATGAGGACGGCCGCTTCAGCCTGCACTTCCCGACCACCTTCGTGCCGCGGTTCATTCCGGGACGGCCCTTGCTGCGTGCCGAGGACGCGCCCAAGGCGGGCAGCGGCTGGGCCACCGATACCGACGCGGTGCCCGATGCCTCGCGCATCACGCCGCCGGTCCAGCATCCGGCTGCGGGCAGCGCCAATCCCCTGCGCATGCAGGTGACCCTGCGCCCCGGCATGGCGCTGGCCACGATTGAAAGCCAGCATCACCGTGTTCGCCGCCAACAGCGCGGCGACGTCTGGCACATCGAGCTGGCCGATGGCCTGGTTGCCTCCGACCGCGACTTCGAGCTTTCCTGGACCCCGCAGGATGTCGGTCAGGCCCAAAGTGCGGTGTACCGCGAACGTATCGGTAGCGTCGACTACGTGATGCTGATGCTGGTACCGCCGCACCAGTTCCGCGCCGACCACACGCCGCGCGAGGTGACCCTGATCGTGGACACCTCGGGCTCGATGCGCGGCGCAGCCATCGAGCAGGCGCGCGCTGCGCTGCAAGTCGCGTTGGCGGCCCTGGCGCCGCAGGATCGCTTCAACGTGATCGAGTTCAACAGCGTCACGCGCTCCCTTTTCGATGTACCGGTTCGCGCAGACGCCGGTGCGCTCGCGCAAGCCGACCGCTTCGTCAGCGCGCTGCATGCAAATGGAGGCACCGTGATGCTGCCGGCGCTGGAAAAGGCGATGCGTGCGCCACCCAGTCCCGGCTTCCTTCGCCAGATCGTGTTCATCACCGACGGTTCGGTCGGCAACGAGGATCAGGTGCTGGCGCAGATCACGCGCGACATCCGCGATGGACGCCTGTTCACCGTCGGCATCGGCCACGGCGTCAATGGCCATTTCCTGCGCAAGGCAGCCGACTTCGGGCGCGGCAGTCAAACCCTGATCGCACGCCAGGACCAGGTCGAGGAACGCATGATCGAGCTGCTGACGCGCTTGACGAGCCCCGTCCTGCACGACATCGAGATGAGTTGGCCCGCGCACGCCGAGGCGTTCCCGCAGCAGGTGCCCGATCTCTACACCGGCGAGCCGCTGGTGGTGCTGGCACGCATGCCGGTGTCCGCAGGCAACGCCAAGGCGAGCGGACTCAGCGACGGCAATCGCTGGCAGCGCACGCTGGCGCTGGAAAAGTCGATCGACGTGCCTGGCGTGGCCAGTCTGTGGGCCAGACGCCGCATCGAATCCCTGCAGGATGCGCGCGGCAACGGCTCGGATGCGGAGTGGATTCGTGGTGAAGTCACTGCCACCGCCCTCCAGTACCAGCTGCTCAGCCCTTACACCAGCATGGTCGCCGTCGAACACATGCCGGCGCGTCCGGCCTTCGAAGCGCTGCACGCACACGATATGCCGCAGAACCTGCCGCACGGGCGTCAGCTCGAAGGCATCGTGGGCGGTGGCCGCGCGATGCCCGGCACCGCGACCGGTGCGGCGGCGCACATGCTCCAGGGTCTGATGCTGTTGCTGCTTGCAATACTGCTGCTTGCTGGCCGGCGCGTCCTGCACAGGTGACGCGCTGGACCTTCCGGCTGGTGTTTTGTTGCCTGCTGCTGGGCGCGACCTGGCAGCTCGCTGCCGCGGTCGCCATCCATGGCAAGGCCGCGCTGGGTGGAATGCTGCTGGAACGCGCCTGGGCCGCCGGCCGCGAACAGGGCGTGCCACCGCCGCCCTGGCCGTGGGCGGACACCGCGCCGGTGGCACGAATGCGGGTGCCGCATCTCGACATCGATCAGGTGGTGCTGTCCGGACTTGACGGCAACACCCTGGCCTGGGCACCGGGCATGGCCGCAGGCAGCGGCGGTCACCGCGTCATCGCCGGCCATCGTGATACCCACTTCAGTTTTCTGCGCGACATCGCGCCCGGCCAGCGCTTCGAACTGGAAGCGCCCGACGGCGCCGTGCAGGCATGGGACGTCACCGCCATCACCATCGTCGACGCGCGCAACCTGGGGCTGGACATGGACCTGTCCGAGGAACGTCTCACCCTGGTCACCTGCTATCCCTTCGACGCCACCGACGCTGGCGGACCGCTGCGTTTCGTGGTGAGCCTGGAGCGTCGGCACTGACCGGCATCATGGGTTCCTTCTATTCCACTCCTACCGTGCCCGGATAGAACACCATCAACCGGTGCAGCTCATAGCGGAACACACCGTGTTCGATGGACGCATCGCGCCGCAGCATCGCATGCGCCTCGTCCTCGGAGACGGCGGACAGTACCACCAGCCCCTTGTCGGCATAGCGCGCACCGAGGACCAGGCTGCCGTCCTCACGCAAGAGCTTCAGATTGGCCGAGTGCTCGCGGAAGTATGACTGCTCATGCGCCGGCCGTTCATGATCCCAGTTCGGCCCGGTGCGGAACTCGACGGCGAAAAGGACCGGCGCTGCCGCTTCCTCGACCGCGTCGACAGGCGATTCTGCATGGACCTGGACGGCGGGTAGACTTGCCATGAGCAGGAAGGAAAGCAGGGCCGCGAAAGGGACTGAATTACGCATTCTTGACTCCGTCATGTTGGGGTCGGATTCGGCGTTTGGCAGTGTTCCGCGGCAAGGACGCGCAGCGCAAGCGACAGTCACGGAGGTCGACCTGCCGTTTCGCGATCGTTCGGGAGAGGGAGTATGGAGCCATGTAGCGGGCGGGTCCGGTCGGACTGACCGGCCCTACTCCGGCTGTTCGATCTCGATCAGGTACCCGTCGGGATCCAACGCGAACACCCGCCAGCCGCCCCATTCCGGCTGCGAAGGCGGCGCAAGAAAGGAAAGCCCTCGGGTTCTGAGTTCTTCATGCGTGGCGCGGACATCGCGCACGTGGAAGATGAGATTGACTGGCGGGCGGGCGGTGTCGGCCGGGGGTGCCAGGGTAATGCCCGGCTTGTCCTCTGTCGGCAGACTCTCGGTCACCAGGTAAAGCGAAATGCCCGGACGCTGCAGAAGCCGCAGGTGCTCCAGATGCTGCCGGGTGGCGAAACCGAAATGGCGCACGTAAAAGCGCTCGGAGGCATCCAGGTCGCGCACCACGAGCATGGTGCTGAAATGCGTCAACTGGCTTGCCAGAAAATCGTCGTATTCGCTCATTTCACGGGTCGTCGTGCAGCGTCTTGTCGCAAGAATCAAAGGCCGCGAACGAAGGACCCGCAATCTTGCCCTTCAGGCGCTTTGTCCGCGCGCGAACAGGCCGAGGCGTGTCGCAAGCCCATCGCGGGTGGCGGTGTACCACTGAGCCCATGCAATCCCTTGAAAAATCGGTGCGCGGCGATGCTATCATCCGAAGGGCCTGTATCAAGCCATGATCCAGCCACATTCCAGCCACCTCAGAGTGCCGACCCGTGACCATGAAAAACCTTGTCGCGATTTTCCTGTTGAGTCCCGCTGCCGTGTTTGCTCAGGGCATTTCGGAGGGTATCGTGCTGCCGCAGGCACTGACCCAGTCCGATGTCCGCATCGGCGGAGGCGCTTGCCCCACGCCGCCTACCGTCATTTATGACACGACCCGTGTAGCCAATCAGGGAGCAGAGATTACCGCGGTCGCCAACGGCCCGGCTACCTGCAAGGCCGATCTGATCGTGCTCGACGCGGTCTCCACCCAGCGCTCGGTTTGCGAAGTGGAAATCGATGTTTTCACGCTGGCGGCGGTCACGCCGTTCGATATGACGATGGAGTTCTACACTGCCTGTACGACCGACGGCGTCGCCGGTTCGGCCTGTGGCACCGGGCCCGGAACGCTGATTCCCGGTTCCACGGTGACCGTGACCAATATCACGCCGCCCGCGGTGGGCACCCTCTTCAGCGTAGTGTTCCCCTATCCAGCAGGCGTCGACCTGAGTGGCGAGGCTGACAACACCATTTCCGTGAAGGTCAACGCCAGCCGCTCTGACGTCTTCTGGCGTATCAATGAAACTCCCACGGTGGGAACCATTCCAGCAGGCGAGCCGGCAACCAGTTTCGTGGAGCGCTGCGGCAGTACCGCGGCCAACAACGGTTGCCAACGCAATTTCGGGGTCAACAACAATTTCGGCATGACGATCCGAGCGGTCGAGGGTCTGCCGGACGCCGATCTGTCGATCACCAAGACCAACGGCGTTGCCAGTTCGACACCCGGTACGGACACCACCTATACCATTGTCGCCAGCAACGCCGGACCGACCCCGGTGATCGGCGCGACGGTAGCCGACACCTTCCCCGCGGCCTGCTCGGCCGTCAGCTGGACGTGCGTCGCAGCCGGTGGCGCCACATGCACAGCCGGTCCGACCGCGGGCAATATCAATGATCTGATCGATCTTCCGGTCGGTGGAACTGCGACCTACACCGCGGTGTGCAGCATTGCGTCTGCAGCAACCGGAACGCTCGACAACACGGCGACCATTGCCGAACCCGGCACCGTGATCGATCCGGACCTCAGCAACAACAGCGCCTCCGATTCCGACACGCTGGGCGCGAGCGCCGATCTGAGTATCACCAAGACCGCCGCCGCGGTTGCACCGGTGGGCGTCGGCTCGACCGTCACCTTCACCTTGACAGCCAGCAACGCCGGCCCTTCCGATGCCACGGGCGTGATCGTGACAGACACGCTGCCCGCCAATGTCAGCTATGTGTCGAACACCTGCGGCGCAAGCTTTGCTGCGCCGACGGTGACATGGAACGTCGGCACGCTCGCCGACGGTGCAACGACCAATTGCGACGTCGTCGTTACCGTCAGTGATCTCGGAACGATCGAAAATGGGGCCACCATAAGCGCGACCACGGTCGACCCGAACCCCGCCAACGACAGCGCGTCGGTCACGGTGGGTGGCGCCGGGGCACTGCCCGATTCGGTACCGGTACCGACACTCGACCGGCTGGGCCTGCTGCTGGCCGGCCTGCTGCTGATCGGCCTGGGGCTGGTGGCGGTGCGCCGCTTCTGACCTGATAACTGCAACAGTTCAAACAAGGGCCGCCCTCGGGCGGCCCTTGTGATTGGACGGCGCTGAGCAAGCCGTGGGACGGAAAACGGCGTTCCATCGCAGGGTTTCCGACATCCCGACGTCGGTTGCGCCACCGAAAGGTGCATGGGAAACTGCGCCATGGTCGAAATCACGCAGCTGCTGCAGCTGGCGCGGGCCGGTGACGCCGCGGCGGGGCAGTCGCTGTATGCCTTGGTGTACGACCGTCTGCATGCAATGGCGCGTGGCCAGCAACGCGGTGCGCAGCGCATGGCACAGACCACCTCGTTGGTGCACGAAGCTTATCTGCGCATGGCGCTGCCCGGCGACCTGCCACTGGTCGACCGCCACCACTTTTTCGCTGTCGCTGCCACTGCCATGCGCCAGATCGTGATTGGTCGCGCGCGCGCTGCAAGCGCACAGAAGCGCGGCAGCGGTCAGGCCGCGGTGACGCTGGACGAAAACATCAACGCCGCTCAGGTCGACGACCCGGCCTCGCTGCTGCGTGTGGATGCCGCGATTGAACGCCTTCGCAGTCTTGACGCCCGACTCGCCACTCTGGTCGAGCTCAAGGTCTTTGGCGGGCTCGAAGTCGACGAATTGGCCGAAGCGCTCGGCGTGTCGGACAGCTCGGTCAAGCGCTACTGGCGCCAGGCGCGCGCACTGCTGGTTTCGGAGCTGGGATGACGCAACTTTGGCGCGCGCCTTCCGCGAGCGCTGGCGCACGAGGGGCGGCGCACAGCGAGCCCCGTTGTCGCCGTCGCATCGCCCAGGCGTCTGCCGCCGCGTCATCCACCGACGTGTGCGCATGACCTCTCTCCTGGACCTCTTCGACGAACTCTGCGACCTCGAGCCCGAGCGCCGCGAGGCCCGTCTTGCCGAACTCGCCTCCGACGACGCAGCGCTTGCAGCGCGGCTGCGGACGATGCTGAGCGCCGATGCCAGCGACAGCCCGCTGCTGGCGCGTGACGTATCCGACCAGAGCGCGGTCAGCATGCCCGAAATTCGTGCGCGCGACCGCAGCGGCAATCGATTCGGACCCTACGTCGTGCTGCGTGAACTCGGCAGCGGCGGCATGGGCAGCGTGTGGCTTGCGGAACGCACTCTCGGCGGCAGCGTGCAGCAGGTCGCCCTGAAGTTCATGCGGATACCGTTTGACGCGCGCCTGACGCGCCTGTTCAACACCGAGCGCGATGCGTTGGCGCGACTTGAGCATCCCGGCATCGCGCGCCTCATCGATGCCGGCGTCACCCCCGAGGACGAACCCTTCCTCGCCACCGAATTCGTTGATGGGGAACCCCTGTTGCAGTACGTACGCTCGCGAAGGCTCGATCTCGACGCACGGCTGCGTCTGATCGAACAGCTCTGCGAAGCTGCCGACTACGCCCATCGTCGACTGCTGGTGCATCGCGACATCAAGCCCTCCAACGTGCTGGTGGACGCCACCGGCCGTCCTCGCCTGCTCGACTTCGGCATCGTCAAGTCGATCGACGACGCGCGCGGCGAACAGACCGTCGACAACCCGCTGTCGCCGGCCTACGCCGCACCCGAACAGGCCCTGGGCGAATCGATCTCCACCGCGACCGATGTCTTCGCGCTCGGGTTGCTGCTCTACGAGTTGCTCACCGCCACCCTGCCAGGCAGCCGGCGCAGCGGCGGTGCGGGCGTGCTGGTGCAGCGAATCATCAACGAAACCATCGAACTCCCCAGCCAGTGCAGTGTCGACACGGCCGCTGCAGTGGATCCGCTACTGGCGACGCGCGACTGGCAGCGCCGCTTGCGCGGCGATCTTGACCAGATCGTCCTGACTGCGCTGCGACGGGAGCCAGAGCGGCGCTATCCCGGCGCGCTCGCCCTGGCCGAGGATCTGCGCCGGTTCCGCGACGGGCATCCGGTGCGGGCACGCCCGGACGCTGTCGGCTACCGCCTGGGCAAGTTCGCACGACGGCATCGCGGCGCCGTCACCGCCGCAGCCATTGCGGTGCTCAGCCTGGTGCTGGGTCTGGTCGCCGCGCTGTGGCAGGCAGAGCGCGCGCACCGCAGCGCCCAGCTCGCGGCGGCCGAGGCCCGACGCGCCGAGCAGCAGACAGAGATCGCGCGCGAAACCGTCCAGCGCGTGCAGCGCGTCAAGGAGTTCATGATGGTGATCTTCAGCGCCGCCGATCCGATCCGCGGTGCTGGCGAATCGCCGACCCTGGAACAGGCCTTTGCCGCGGCGATCGAACGCGCACATGGCACGCTCGATGACGATCCGAAACTGCGCATCGACCTGCTCGACGACTTCGGCGAGATCCGCGCCAACCAGGGTCGCTTCGCGGAAGCCCGCGCCCTGCTCGAGCCGGCGCTGGCACAGGCAGAGCAACTGTACGGCCCCGACCATCCCGTGGTGGCCGAAACGTTGCGGAACCTGGCGGCGACGAAAAACTATGAAGGCGACGCCACGGCCGCTGCGCTACTGGTCGAGCGTGCCCTCACCATCATGCGCCGGCACGAAGACAGCCATCCGCTGCTGCTGGCAGCCGTGCTGGCATCATCTTCTGGGCTGAAGGGCATGCAGGGCAGGCCCGAGGAAGCCCTTGCCGGATTCCGGGAAGCGCTCGCCCTGCAGGAAGCGCACGGCGCCGATCCGATCCAGCGCGCGGGTTCGCAGCACGGTATCGGTACCATGCTGCTCGAGCTCAAGCGCTTCGACGAAGCCGAGGGACCGTTGCGCGCATCGCTGGAGTTGATTGCGGCCGCGACAAGCTCCGATGGCGCAGCCCAGCTCGTCACCCTTTCCAGTCTGGCAATGGTGCTCGATCAACAGGGACGGCAAGCGGAGGTGACCGCGACTCTCGAACGTGCGGTACAGATTGCACGCAAGGCGTTTCCGGGCGCTCACTCCTGGACCGCCAGTGCGATCACCGATCTCGGGTGGGATCGGGTGGCGAACGGCAACGTCGAGGCCGGCATCGCGGAGCTCGAGGCCGCACGCCTGATGTACGAGGAACTGGGCAGCGCCGAGATCGTTGCAGTCTGGCGGTTCCTTGCGATCGCCCATCGCCGCGCAGGCGACAACGCGAAATCTATACAGGCGTTCGACGCCGCGGTGCAGGTCTGCGCGGAGCCCGGCAAGGACCAGCCGCTGTGCATGGTGGTGAGCGCCAATCGCGCGATGCTGCGTGCCGATCTCGCCTCGAAGGCCTCACCGGTTTCGCGCAGCGATGCCGAGGCCGCCTTGTCGGACGCCGAGGCGGTGCTGCTGCGCATGCGCGATCGCGGCTGGATCGACACCACCGAAGCGGCGCAGGCGAAAGAAGCCGCGGCGACCGCGCTGATGGCCTTGGGACGCCGCGACGACGCCTTGGCACGTCAACGCGAGGCGGTGGCGATCTATATCTCCGTTTACGGAGACGACCACTCGGAAACCCTGCGCGTCAAGGCCAATCTCGAAAAGATCGACCGCGCGACGCGGTGACCCGCGCCCACTCGCGAGGTTGCCGCGTTTGATCGCGGCTTGCGTCGCTCCTACAACGGTATGCGGTTGGGCTCGGAGTCTTCGTCACGCCACCCAAGTCGAATTCGGTCACCTGTCACGGCGCGCGCCGCGCGCGTGGGCGCGCGTCTGGTGCTGCTGGTCACCGATACCGGCGTCGGCCTGCAGAGCGACAGTGCGAGCCACGGCACCGGCCTCGGCAACCTGCGTGAACG
>CAZGKE010000064.1:0-17667 GCA_964526035.1 uncultured Gammaproteobacteria bacterium | reverse complement strand
TGTAGGGCAGGCCGACCACCAGCATGCCGTGGTGCAGCAGCGGCAGCATCATGCTGAGCAGGGTGCTTTCCTGGCCGCCGTGCAGGGTGGAAGTGGCGGTGAAGCAGGCGGCGGGCTTGCCGACCAGCGCGCCCGAAGCCCATTCCGCGCCGGTGCTGTCGAGGAAGTGCTTGAGCGGCGCCGCCATGTTGCCAAAGCGCGTGGGGCTGCCAAGCACCAGGCCGATGCATTCGAGCAGATCATCGCGGCTCACGTAGGGCGCACCCACATCGGGAACCGGCGGCAGTGCCGATTCGGTTTGCGCCGCGACGGGTGGCACGGTGCGCAGGCGTGCCACCAGCCCACCTTCGCCGACGCCACGCGCCACCTGGCGGGCCATGCTGGCGACGTGGCCGCTGCGACTGTAGTAGAGGACGAGGATTTCCTTCATGGTCTGGTAGTCTGCGCTCATGTTCGATGTGAAGAGTCTGGTCCGGCGCCTGCACACGCGGTTTGATCGCGACAGGGTGTCGGCTTTTCTGCGCTTTCTGGCGCGGCGCTTTTTCGACGACAGCTGTTTCCAGTCGGCCGGTGCGCTTTCCTATACCACCGTATTCGCTCTGGTGCCGCTTACCGCGGCCACGCTGGGTATCGTATCCGTGTTCCCGGTATTCGATGCGTGGTCGGAGCAGCTGACGGGCTGGATTTTCGACAATTTCGTGCCGGATGCGGCGCGCGCTGTCGAGGAATACCTGCGTCAGTTTGCAGGTGGCGCCTCGAGAATGACTGCGGCCGGGCTCATTGCTCTGCTGGTCAGTGCGTTGCTGATGATGTCCAGCGTCGAGGATGCCTTCAACCGGATATGGCGTGTGACCATGCCGCGACGCACCACCGCCCGGTTCGTCGTCTACTGGACCACGTTGACCATGGGGCCGCTGCTGGTGGTGAGTTCGCTGGCCATCAGCTCCTATCTGTTCTCGCTGCCGATGATCTCCGAAACCGCGCAGGAGTTCGGTCTGCAGCGCCGCCTGCTGGGGATGCTGCCGACCCTGGTGGTGCTGGTTGCCTTCTGCATGGCGTACGTGGTCATTCCAAACCGCACCGTGGCCATCCGCCACGCCTTCGTCGGCGCGCTGGTCGCCACCTTGCTGTTCGAGGCGGCGAAATTCGGCCTGGCCGCCTATCTCGGCCGGGTGCCCTCCTACGAGCAGATTTACGGAACGCTGGCAATCATCCCGATCTTCCTGATCTGGATCTACATCTCCTGGGTAGTGGTGCTGCTGGGCGCTTCGCTCGCCGCCAGTCTGAGCGCTTTCCGCTATCTGCCGCCGCACATGCGTCTGGCCGCAGGTCTGGAGTTCTATGGTCTGCTGCGCGTGGTCGAGCGCCTGGATCGTGCCCAGAGCGGGGGACGTGGCCACAGCACCGAGTCGCTGCGTCGCCTGGAGCCCATCCTCTCCGACGACCAGCTTGTGCGGATACTTGACGATCTGCACCGTGCGCGCGTCGTGCAGCGCACCGAACTCGGGGAGTGGGTGCTGGTGCGCGACGCGTCGGCGCTGCGGATCGGTGATCTCTACCAGAGCGGTACCTATCGGCTCCCCGCCGAACTCCCGCACCTGCCGTGCCAGGACGACGAGATCGGCGGACCGGTTCGTGCGCTTCTGGAGCGACTGCAGCGTGCGGTCAGCGAAGTCATGGATGCGCCCTTCAGTGGAATGATTTCCGCGTCCGCGCGGTCTGATGATGCTCGTTCTGGAGATCACCCGTGACAAGAACCCTTCTGATCGGATTGCTGATCCTGTGTCTGGCCCAGGCTGCATGTGCCGAGTCGAGCAAGCCATCGCTGACAGTGGAGACTCTGGATCATGGTCGCTTCGATCTCGTCGAGCAGCGCGGCAACTGGGTGGTGGTCAACTACTGGGCTACCTGGTGTGCCCCCTGCATCAAGGAGATTCCGGATCTCTCCGCGTTCGCCGCCGCGCGTGAGGACGTGCGCGTCATAGGTCTGGCGTATGAAGAGATCGAGCTCGACGAGCTGCGCGCGTTTCTTGAGCGGGTGCCAGCCGGCTATCCGATTGCGGTGGTCGACGTCTACGATCCGCCGGCCGATTTCGACACGCCCCGCGGATTGCCGCTGACCTTCCTGATCGATCCGGGCGGGCAAATCGTGCACCGCTTCCTCGGTCCAGTGACCTCGGGCGATCTGGCGCGCAAGATTGCCGAACTGGGAGGCTGAGGCGCTTCAATGAAGCGCTTTCTGGTCAGCGGGCGCGTGCAGGGCGTGTTTTTCCGCGCTTCCGCCGCACAGCGGGGGCGCGTTCTCGGTCTGCGCGGTTTCGCCCGTAATCTGGCCGATGGCCGAGTCGAATTGCTGGCGGCGGGCCCAGAGGATGCGCTGGCGGCGCTGGAACACTGGTTATGGCAGGGGCCGCCGCTGGCGAGTGTGGCGTCGGTGGAAGTGAAGGAGGTCGAACCGGATGCTCGCTTGCCCGAGGGCTTCGAGGTCTCCAGCTGATCGCTGACCGTGCTGACCCGGCGTCAGCGCACCTTGCCGCTGCGCTGCCCCATGAGCATGGTGATGTTGATGCGCCGATTCTCGTAGCCCTCGCGAAAGCGGATGCGGTCGGTGCGGTGAAACAGGTCGGAATTGAACAGCACCGCGCGATTCTGGCGATGCGGGACACGGATCATCCGCGCCCCGGAATCGTCGAGGAACTTGCGGATGCGCGCCTGGCCGATGTCGCTCGAGGTGTTGAATTCGTCAAAGCTCCAGTGCGGCGGAGCTTCCTTGTCCCAGACCACCAGTCCCCCGGTCTCCGGGTCGAGATTGGCCGCGTCGGGGGTGATCCAGAAGTTGAGGTTCACCGCGGCGATGTCGGCGTGCATTTCGATTCCGTCGAGGCGACTGTCGTACTTGTACGCCCACAGCTGGGTAAGCCTGTGTCCGTGGAAGATGCCGGGCAGGCGGCCGCGCAGTTCGTCGGCGATCTGCAGCAGCAATTCCGCGGCAAACCCGGTTTCGAAGTACGCGCCGACGTAGCCGTTTACGTGGTGGAAGTCGAACCAGAAGGTCGATTCCAGGCAGTAGCGGCGCAGCGCGGTGAGGGCTTCCGGGCGCAGCAGTTGGTCGATCCAGGTGATGCCCGGCCCGCGTCCGAAATAGTCGGCCTCGATGGCAGCGGTGTCGAGATCGGGGTTCAGCGCGCCCGCGGCGAGTCGCGGCGCCGCGGCGAGGTGGTGGAGGCGGTTGTAGTCGTTGCCCAGCAGATCGAGGATCGGGCTGGACAGGTCGACCACCCTCCCATCGCCACCTTCACCTTCCCCGAGCCCGGCCAGGGCCTCTTGGTGACGGGCGGCCAATCGGGCGGCGTCAGGCAGGATGCCGGCGGCCTCGAGGTGACTGAACTGTTCGATGTCGTGACGCAGTTTGGCGCGCGAGCTGCGGCGGAAGTCTCGCGTCGGTGGTGCTGCCTTGCCGGGCGCGAAGTGCGCCTGCGCAGCCTGGGTGAAGTCGGATGCCGCACCGCCCAGATCATCGCGCATCTGCCGGATCAGTCCCCGCGATTTCAGGGCGTCGGCATCGTGTGGCGCAAGCTGCAGCGCCTTGTCGATGGCGGCATCGGCTTCGTCCAGTCGATCCAGGCGACGCAGGGCGCCCGCGCGCTCGCGCCAGGCGACGGCCAGTTCGGGGTCCAGCACCAGCGCGCGGTCCGCCGCACGCAGGGCTGCATCGTAGGAGCCGGCGTCATAGAAAAGCGACGCCTGCCGTGTCGCCAGCAGCGCGTCGCCAGGCGCGCGATCGGCGGCCCTCTGGTAGGCGATATCGGCTTCCAGATAGCGGCCCGAGGCATGCAGGGTCTCGCCCAAAGCAGTCCACGCCGCAACGTGGTCGGCGCGCAGTTCCACCGCCTGGCGAAACGACAGGGAGGACTCCTGCAGACGGTTCAGCGCGAACAGAGCGAGTCCACGGTTGTAATGGAAGTCGGCGTGCCGGGGGGCCAGCTGGATGGCGCGGTCGAGCGCGGCCAACGCCTCCGCATGTCGACCCAGCCGAGTCTGGCAAAGCCCGAGATTGCCGACAACGGCTGGGTTCTGCGGCAAGGCCAATGCGGCTTCTTCGAGGTACCCGCACGCATCCTGGTCGCGGTCCTGCGCGAGTGCGGCCAGGCCGCGCAGATAAGCCAGGTGCGGGTCGCACAGGCCGCCGGACTGCAGCGAATCCAGACGCTGTTCGGCCTGCGAGAACAATCCCTGCTGCAGGAGCGCGAGGATCTCCTCACTTGCCGTCTGCACTGCGGGCGCTGGAGTGCTCACTTCAGAACGGACCCTGGATCGGTTTCACCACGCCGCTGTAGCGTTCGCGGTGCAGCCGCGCCTGTGCCAGCGGCGGCAGCTCGACCACCGACTCCGGCACCGTCTTGTTCGGCACCTGGTCGATCAGGTGGCGGATGAGGTTCAGACGGCCGCGGCGCTGGTCATTGAAATCGACAACGAACCACGGAGCCTGCTTGCGGTGGGAGGCCTTGAACATCGCCGCGCGCGCAGTGCCGTAGTCCCGGTAGCGCTCCCGCGCGGCGATATCGACCGGCGAGAGCTTCCAGCGCTTGACCGGATCCTTGACGCGCTCTGCGAAGCGTCGCTCCTGCTCGACCTGGTCCACTGCCAGCCAGTACTTGAGTATCATGATCCCATCGTCAGCCAGCATGCGTTCGAACTGTGGCACCTGCCTGAGAAATTCGCGGTACTGCGCATCACTGCAGAAACCCATCACCTTTTCCACGCCGGCGCGGTTGTACCAGCTGCGGTCGAACAGGGTGATCTCGCCCGCTGCCGGCAGGTAGGGTACATAGCGCTGGAAGTACCACTGCCCCTGCTCGCGCTCGCTGGGCTTGGACAGCGCGACGATATGGCAGTCACGCGGATTGAGGCGTTCGGCGATGGTGTTGATGGTGCCACCCTTGCCGGCGGCGTCGCGGCCCTCGAACAGCACCAGCAGGCGCTTGCCGGTGTGGCGAAGCCAGTTGTGCAGGGCGCTCAGCTCTTCGTGCATCGGTCGCAGGGCTTTTTCGAAATCGCGCTTTTTCATGCGCTTCATGGCGTTTCCCCAAGTCGTGGCCGCAGCGCGGCCAGGTTGCAGGGCCGCGTACCGGCATCGAGCTGATCCCGGATCAGCTTCTCCCAGGCGGTGCGGCAGGCGGAGGTGGAACCCGGCAGTGCGAACAGGAAGGTGCCGTTGGCCACGCCGGCAAAGGCACGCGACTGCAGGCTCGATGTGCCGATTTCTTCAAAGGACAGCACCCGGAACATTTCGCCGAAGCCCGGCATGTCCTTGTCCAGCAGAGGCTTCAGCGCTTCCGGTGTGGAATCACGGCCGGTGAACCCGGTGCCGCCGCTGACCAGAATCACGTCCACGGCCGGATCGGCAATCCAGACCGAGACCTGGGCACGCACGCGGTAGCGGTCATCCGGCAGCAGGGCACGATCCGCCAGCCGGTGGCCGGCAGTCGTCAGAGCCTCGACCAGAAAGTCGCCGGACGTGTCCTCTTCAGGACCGCGCCTGTCGGATACGGTGAGGACTGCGATGGCCAGGGGGGTGGGGGTGTGGGCGGCGGTCATGAGGGATAGGGTAGCGTGACAGGGCTGGGAGTTGGCGGATCTGGCGGATGATTGGCCAGTAGCCAGTTCCAGTAGCCAGGAGAGCTTTCGAAACCTGGCGATTTGGCACCTCCGACCGTTCCGGGGAGGCCTCAGCCTCCCCGGTTCGGCGCAATCGTCTCGCCATGGCCGGCTGTTCCGGCCGCTGGAACTGGCTACTGGAACTCGATCCCGGCTACTGGCTTCCGGCCATCTCCGCCAACCGATCCGCCCGATCCTCCGACTGCAACGGGTCCACCAGCGCGTCCAGGTCGCCGTCAAGCACTTCCTCCAGCCGGTACAACGTGAGGTTGATGCGGTGATCGGTGATGCGGCCCTGGGGGTAATTGTAGGTGCGGATCCTCTGGCTGCGGTCGCCGGAGCCGACCTGCAGGCGGCGGCTTTCGCTCTGCGCGGCGATCTGCTTGTTGCGTTCTGCGTCGAGCAGGCGTGCCTTGAGCAGCGCCATAGCGCGCGCGCGATTCTTGTGCTGGCTGCGTTCGTCCTGGCATTCCACCACCGTACCGCTGGGCAGGTGGGTGATTCGAATCGCCGAGTCGGTCTTGTTGACGTGCTGGCCGCCGGCGCCAGAGGCGCGAAAGGTGTCGACCTTGAGGTCGGACGGATTGATTGCAATGTCCTCGACTTCGTCGATCTCGGGAAGGATGGCAATGGTGGCGGCTGAGGTGTGGATACGCCCCTGCGACTCTGTGGCAGGAACGCGCTGCACGCGGTGGGTCCCGGACTCGAACTTGAGGCGGCTGAACACCGCCTCGCCCTCGATGCGGGCAATGACCTCCTTGTGGCCGCCGTGCTCTCCCGGGCTGTCGCTCAGAATCTCCACGCGCCAGCGGCGCTCCTCGGCGTAGCGAAGATACATGCGCAGCAGATCACCCGCGAACAGTGCCGCCTCGTCGCCGCCCGTGCCGGCGCGTATCTCCAGGAACACATTGCTGTCGTCGCGAGCATCGCGCGGCAGCAGCAGCACATTGATGGCGCTTTCGATGCGTTCGCGTTCGGCCTCCAGCGTTTCCACTTCGTCCGCCGCCATCGCGCGCATATCGACATCGACCAGCATGGCACGCGCCGCCTCCAGCGCACCGCGATTGCGTTCCAGTTCAGCGGTGGCTGCGGCCAGGGGATCGAGCCGGGCGTATTCACGCGAAAGCTCGCGGAAGCGCCCCGAATCGGCTGCCACGTCTGGCTGCGCGAGCAGCAGGGCGACTTCCTGGTGACGCTCCAGCAGCGCCTCCAGCTTGCGTTGCAGGGACGGATTCATGGGCTGTCGCGACTTCCATCGGGTGCCCGGAACAGTCGTCCGGCGGCGTCGAGAAGATCGGCGTCGCCACGCATCGCGGCTTCGCGCAGGTTGGCACTAGGTGCGTGCAGCAGGCGGTTGGTGAGGCTGTGTGCAAGCCAGGCCAGCACGTCCTCGGCCGGCTTGCCGCGCGCCATCATCTGTCGCGCCCGTTCCAGCAGTTCGTCGCGGGAGAGTTCGCCGTCCTGGCGAAGGTTCTTCAGTGGACCGTGGCCTTCAATGGCTCGTCGCCAGGCCATGTAGTGCTCGACCTGCAGGTCGATGATGGCTTCGGCCTCGCGTGCTGCCTCACGTCGGCTGTTCAGGCCGTCGGCGATGACCTGGTCGAGGTCATCAATGGTGTAAAGGTAGACGTCCGGCAGATCGCCCACCGAGGGCTCGATGTCCCTCGGCACCGCGATGTCGACCATGAACATCGGACGGTGGCGTCGACGGCGGATGGCTTGCTCGACTTGCGCACGACGCAGCACCGGCTCACGCGATGCGGTCGAGCTGATCACCACGTCGGCCTGCGCGAGGTGTTGGTCGAGGTCGGCCAGCGCGATGGCGTAGCCGCCGAAGCGCGTGGCCAGCACCTGCGCGTGCTCGAGCGTGCGGTTGGCGACGATCATTCTTTGCGTCTTGCGGTCGAGAAGATGGCGGGCCGCCAGCTCGATGGTTTCCCCGGCCCCGATCAGAAGGACCGTGGCTTCACGCAGGTCGGCGAACACGCGCTCGGCCAAACGCACTGCCGCAAACGCCACTGAAACCGGGTTGGCGCCGATGCGCGTATCGGTACGCACCCGCTTGGCCACTGCGAAGGTGTGCTGGAACAGGCGGTCCAGCGGGGCCCCCAGGCTTTGTGCCTCGCGGGCGAGCTGCCAGGCTTCCTTCACCTGCCCGAGGATCTGCGGCTCGCCGAGCACCATGGAATCCAGTCCTGTGGCGACCCGAAAGATGTGCCGCACCGCGTGGGCATCGTCATGTCGGTAAAGGTAGTCGTCCAGGCTGCGCAGGCTGAGCGCGTGGTGTTCGCACAGCCAGCGCGCCGGGGACAGCATTGCGGCGGACTCCACCGCGCAATAGATCTCCGTGCGATTGCAGGTGCTGAGGATGGCTGCCTCCTCCACGCCGGGCACCTGCTTGAGCGAGCCCAGCGCTTCCCGCGCGGCCTCGGGCGCAAACGCCACCCGTTCGCGCAGAGCTACCGGCGCGGTCTGGTGGTTGATTCCGAGAGCGATCAGGGGCATCAGGAGGGTGTTTGTCGGGGCGGCTCGGGCAATGGTGGCGGCGGTTGGGCGCCGGTGCAGGAAATGCGGGTTAGGATAGCTTCCGAGATTCTGCGGCCCTCCGCCCTTCCCTTCAAGGAAGCGTGTGACTGCCATTGTCGTCCAGAATGCGATCGCGGACCCATGACCGACATCAAACGAGTTCAAAATCCACTGCTTCCCATGCTGACCCTGCTGCTGGCTGCCGGCTGCGCCGCTACGGCCCAGCGCGCAGACTCGCCGGCACCGGCGTCGCCCTCGGCTTCGGCGCCCGCGGACGCCGAGCGCATGCTGCCCGAAGACGAGGATCCGCTGTTCAACGCCGTGGCAGGCGAGTTTGCCTTGCAGCAGGGCGACCTCGAACAAGCCGCCCAGTACCTTACGCGAGCTGCCGAGCTTCAGGACGATGTCGACATGGCGGAGCGCGCTACCCGCGTTGCGATCGCCGCCGGTTCATGGCTGACCGCACGTCGCGCATTGGCCCGCTGGACCGAGCTTGACCCGGACGCTCTGGCGGCGCAGCAGGCCAGCGCCACGCTGGCGCTGCGCGACAACGATCTGGCGTCGGCCAAGGCGTCGCTTGCGAGGATGCTGGCAGACCCGCGCGAACACGGCTGGATGCTGGTTTCCCAGGTTCTCGGCCACGCTGTCGACGGTGATCGCGCGGCTCGGGTGCTGGGTGAACTTGTGGCCGATCGCAGCCTGCCCCAACGCGCCGACACTCTGGTGGTATTCAGCCAGCTTGCCCTGCGGCTGGACCTTCCAGAGGTGGCCGTCGAGCTGGCCGACGAGGCGCTCGAGACTTTCCCCGCAGACGCCGAGGTCTGGCTCTGGTCGGCACAACTTCGCTACCAGACCGGTGACTCAGAGGCGGCGGGCCAAGTGTTTCAGCGCGGCTTGGAGCAGCTGCCGGAGAGCCCCCAGCTGCGCCTCGGCTATGCCAGCCTGCTCGGCGAAACCGAAGGCCCCGCGGCTGCGGCGCAGTTTCTTGCAGATGGACCGCAGGACCATCGTGTACGCCAGTCGCGCGCAGCCTTCGCCGCACGCACCGATGATTCCGCCCTGCTGAACGCGGTGTACGCCGACATCCAGGCCGCCGAGGAGTCGCCGACGCCCGCCGGCAATCTGCTTCTGGGCCAGATGGCCGAACTGCTGGAACGAAGCGAGGAGGCCCTGCACTGGTATGCGCAGATCCCGGCCGACAGCCCCGAGCACAGCCAGGCGCGTATGCGCACGGCCATTGTCTACGCCAAGCTTGAGCGACTCGACGATGCGCTGGAAACGCTCCGCGACATTCAGGTCGACAGTGAAGACCAGGCGGAACTGGTCGATGCCGTGCTGCTGGAGGGGGAATTTCTCGACACTGCGGGTCGCGGCGAGGAGGCCTTGGCTGCCTACAGTCGTGGCCTGGGCCTGGCGCCCGACGATCGCCGTCTGATCTACTCGCGCGCGCTCCAGTACGAGCGCATGGACAGGGTCGACGAAGCCATCGACGACCTGCAGCGCATGCTCGAGTCCGACCCCGAGGACCCGACTGCATTGAATGCCCTGGGCTACACCCTGGCCGATCGCACCGACCGCTACCAGGAGGCCGAGGCGCTGATTCGTCGTGCCCTGGAGCAGGCGCCCGACGAACCGGCATATATCGATTCCATGGGCTGGGTGAAGTTTCGCCTCGGCCAGTTGGACGAGGCGCTCGCATACCTGCGGCAAGCATTCGAGCTGCTGCCCGACGCTGAGGTCGCCGCCCATCTCGGCGAAGTGCTGTGGGTGATGGGCGAGCGCGAAGAGGCCCGGGAAATATGGGCAGAGGGTCGCGAGATCGATGCCGACAACCGTACCCTCAAGTCGACGCTGGAGCGCTTTCAGCCTTGAATCGCCGGCTCTGGCTCTGGGTCCCGCTTCTGTTGGCGGCGCTGGCTGCCTGCGCGCCAGCCCCCCCGCGATCGGGGGACGCCGCCATGCTTGGTGCTCAGGAGGCGCGCGAGACCAGGTTGGCACTGCAGCCAGAGTTCGCTCTGAATGGCCGAATCGCGGTCAGCGGTCAGGGTGACGGCGGCAGCGGCAGTTTCGTATGGCAGCAGACGGGCGCCGATTTCGACTTCAGCCTGCGCTCGCCGGTGGCGCGTCAGACGTGGCGCATGCGCTTCGTCGACGGCGAGGCCAGTCTTGATGGCCTCGACGGCGGCCCGCGAATGGGCGTCGATCCGGAAACAGTCCTCGCGGACGAACTCGGCTGGACGATTCCAGTCAGGGCGCTGCGTTACTGGGTTCGTGGCGCGCGAGCACCGGGCCGGCCCGCCGAAATCTGGTTCGATGCCGAGGGCCGCGTGGCCCGAGTGCGTCAGGACGGCTGGCAGGTGGACTATCGCGACTGGTTTTCCGACGGTGATCCTGCACTTCCGCGGCGTGTCTTCGCCGAGCGCAGCGACGCGCGCGTGCGCCTGGTGGTGGAGCGCTGGGGCGAACCGTGAGCGGGGGGATTGAACCGTGGCCGGCGCCGGCCAAGCTCAACCTGTTCCTGTCCATCGTGGGCCGTCGAGCCGATGGCTACCATGAGCTGCAGACCGTGTTCCAGCTGCTGGACTTCGGTGATCTGCTGCATATCGAGGTGCGCGACGACGGGCTGATCCGGCGCAGCGGCGGCGCCCCGGGTGTCGCCGAAGACAGCGATCTGGCGCTGCGCGCCGCGCGCCTGTTGCGAGAGTTCAGCGGCGTCCAGGCCGGCGCCGACATCGCCATCGACAAGCGCATTCCAGTAGGCGGCGGCCTGGGTGGCGGCAGCAGCGACGCAGCCACTGCGCTGGTGGCGCTGAACCGTCTCTGGAGGGCCGGTCTCGATACGCAGACCCTGGGTCGGCTGGGTCGCCAACTGGGCGCCGACGTGCCGCTGTTCGTGCGCGGACTCAGCGCCTGGGCGGAAGGCGTGGGCGAACGCCTCACTCCCGTAACGCTGCCACCACGCTGGTACCTGGTGATCGATCCTGGCGAATCGGTGTCGACCGCGGCGCTGTTCGCCGATCCTCAATTGACACGTGCTGCACCGCGTCAGACAATGACGGACTTTGTTTCAGGCGCCGCGGCAGGCAACGCCTTTGAACCGGTAGTTCGCGTGCGCCATCCGAAGGTGGCTGCAGCACTGGACTGGCTTCGTGAAAGCGCACCAGCTGCATTGAGCGGGACCGGTGGCTGCGTGTTCGCGCCTTTCGCTGCCAGGGCGGAGGCGGATGCGGTAGCGGCGCGCCGTCCGCCAGGCTTTACTGCCATTGTGGCGCGCGGTCTCGACCGCTCGCCACTGCTGGACAGGTTGCAACGCGCGGGTTGACCCCCGCGCTGGACGATTCGCCGCTGGGGCGTCGCCAAGTTGGTTAAGGCACGGGATTTTGATTCCCGCATTCGCAGGTTCGAGTCCTGCCGCCCCAGCCATTCGATTGGGCAAGGCAGTCAGAACACCACGGGGCAGGCATGAACACCGACGGAATTCTGGTTTTCTCCGGCAACGCCAACCGGGCGCTGGCGAAGAACATCTGCCGCGAGCTGGGCGTGCCGCTCGGCAAGGCCCAGGTGGGGCGCTTTTCCGATGGCGAAGTGCAGGTCGAGATCGAGGAGAACGTGCGCCGCCAGGAGGTGTACGTGATCCAGTCGACGTGCGCACCGGCGGCCGACAACTTCATGGAGCTGCTGGCCCTGGTGGACGCGCTGAAGCGCGCCTCGGCGGCCTCGGTGACCGCGGTGATTCCGTACTTCGGCTATGCGCGCCAAGACCGCAGACCGCGCTCGGCGCGGGTGCCGATCACCGCCAAGGTGGTAGCGCGCATGATCGGCGCGACGGGCACCGACCGGGTGCTGACCGTCGACCTGCACGCCGACCAGATCGTTGGATTTTTCGATATTCCAGTGGACAATGTGTACGCCTCCCCGGTGCTGCTGGCCGATATCTGGCGCAGCCAGGGCACCGAGAACCTTATAGTGGTGAGTCCGGATGTCGGCGGCGTGGTGCGTGCCAGGGCCATAGCCAAGCGTCTCGATGATGCCGAACTTGCCATCATCGACAAGCGCCGTCCGCGACCCAACGAGGCGACAGTGATGAACATCATCGGCGACGTGCGCGGCAAGACCTGCGTGCTGGTCGACGATATCGTGGATACTGCCGGAACGCTGTGTGCCGCCGCGGCGGCATTGAAGGATCATGGCGCAGGCCGCGTGTTGGCCTACTGCACCCATCCTGTGCTGTCGGGCGCCGCCATCGACAACATCGAGCGCTCCGTGCTCGACGAGCTGGTGGTGAGTGACACCATACCGCTGACCGAAGCGGCCCGCGCCTGCAAGCGTATCCGCCAGCTCGGCGTTGCCGAACTGCTTGCCGAGACCATCCGGCGCATGAGCTTCGGGCAGTCGGTGAGTTCGTTGTATGTGGACTGACGAGAGTGTGGGGAGTAGGGAGTAGGGAGCAGGGAATCGAGAGTCGGGCTTCGGGAGGGTGTGTCGGGCTGACGCCTTCCTCGATTCCCGATTCCCGATTCCCGAATCCCGGGAACGAAGGCTCTCCTGGTCGCGGGAGAGCGTAACTGTCGCCGCGAGGCGGTCAACACAACCGAGGTAATGAAACAATGGCAACCCACAATATTCCCGTACAGGTACGGGGCGACCAGGGCAAGGGTGCGAGCCGCCGCCTGCGTCGTACCGGCCAGGTACCGGCCATCGTCTATGGCGGTGGCATCGAGCCGCGGGCCATCCAGATCGAGCATCGCGTGGCCATGGCCGCTTCGCAGAACGAGTGGTTCTACTCTGCGATTCTTGATCTCGACCTGGGCGGCGACGTGCAGAAGGTGCTGCTGCGCGACATGCAGCGTCACCCGTTCAGGCAGCAGATCATGCACATGGACTTCCAGCGCGTGATGGAGACTGAAAAGCTGCGCGCGCGCGTGCCGCTGCATTTCCTCAACGAGGAGAAATCCCCTGCCGGCAAGACTTCGGGCGTGGTCATCTCGCACAACATGACCGACGTCGAAGTGCTCTGCTTCCCGAAGGACCTGCCCGAGTACATCGAGCTCGACCTGTCTGCGCTCGAGGTCGGCGAGATCATCCACATGTCGCAGCTTCCGCTGCCGACCGGCGTGGAGATTCCCGAACTGAAGCTCGGCAAGGAGCACGACCATACCGTGATCAGCGCCCAGCACGTCACCATGAGGGAAGAGGCGGAGGAAACGCCCGAGGAAGGCGACGGCGGAGAAGCTGCTGGCGAGCCGGAGAAGAAGTAAGCCCCAATCTGCCGTCCGACTGGTTCGGGCGGCGGAAACGGTTTGCCGCAGTCTGGCGTGTCCGCACTCAAGCTCATCGTCGGCCTGGGAAACCCCGGTGCCGAATACGCCAGAACCCGGCACAATGCCGGGTTCTGGTTCCTGGACGCCCTGGCTGCAAGCGTGGGAGCGACCTTGCGTGGCGAATCCAGACTCCACGGTGAATTGGCCAAGACCAGCGTCGACGGCCGCGCTGTGTGGCTGCTGAAGCCCGATACCTACATGAACCGCAGCGCTCAGGCGGTGGTGGCCACCCTGCGCTTCTACCGCATCGCACCGGAGGAGATGCTGGTGGCCCACGATGAACTGGATCTCGCCCCTGGCACCGTGCGCCTCAAGTTCGATGGCGGACACGGTGGCCAGAACGGACTGCGCGACATCGTCACGCAGCTCGGCCACGGCCGCTTCCATCGCCTGCGCGTGGGCATCGGTCATCCCGGTCACAAGGACGAGGTGACTCCATGGGTGCTGGGACGCCCCACGCCGGACCAGGACAGCGCCATGCGCGAGGCCGTCGAGCGTGCGGTCGACGCCATGCCGCTGGCGGTGGCTGGCAACATCAACGAAGCCATGAAGAAGCTTCATACCGCCGATAGGTCGCGGGCAGCCGGCTGAGCCGAGCCTCGCGATGGCGTCAACTCTGGGTCCCGGGGCGCAAGCTCATGACCCTGCGGAGCAATGAATGGGTATCCAGGTAGGTATTGTCGGCCTTCCCAACGTGGGCAAGTCGACGCTTTTCAACGCACTGACCAAGGCCGGCATCGCCGCAGCCAATTTTCCGTTCTGCACCATCGACCCCAACGTCGGCGTGGTGCCGGTGCCGGATACCCGCCTCAAGCAACTGGCCGAAATCGCCCGGCCACTGAAGGTGATTCCGACCACCATCGAATTCGTCGACATTGCCGGACTGGTGGCCGGGGCGTCCAAGGGCGAGGGCTTGGGCAACAAGTTCCTGGCCCACATCCGCGAGGTCGACGCCATCGCCCACGTGGTGCGCTGTTTCGAGCATCCCGACATCGTGCATGTCGCCGGCCGGATCGATCCGATCGCCGATATCGAGGTGATCGACACCGAGCTGGCGCTGGCCGACCTGGAAGCGGTGGAGCGCGCCCTGGACCGTGCCGGGCGCGCTGCCAAGGCGGGCGACAAGGAGGCCCAGGCCCGTCGCGATGTTCTGGCCAAGGTGTACGCCGCTCTTGCCGAAGGCCGTCCTGCCCGCTCCGTCGAGCTTGAGCCCGACGAGCGCGCGCGCCTGCGCGAGCTGTTCCTGCTGACCATGAAGCCGGTGATGTATGTCGCCAACGTCCGCGAGGACGGTTTCGAAAACAATCCTCTGCTCGACCTGGTGTGGGAGCGCGCCCGAGGCGAGGGCGCCGAGGTGGTGCCGGTGTGTGCCGCCATCGAGGAGGAGATGGCGCAGCTCGAAGATGCCGACCGCGCCGAGTTTCTGACCGATCTCGGGCTCGACGAACCCGGTTTGAACCGTGTGATTCGAGCGGGCTACGCGCTGCTCGGCCTGCAGACTTATTTCACCGCCGGCGAGAAGGAAGTCCGCGCCTGGACGGTGAAGAAGGGCGCCACCGCCCCGCAGGCGGCCGGCGTCATCCACACCGACTTCGAGAAAGGCTTCATTCGCGCCGAAACCATCGCCTTCGACGACTATATCCGCTGCAAGGGCGAGGCGGGCGCCAAGGAGGCCGGGCGGCTGCGACTGGAAGGCAAGGACTACATCGTCAAGGAAGCCGACGTGCTGCATTTTCGCTTCAACGTCTGAGGGGCGGGGAGCAGGGAGCAGGGATTCGCTCTCCTGTGGGAGGGACCTCGGCCCCGACGTCGGCCTTTTGACGTGCGTCGGTGGTATTGTCGGCTGCGACAGCCTTTCGGCGAGGGAAAGCGCCCATGTGGCGTCCGCTGTGTCCAATTCTCCTGTTCTTCCTGGTCGGACTGGCCGCGGAGGCCGCCGCCCAGGAGCGCCTGGACCCGAAACTGGTCGAACGCCACGTCTACAGATCCTTGCTGCCGCAATCCGCCGACTATCTGCTCCGGCCGGACGCGGTGGCCTTCCTTGACCTGTCCGCTGAACAGCTGCGGGCGTTCGCGGAGGTGCATGTCGACCTTGCTTTCGTGCTGATGGGAAAGCGCCCCCGGGCAGCCGTCGCGCTGGAGTCGCCAATCCTGCTTGATGGCGGCCAGACCATTTATTGCCAGCAGGTCGCGCCGACCCGTGTGCTGCTCGAAGCCCTGCTCGGGGGCATGCCGGACAGCGCGCTGGAGCGCCTGGCGCCTGGGGAACTGCAACGATTTCTTGCTCCAATGGAGCCGAGGGAATGGCGTTGGGCTGAATTTCACCTGGTTCGAAGTGCGGCTGGCACACCCGTGGGCCTTGATGTCTCTCTGTTTGGACTGATGACCCCTGGAAGTCTTCAGACGCTGGCGCAAACCCGATTGGAGCTGGCGCCGAACCCGACCAGCTCCAGGAGCGTCTTCGGTCAGCGACGTCCCGCGCCCGTGTTCCAGATAGTGGGTTCGTCCGGTTCGCCCTGAACGCAGGCGTTGCGACCGTCCCGTCGCCTCGCGGCGATGCCCGTGCCGGGGCTGAGGCCCCTCCCACAGCAGCATGGCCCGCTCCCCGCTCCCGAGCCCCGAGTCCCGAGTCCCCAGTCCCCAGTCCCCAGTCCCCAGTCCCCAGTCCCGATCGCCGCAGGCGCTGGTCCCCATTGCATCCCGTCACAGCCGCCCCCATCCTTCGCGCTGGCCACCAACCCGAGCCCCACGGATGTCCGCCGTCGTTATCCCCTCTCTTCGTCAGCGCATCGGCGACTGGGTCGAATCGAGCCCCGTCCAGAAGCTCATCATCGCCATCATTCTCGGCAATGCCGTGGTCCTCGGGCTGGAGACCTCCGAGCGCGTCATGGCGGCCTACGGGCCGTGGCTGAGCGCACTGGACAGCATCATGCTCGCCGTTTTCGTGGTCGAGATCGGACTCAAGCTGTACGCCCGCGGCACAGGCTTCTTCCGCAGCGCCTGGAACGTGTTCGACTTCATCGTCGTGGGCATTGCGCTGGTGCCCGCCTCGGGTCCTTTCGCCGTGCTGCGTGCCCTGCGCGTGCTGCGCGTACTGAGGCTGTTGTCGATGATGCCGCGCCTGCGCTTCATCGTCGAGGCGCTGCTCGCGGCCATCCCGGGCATCGCTGCCATTGCCGGCCTGATGTCGATCATCTACTACGTGTTTGCGGTGATTGCCACCAAGCTGTTCGGGCCGACGTTTCCGGAATGGTTCGGCACCCTGGGGGCCTCGCTGTTCAGCCTGTTCCAGATCATGACCCTGGAGTCCTGGTCGATGGGCATCGTGCGCCCGGTCATGCAGGTCTATCCCTGGGCCTGGGCCTTTTTCGTTCCCTTCATACTGGTGGCGACGTTCACCATGCTGAACCTGTTCATCGGCATCATTGTCAACACCATGCAGACCATGCACGACCAGGAAAAGGAGGAGACCCTGGAGGCGATGCGCAGCCTCACCGCCGAAGAGGCCGCCGGGCTGGAGCTGGAGGTGCGCTCGCTGCGGACCGAGGTCGAGGCCCTGCGCGACTGGCTGCGGGAGGGGCGAACCGGCTGAACGGTGCGCCCTCGCGGCTTCGCGCCCATTCGGGGCGATTGACGCTGACAGCGAGAATCGCCAGAATAGGCGGCTCTTTGCTGGAGGGATACCCAAGCGGCCAACGGGGGCAGACTGTAAATCTGCTGGCTTACGCCTTCGGTGGTTCGAATCCACCTCCCTCCACCATCCAGTCGACAGAGGTCGGACGACAGACGACAGCAGCGAATTGTGCGGCGTCTGGGGTTTGTCATCCGGATTCAGTTGCCTGAACGCGGGAGTAGTTCAACGGTAGAACCTCAGCCTTCCAAGCTGATGGTGCGGGTTCGATTCCCGTCTCCCGCTCCAAGCTCGAATATAGAGGTCAAGGTCCACCTGAAGCAAGCGCCCACATAGCTCAGTCGGTAGAGCACTTTCTTGGTAAGGAAGAGGTCACCGGTTCGATTCCGGTTGTGGGCACCACCGTCAAGCGGCGCGCGAAGCTCGCCGGATACCACCAACTGCCAACGCTAACGAAGACTCAAGGATTCACTCTCATGGCCAAAGAAAAATTCCAGCGCACCAAGCCGCACGTGAACGTGGGGACGATTG
>CAZGKE010000063.1:0-18060 GCA_964526035.1 uncultured Gammaproteobacteria bacterium | reverse complement strand
GGGCGACACGAACTTGCCCACGCCGGTCACGCGCGCCACCTTGCGCTGCTTGGCCATGCCGGCGAGACCCTTGGTGAGCTGACCGACCACGCCGTCCTTGAACTCGCGCAACTTGTCGAGGTTGATTCTCGGCTTGCCGAACTCGATTCCGTGAGCGGCAAACGACGCGGCTTCATCGATCACCCGCGCCGAATGCAGCAGCGCCTTCGACGGGATGCAGCCGACGTTGAGACACACCCCGCCAAGGGAGTCATAGCGTTCGATCAGCAGCACGTCCTGGCCGAGATCGGCGGCGCGGAACGCCGCGGTGTAGCCGCCGGGACCGGCGCCCAGCACCGCAACCTGACATTCGATGTCGGGCTTGCGGCCGGTGGCGGGGGAGGCTTTCGGCGCGTTGCCCCCATCCGAAACGCCTTTGGCATTTCGACTTCCCCCGCTGGCGGGGGAAGTGGGTTCGGTATTTGCGGGTGTCTTGGCAGCTTGCCCCCCTTCCGAAGCGGCTGCGCCGCTTCGACTTCCCCCGCTGGCGGGGGAAGTGCTTTCGGCATCCGTCGAGGCCTCGATGACGGCGATGACGGTGCCCTCGGAGACGCTGTCGCCGACCTTGACCTTCAGTGCCTTCACCACGCCGTCGGCGCTGGATGGCACCTCCATGGTGGCCTTGTCGGACTCCAGCGTGATCAGGCCCTGGTCCTTCTTGACCGTGTCGCCCGTGGCGACCAGCAGTTCAATGACGGGGACTTCGCTGAAATCGCCGATGTCGGGCACCTTGATGTCAATCGTCGTGGCCATGGCTCTCACTTTTCCTCGCGGGTCTTCAGGCGCAGCTGCCGCGCCGGGCGGCTCTGCCAGCGTGTCTGGTACAGGTCGTGGCGACGGTCCCGGAGGTTCTGGACGGTGCCTGAGTTGCGCGCCGCGATCAGGGAATCGAGGCGCAGATCGGCCAGTGCGACCGCCTCCACGTTGGGCGTGGTGTCGGCGGCGATGCCGTCGCGGGCGAACGGGAAATCGCAGGGCGTGAGGATGCAGCTCTGCGCGTACTGGATATCGAAGTTGTGCACGCCCGGCAGGTTGCCGACGTTGCCCGACAGCACCAGATAGCACTGGTTCTCCACCGCGCGCGCCTGGCAGGCATAACGTACGCGCAGGTAGCTCTGGCGCTCATCGGTACAGAAAGGCACGAACAGGATCAGCGCGCCCTGGTCGATCAGGTGGCGCGACAGTTCGGGAAACTCGGAGTCGTAGCAGATCATCACGCCGATCGGCCCGCAGTCGGTGGGAATCGCAGCGGCGTCGTCGCCACCAACGATGTTCCACCAGCGGCGCTCGTTGGGCGTCGGGTGGAGCTTTTCCTGCGAATACACCGCGCCGTCGCGAAGGCACACATAGCAGACGTTGTGGATGTCGCCGTCGTCCATGCGCGTCGGGTGGCTGCCGCCGATGATGTTGATGTTGTAGCGCACCGCCAGCCCGGACAGAAGGTCGCGCACGCGATCGGTGTAGCTGGTCAGCGTGGCGATGGAGTCGGCCGGCTGCAGCTTCTCGTTGGCGATCGACAGCAGCTGCAGGGTGAACAGCTCCGGGAACAGCACGAAATCGGCGCGGTAGTCGGCGGCGACGTCGATGAAATACTCGACCTGCGTGGCGAACTCCTCGAAGGTGGTGACGCGGCGCTGCTGGTACTGCACCGACGCCACCCGCACCCAGTCCTTGATCTGCCCGCGGCGCTGCGCGCTGGCGATGGCCGGATGATCGCTGGCCTGCGGATTGCGCCACACCAGGTGGGCGGCATAGCCCAGCGATTCGCGGTCGGAAGGCTCGTAGCCTTCGAGTACGCCGAGCAGATCGAAGCCGTTGCGCAGCTGAAAGTTGAGGGTGGGGTCGCGCATGCGGCCGTCACGCACCTTCTCGGCATATTCCAGTGCGCCGTCCACCTTGCCGCGGCGACGCGCGAAGCCGGGCAGGCGGCCGCCGAAGACAATGCCCTTGAGGCCGTGGTCCATGCACAGCTTCTTGCGCCGGTCGTACAGGCGCTGGCCGATGCGCAGGCCGCGGTGGGCGCCGTCCACGCACACTTCCATGCCGTACAGCCAGTCTCCCTTCGGCGCATGCCGCGAGGCGTAGCCGCCACCGGTGATCTCCATCCAGGTGTGCGGACCCATCACCAGCTCTTCGCGGGCGCGGAAGGTGGCGCAATAGCCAACGATGCAATCGTCGTATTCAGCGACAAACTGGCCATCGGGAAACTGCGCGAGCTGGCCGCGGATCATGCCCTCGGAATAGGACCAGGCCGGCGCGTAGACGCGACGGGCAAGATCGACGATGGCGGAAATGTCGGCCGTGTGCGCCTCGCGCACGCGCAGCTTGGCCTCGGTGTCGGCAACTTTGGGCGGCATCTTGGCGATCGTGATTCTCCGTTTACAGCAGCAGTCGGCGCAGGTCGCCCAGCACCTGCGCGAGATAGGCGGCAAAGCGCGCGGCCGCGGCGCCGTCGATGACGCGATGATCGTAGCTGAGCGACAGCGGCAGCATCAGCCGTGGCGCGAACTCTTTGCCGTTCCACACCGGCTTCATCGATGAACGCGAGACGCCGAGGATAGCCACCTCGGGCGCATTGACGATTGGCGTGAAGCCGGTTCCGCCGATGCCGCCCAGCGAGCTGATCGAGAAACAGCCGCCGCTCATGTCGGCAGGGCCGAGCTTCTTCTCGCGCGCCTTTTTCGAGATCTCGCCCATCTCGGCGGCGAGTTCCAGCATGCCCTTGCGGTCGCAGTCGCGGATCACGGGCACCACCAGGCCGTCCGGAGTATCCACCGCAATGCCGATGTGAAAGTACTTCTTGAGCACAAGATTTTCGCCGCTCGGGTCCAGCGAGGCATTGAAGTTGGGAAACTGCTTCAACGCTGCGACCACCGCCTTGATCAGGAACACCAGCGGCGTCACCTTGACCTCCTTGTTCTCCTCGCCGAGGCGCTTGCGGAACGCCTCCATGTCGGTGATGTCGGCCTCGTCCTGCTGGGTGACGTGCGGAATCATCGCCCAATTGCGGGCCAGGTTGGCGCCGGAAATCTTCTTGATGCGCGACAGCGGCACGCTTTCGATGTCGCCGAACTTGCTGAAATCGACCTTGGGCCAGGGCAGCAGGCTGAGTCCGGTACCGCCACCGGAAGGCGCGCCGGCCGAACCACTCATCACCTGCTTGACGAAGCCCTGCACGTCCTCACGCGTTATGCGCTGCTTGCGGCCGGTGCCGGTCACGCGCTCCAGTTCGACGCCCAGTTCGCGAGCGAAAGCGCGCACTGCCGGGCTGGCGTAGGGGACCTTGCCGGGCATCAGCGAATCGGCGTCAAAGGCGACGGGGGGCGTGGAGGTCGAGGTGGATCGGCCCCCTTCCGAAGCGGCTGCGCCGCTTCGACTTCCCCCGCTCGCAGGGGAAGTGGATTCGGTGTTTGTGGGTGTCTTGGCGGGCTGGCCCCCTTCCGAAATGTCCTGGGCACCCGGACTTTTCCCGCTGGCAGGGGAAGTGTCCGCCGCTTCGTTCGTAGCCTCGAGGATCGCGACGACGGCGCCTTCGCCGACGCTTTCGCCGACCTTGACCTTGATCTCCTTGACCACGCCGTCAAACGGCGCCGGCACTTCCATGGTGGCCTTGTCCGACTCCAGCGTGATCAGCCCCTGATCCTTCTTCACCGCGTCGCCGACTGCGACCAGCAGTTCGATGACCGGGACATCGGTGAAATCGCCGATGTCGGGAACGCGGGCTTCTTTGAGTTCGGCCATGGGCCCTCCCCTGGGCGGTGGGATGTGGGAAAAGGGGCCTATTGTGACCGCGAACTTCCCACCGGCGCCAGCGCGCGCCGCCAGCCGCGGTCTATTCCTGCGCCGAGATGAAGTGCGCCAGGGCGCGCAGATCGGTGTCGTCGAGATCGGCGATCCGTGCGCCGGTGGCGGTCGGCGGATGGTAGCGCCGTCCTTCACGGATGCCCATCAGCTGCGCTTCCAGGTACTGCGACGCCTGGTTGCCGAGCCGCGGAATGACGCCGCCGCCCGCGAAATCCGCGCCATGACAATCCATACAACGCAGGGCCTCGGCGCGCTCTCGTCCATGGGCGATCAGCGCCGCGTGGGTCGACGCAAGGTGTCGGGACACCGGTTGCGCCGCGAAATGCGCGGCCAGCGCAGCAATCTGCTGCGCATCAAATCCTGCGGCGATCCCCTCCATCGGGAATCCCTCGCGGTGGCTGTCGCGAAAGCGCAGCAGCTGCGCCTCGAGATAGGCGGCATGCTGCCCATCGAGCAGCGGCAGCACGCCGCGCGCGAGATCGCTGCGATGGCAGTCGCGGCATTGATCGGCCATTGCCGCGACCGGACTGGTCGTCGGCTCCGCGGGCGGCGGCGCGACGCGGGCGGCGCTGCACGCCGCAAGCAGGAAGGTGACAAGGAGAATGCGGTACATGGCGGTGGTTCCCTGGACCCGTCCAGTGTACTCGCCTGTCCGCATTGCGTTTGCCCGAGCAGACCTCGAAGCGCGGGGACTGCCGCGGCGCGGCAGTCCCCCTGTCTGGTATCAGCGTCGGACGCGGATCAACTGCAGCCCGCTGCCGTCGGCATGACGAAAGTCGAGCGCATCCAGTGTCGCCGCCAGGCTTTCGATCTGCGGACACAGCGCTTCGGCGCGTGCCTCGATATCGCGAGCGCGCCGGGTGACCTTGGCTTCGATCTCGTGCTCCAGGCGACTGGCGCGCGCTTCGATCTCGCGGATCACCTCCTCGTCGCCACTCAGCGCGGCGGTCACTGCCTTGGCGGCCACGCTGCGGGCCAGCATCGGGGCAAGCTCCTTCATCGCCGTTTCAACGGCGCGCTCGAAGGCCGACTCATCGAACAGCGGGCCGTCGCGCATGACGAGTCCTTTGCGGATTTCAGCGTCGAGCACCGCAAGTCGCTTCTCGAAGCGTTGCAGCATGGCCGGATCGTCGCCAAAGAAGGCCAGCGCCACCTCGGAAACCGCATCCATGGCGATCGACGCAGCCTCCATGGCGATGCCGCGGGCCTGCTCGATCACGTTGTCGAGCTGCGACTGGAACTCATGCAGGCGCGCACGATCCGCCTGGCTGAGCGGCGCGTCGGCACCATCGACCAACAGGCGTCCCTCGCGAATGCGGATTTCGGCCGCATGGCCACGACTGAACAGGTAGCCGCCGTCCTGGCGTTCCACTGAATAATCAGTCTTGACTCGGCACTCGCCCAGGGACGCGGCGGACAGGGGTGCAAGCGGCATCAGCAGCGCCGCAGCCAGCAAGAATCGGGACGTTGACATGAAAAGAACCTCCGAAGTGGGTAGATCCACCCGACCCCCACTTGCCCGAGGGAGTCTGCGCCCGGCGTACGCTCCGGCGCCCCTGCCAAGGGTCACGATGAGGGCCTTTGAACAAGGAATCCGCCGCAGCGCCGCTGGCACCGCTATCCTGACCCCGATGAAATGCCTCCACGCGCAGACTGCCTGCCCGTTCAACCGCTCCCTGGCCACTGGGATCGCGCGGGGAGTCGGTTCGAACTTCCGCGGGGCGCGCGCAGCGTCGGCCGGCCCGCGGGTGGGCGCAACGGCGGTCCTGCTGCTCACCTGCCTGGCTGCGCTGCTCGCACCGGCACGCGTCAGCGCCATGGAAACAGTGGCGCAGCGCATTGCCGACGCCGGCCCCGCTATGGCAGCGCTGTGGCCGGGTTTCTGGGAACCCGAGCAGCCATTCCTGCTGTACGAGGGCAGCGGAGCATGCGTGTTGGTGAGCCGACAGCCGCCGCAGTCCGGATTTCAGGCCCACCCGTGGGATTCACGGCTTTGGCGCGGGCGCTGCGAAGGTCAACGCTTCCGTCTTGATTTCCTGCTGCTGCAGAAGTTCGGGGGAATCGATGCGCCAGCGGTACGCGTCAGCCGTATCTGGGCGCCGGCTGTCGCCGAGCCCCTCCTGCACGAGGCCTTTCACGTATTCCAGAGCGCACACTTCAGCAACCTTGGACAGCAAGCGCTGCGCTTTGACATCGAAGCTGGTCGCGACCTGGTGGAACTCAAGCTCCACGAGGCGGCGCTGCTGGTCGGCGCACTGTCGGAGGATGATCCCCAGACACGCACCTACCGGGTTCGGCTTGCCCTGGCACTGCGCGCGCAACGACTCGCCAAAATGGGTGATGCCGTGGCCGCAGTCGAAGACCACTTCATGCGCATCGAGGGCTCCGCGGAATGGGTCGGCATCCGCGCGCGGCAGGCCCTTGAGCCGGAGATACGCGAAGCATCGGAGCTGCGCTCCCGCTGGCGCATGATCGACCGTTCTGCCGGAGCGACCTGGGAGCGACTGCTGCGCTGGCAGAGTTATCACAGCGGCGCAGCGGCGCTGACGCTGCTTGAAATGCACGGTGCCGACTGGCGTCAGCCGCTGGCCGCGGGCGTGGCGCCCTGGATCCTGCTGCAGACCCATTTCGGCAGCGGCGCCGTGTCCCCGGATGACGCCCTGGATCAGGCGGAGCGTCTCAATCGCTGGGCCGATATTTCGCGATCCGCCACCGAACTGGGGCGCCTCGATCGGCGCACCGAACGCGCGATGCGGCGCTTTGAAGGCCATCGTGGTGAACGTCTGGAGCTGCTGGGCCCCGCCCGTGGTTTCGATATTGCCTTCACCGCACGCGATATCCACAGCATCGATGGCGGGGTCCTCATCGTGGACTCGGACCCGCTTGTCATCGAATCGGACTGGCTGCATCTGGAAGCCCAACGCCGGCCACTGCACGTGACCGACAACGGCGCCCGACTGATCCTGCTGTTGTCCGGGCGCCCTGCAATCGAAGGCTGCGACATGGACGATGCCGGCCCCTGTCCGGCCGACACCGTGGTGCGCGGGCGAGGACTGGAGCTGAAGCTGAGACGGCCCGCGCATTTGTTCATGGAGGGTCGCACGCTCAGGCTGCGCGCCGCCGGCCCCGCCGTCCGGAGCATGGAACGTCCAGGCGGATCTCCGGCTACTCAGCGATAGGCGGCCAACCGGATACGGATCTCGGCGACCAGGGCGAGCATGCGCTGGCTCTGCTCGAAAGCCGCGGCGCTGTCACCCACCCAGCGACGGTCGCGCTGCACATGGAAGAGGACGGCGCGCAGTTCTTCCAGGTCGAGCTCCTGCAGCGGTCTCTCCGCCAATTCTGCCAGCACCTCCTCCCCTTCGCCGCGGCCGGTCTGTTTCACCCAGTCGAGCGCGTTGAAAGCGCGTGCATAGAGCTTGAGCTGCTCAAGAGAAGCATCCGCTTCGGGCGCGGCGGCCGCCGCGCGCATCGGCCAGACCGAGGACTGACGGGTCTTTTTCATGGCCGGCCCGATGCCATCACGTCGCCCGGTACCAATCGGCAATGGCCTGGCGCTGGCGGGCGTCTGGAAGCGGGTCGCGCGCAGCGCCCAGATTCTCGGCGATGTGTTCGACATTGCGCGTCCCGGTGAGCACGCAGGTCACAGCTCGATGCCCCAGCGCCCATTTGAGGAACAGCTGGGCATGGCTTTCGGCACCGATCTCCTGCGCCACCTTCGGCAGCTTTCGCCCGCGCGTACGGGAGAACATGGCCCCTTCCTGGAAGGCGCGATTGACCAGCACTGCAACGCCACGCGCCGCGCAGGCATCAAGCAGCTGATCGCCGGCCTCCGGTTCGGCCAGCGAGTAGTTGATCTGCACCACGTCCACCTCCTCTCGCTCGATGAGGCGCTGGACGAGCGGGTGGGCGTCGGCCTGATAGTGGGTGATGCCGACATGACGCACCTGGCCTGCGGCACGCGCCTCGATGAGCACGGCCAGCTGCGTCTCGAGATCGCGCAGGTTGTGCACCTGGCCGAGGTCCAGTCGGTTGCGGCGCAGAAGTTCCAGGCTGCGCTCGAACTGGCGCTGCCCGAACTCGCGGCCGGTTGTCCACAGCTTGCTGGCCAGAAACAGACGATCGCCGACTCCGTGCAGGCGGGACAGCTCGCCCAGCGCGGCCTCGGCGCGACCGTACATTGGAGATGTATCGACGACCCGTCCGCCCAGTTCGAGGAAGCGCCGCAAGACCGCTCCCGCCGCTTCGAAGGTATCGCCGTGATCGGGCACGTCAAAGGATTGCCAGGTACCTAGGCCGATCACCGGAAGCAGTTCGCCGCTGCGCGGCATGGCGCGGGCCAGCGGCGAAGGGGCGGATGCCAGCAGGTACCGCGGCGTCAGGCCCAGCGCGGAGAGCGCGCCAGCGCCCGCCAGCAGACGCCTTCGTTCCGGCGAGACCGGCATACCATCACCCGGTTGAATCCCCCTTGCCATGCGTCGATTCTCTCACAGCCTGCCGTCGACGGCTTCAGATGCGCCAAAGCCTCTATCATGGAAACACACCGAGGAAACCGACCATGGCCTTGATTCTGAAAATGCTGCTTGCGCTGCTGGCGGCCCTTGTCGCATTGCTGCTGCTGATCGTGGCGTGGGGACTGCTGTTCGGTTTTCCCGGCCGCAGCCCGGACACTTCCGGCGTGCAGGCCGACGGACGACTGGCGCCGTGCCGCAGTACGCCGAACTGCGTATCCAGCTACGCCCAGGGCGGCTACCACACGATCCCGCCGCTGCCGTTCGAAGGCACGGCGGAGGCGGCCATGGTGCGCCTGCGCACGATCCTGGCCGTTATGCCCGGAATCCGCATCGAGGGTGAGGGCAGCGGCTACCTGTACGCGACCCAGCGCTCGCGCTGGCTGGGCTTCGTGGACGACATCGAGTTTCTGGCCGATAGTGATGCCGGGGTGCTTCACGTGCGCTCTTCGTCACGACTCGGACGCAGTGATTTCGGCGTCAACCGCGCCCGCGTCGAGGCCATTCGACGGGCGCTGGCAAGCGCACCATGAGCCGACCGCGGGCGCCCGGCGACCGCGACCGCGTCATCGCCGAAGGCACCATCGCCAGCCGCGGACGTGCGGGCGACGGCAACGCGCTGTGGCGCTACGAGCGGCATCGCCGCCGCAACCTGATGGCGGCGCATGGTCCCAACCCGGTGGCCCTTGTCCTGGATCGCCTCAAGCCCGATTTCAACGTGCCCAAGATCTTCCGCAGCGCCGAAGCGTTCGGCGCGCACTCGGTGCATCTGATCGGCGTCGGACCGTTCGACCCGGCGCCAGCCAAGGGCGGCTTCAAACACGTGCCGGCGCGCTGGTGGGATCAGTTCGCACCTTGCCGCGCGGCGCTGGAGGCGGACGGCTTCGGGCTGGTCGCGCTGACGCCCGAGGCCCCCGTGCTGCTGCACCGGATGGCGCTTCCTCCGCGCTGCGCGTTTGTTCTGGGACATGAACTGGGCGGCTTGAGCGACGACACGCGCCGGTCACCGGACCTGCGGCTGGCGCGTTTGCCACAGTGGGGAGAACTCGACAGTCTCAATGTGGCGGTCGCCGCGTCGGTCGCACTCTACGAGTTTCTGAGGCAGTACGACCGGAACTCCTGAGGCGGGTTGAAGCGACCGGTCAGGCGCGGGAGGCGGCAGTCGCAAACGCGGCAAATTCCTCGACGAACTCTGCCACCCGCTTCGCCGTCTCGGCATCCAGGGTGCCGTCGGCGGAAAACAGCTTGCCGGCGCCGCCGAGCATCAATCGGCCGCCAAACCAGGGCCGCATGCGCAGAGTGCGCAGCACGGGCAGCCAGGCAGTCTGCGCCATCATCGTGCCGAACCCGCCAGGCGTCGCACCGATGAGGCCGACAAGGCGCCCGTGAAACACCCGAGGGATGTCGTCAGGCGGACGCGACAGCCAGTCGATGGCGTTCTTGAACACGCCCGGGATGCCGTGGTTGTATTCGGGCGTGGCGAACAGCAGCGCGTCGCTGGCCGCGATCCGGTCTTTCAACTCCTTCACGGCAGCGGGCAGCCCTTTCTCGGCTTCCAGATCGCCGTCATAGAGCGGTATACCGTGCAACGTGACGACATCGATGCGCGCACTCTCGCCAGCGGCCGCCGCCGCCGCGTTGAGCAGCGCGGTATTGAACGAGTTCTTGCGAAGGCTTCCGGAGACTCCAAGGATTTGAAGCATGGGGCGGTTTCCTTTACGGCGTGGAACACCGCCAAGCATACGCCGCGACGGCATGAGTCGAGCGTGAAACGGGTGCCGATGTCACGACACCGACGCTGTCAGCCCGTTCGGAACTGGATCACCGATGTGGGCGCGACGGGCATGAGGTAGTGATCAGCGAGCAGGAAGGCGAACAGCGCCATCAGGTACACCACCGAGTAGTTGAACACCTTCATGGCGAACTGCTCGTTTGGCGGATTCAACAGGCGTACCGCGTAGTACAGGAACACCCCGCCCAGCACCAGCGCACCGCCGAGATAGAACGCGCCGCTCATGCGGATCAGCCACGGCATGATGGTCACCAGGATCAGCAGGATGGTGTAAAAAAGAATCTGCCAGCGCGTGTACTGCACTCCGTGGGTCACCGGCAGCATCGGAATGCCCGCGGCCGCATAGTCCTCACGACGATAAAGCGCCAGCGCCCAGAAGTGCGGAGGTGTCCACACGAAGATGATCAGGAACAGCAGAAGTGCTGCGGGCTCGACCTGCCCGGTCACGGCCACCCAGCCGAGCACCGGCGGCGCGGCGCCGGCAGCGCCGCCGATCACTATGTTCTGTGGCGTCGCACGCTTCAAGTACACGGTGTAGACCACCGCGTAGCCGATCAGCGAAACGAAGGTGAGCACCGCAGTCAGCGTGTTGACGAACACGATCAGCACGAACATCGACGCCGCGCCGAGGAAGGTGGCGAAAGCCAGCACCTGACCACTGTCGAGCTGCCCGGTCGGCAACGGCCGATGCCGGGTGCGCGCCATCATCGCGTCGATACGCTGGTCCAGCAGATGATTGACGGCCGCCGCCGAGGCCGCCGCCAGCCCGATCCCCAGCGTTCCCCAGACCAGCGCATTGATCGGAACCATGCCGGGCACCGCCAGAAACATCCCGACAACCGCAGTGAACACGATAAGCGCCACCACGCGCGGCTTGGTGAGCTGGTAGTACTGGCCGAGACTCGAACTCATCGCGGTATTGTTGGGGGTAGGGGAGGGTTTGTCGATTGTGGGTTGTTCGCCTGCGGTGAGGTTTGGCGTCGCGGGCATGGCGCTTGCTGTGGTAGGTCGGCATCCCACCCCGACTTTCAACGTCCGCCTCCCGGCGGACGAAACTTATTCCGCCCCCCACGGCGGCGGCGGCGGGTCGACCGGTCGGGTCAGGTCGAAGTCCGCCTGGAAGTGGCGCCCCGATCGGCGTAGCGCGTAGCTGAAGCGCGCTCCGGGGAACACTTCCATGTTCCAGACGTTGGTCACCGACTGCGGAATGCCTTCGCGCACGAACAGATCCTTGCTGAAATCATCCACCGGGAAGTGGGTCACGTAACCGCTGCCGGCGTCATTGCTGTCGCCACCGTATTGGGTGAGCGCGTCCTCGCTGCCATCCTCATGCCGATGATCATGCTTCAGGCGCAGGCCGGCCGCGGTGCGGGTGATGACCCAGGTTCGTGACCGGTCCGCGCCGACGTGCAGAGGGATGCGGATCTCCGTGTCGCTGCATTCGCGCACGTGCATGGTGACCGGGCGATTGAGCCAGCCGGCGTCGCTGCCTTCGTCAAAGGCAACCATCCGCCCCGGAAAGGCAAGGCCGCAGAGCGTCTTGATTCGGGCGAAGAAGGCATCCTCCACCGCCTCGGCGGCGTGAACTGTTGTGTTCGTGGACAGCGCGAACGCAACGGAAAAGGCGAAGCTGATGGCGCGCATGTCGACTCCGGAAGTCTGATCAGTGCTTGAGACTACACTGCGACGATCTCGCGCGCAGGTTTGCGTTCAGCTGCGATTCCTTGAGCGGGCGACGTCGAGCGCGCACACTGTCCGGTGGAAAGCCGGCCGGACAGTCGCTGCGCGTCGCAAGGCGCGGGGAGGAAAGTCCGGGCTCCATAGGGCAGGGTGCCAGGTAATGCCTGGGCGGCGCGAGCCGACGGAAAGTGCCACAGAAAACATACCGCCGATGGCCCTCGGGCACAGGTAAGGTTGAAAAGGTGCGGTAAGAGCGCACCGCGCGGGTGGCAACACGCCGCGGCACGGTAAACCCCACCCGGAGCAAGACCAAATAGGGGCGCCATGGCGTGGCCCGCGCCGCGCCCGGGTTGGTCGCTGGAGCCCTGCGGTGACGCAGGGCCTAGAGGAATGACTGTTCAAGACAGAACCCGGCTTACAGGCCGGCTTTCCACTTTTTCTTTCGGGACTCGGGACTCGGGGCCCGGGACTCGGGACTCGGGACTCGGGAAAGCCTCGATGTTCAGTGGGAGGTGCCTCAGCTCCGACCGTCCCGCTCAGTCAGGATCCGTTGCTTTCGGGACTGAGGCCCCTCCCACAGGCCGAGCCACTCGGGCATCGGAACTCGAGTCCCGAGTCCCGGTTCTTTTAGAACTCCACCCGGAACCCCACAAGGTACCCGCGCGGCTTGCCGGGGCGGGCGCCTGAGGGGCGGCGCGAGACGATGTAGGTTTCGTCGAGCAGGTTTTCCACCCGCAGGAACAGTTCCGCGCTGTCGTTCAGTCTGTAGGCACCCGCCAGGTCGAGCACCCAGAAATCGTCGGTACGGAACTCCGCAGCCGGCGTTCCGCGACCAGCCACCGTGCGCATTTCGTCGACGTAGTTTGCGTTGATCTCGGCGCGCCAGCGCGCGCCTTCGAGGCCCGCAGCAAGACTGATCAGATGGGTGGGCAGATAGGGCAACTCGTCGCCGCTGCTGACATTGCCCCACTCGTCGAAGCTGCTCGTGAAACTGGATCGGAAGCTGGCGTCGGTGTAGGTGTAGCTGGCGCGCAGCGGCATGTCGATGGCGCTGCCGCCGAGGTCGCGCAGGGCGTAGCCGCCGACGACTTCCACGCCGCGCACTTGGGCCTTGCCGCCATCGAACTGTTGTCCCACGCTGCAGCCGCCTCCGGTGGATTCGGTGCAGGTGCCGACCAGGTTGCTGTAGTCGTTGGCGAACAACACCGCTTCGGCGCTCAGCGCGTCGCGGTCGTAGCGAGCGCCGATCTCGATGTTGACCGAGCGCTCGGGCTCGGCGCTGCTGCCCGGACCGGGCGGCGAGTAGCCGCGATGCACGCCTCCGAACAGCTGCCAGCCGCCCTCCAGTTCGCGCACCACGCCGATGCCGGGAATCCATGCATCGACGGTGTTTTCCCGAATTCGTGTCGGTCCCTGCAGGCGGGCACCGTCCTCCAGGCTGTAGTCGATGCGGGTCAGCTCGACGCGCTCGTAGCGCAGCCCCGGGCTGATGCGCCAGTCCCCGAATACGATTTCATCGACGATGTAGCCCGACCAGGCGCGCGCCTGCCCGGTGCGATTGTCGTGACTGCCCGGCGTGCGGTCCAGCGTGCGCACCAGGGTGCCGCCCTGCATGCGGTAGCCGTCCTGGTCCTGCAGTCGGTCTTCCTCGTCTCGGTGATAGCGGATGCCGAATTCGAAGTCGTGCGCCGCGCCGCCGAAATCGGTGCTCCAGCCCAGCACGCTCTGCAGCCCTTGCGCGTAGTACGCGCGGTTGTTGTTGCGGATGTTGAATGCGTCGTCGGGGCTGTCGGCACCGAGCAGCCACTGATACTGCTCGGCAAACTGCACCGGATCGCGAAGGATGTTGGCCAGGCTCTGGCCGCCGACCTGCTCGGTCTTGAACCAGTTGCGGGCAAACACGGTGCGATAGGCGACCGTCGTCAGGTCCAGGCCCTCGCCCAGCTCGATGACATGACGAAGCTGGTACAGCTCGTGGTCGGTCTGGATATTGTCGAGCTGCGATCCGGCATAGCGACGGTTGGGATGCGCACGGAAGTCGGTGTCGGTCAGGCCCATGTAGGTTTCGTCGGAGTCCTGTTCGGTACGGCCTGCTTTGAGCTCAAGCGCCTGATAGCGCTCGGCGTCGGGCGCGCTGCTGATGCGCAGCTTGAGCAGGTAGTCGCGCAGGGTGTAGCCGGTGTCACCGCCGCTGTCGAGGCGCTTGAAGCCATCGCTGTGCTGCTGCACCGACTCGAAAAGGAAACCGAGCGTGTCGCTGGCGCCGCCCACGTGGCCGTGCGCCAGCAGCGTCGCGTCTTTGCCGAACAGCATGCCGATTCGACCGCCGAGTTCATCCGGGATCGGCGTCGAGATCATGTTGATGGCGCCGCCGGTGGTGCGCGGACCGGAGCGGATGGAGGCCGATCCCTTGCGCACCTCGACGGCGCTCATGCGCGCTGCGGTGGGGAAGTAGTAGGCGGCTGGCGCCGCATAGGGCGCTGGCGCAATCAGCACACCGTCCTCCATGACGGCGATGCGATTGTTGCGGTCGGTGCCGGAGCCGCGGATGCCGATGTTGGGCCGCAGACCGTAGCCCTCTTCCTCCACCAGGTAGACGCCGGGCACCTGGCGCAGGATGCGGTTGATGTCGGTGTAGTCGAACTTTTCCAGTTCCTCCGGACCCAGGTAATCGGCCGCGCCAGGCATCTGGCGGGCGCGTTCGGCGCTGCCGACGACGTTCATGCGGTCGAGACGGGCGAGCAGGGGAAAGGCTTCATCGGTTTGCAAGACCGTGTCCGTCTCGGCGGCATGGGCGGTGCAGGCGAGGGCGGCGCAAACAGCAAGGCAGAGCGTGCGGGTTCGGGGCATGGCAGTGAAAGTCCTGCAAAGGGGTTGAAATCAATGCCGGAATCGTAATGTAAATACGAATGGTTCGCAATCACATGATTTCCACGGTATCGCCGCGGGCCTTCGGAATGACGGCGTTCCTTTGCCTGCCGCAGTGACGTCGCACGCCGCGCTATGATGGGGCTGGGGGTCTGTTGATGAACATTACGTCACCAATGCCAGAGCTGCCCGGCTACGAAATCCTGCGGGAAATCGGAACGGGCGGCATGTCCAACGTCTACCTGGCGCGACAGACGTCCCTGCAGCGTCTGGTGGCGATCAAGGTCATGCGCCGTGGTCTGGAAGACCCGGAATTGCTGGAGAAGCGCTTCCTGCTGGAAGGGCGGACGATGGCGCAGCTGCCGCACCGCAACATTGCCGGTATTTTCGATATCGTGCAGCGTCCGGAAATCGCCTACATCGCGATGGAGTTCCTCGAGGGCGGCACCCTGTCCGAACGCATGCGCATCGGCCTGTCGCTGTCGGAAGCAGTGTCGATCACCGTGCAGCTTGCCCAGGCCCTGCAGTTTGCGCACGACCACGGGGTGATCCATCGCGACCTGAAGCCGGCCAATGTCATGTTCCGCGACGTGCAGACGCCGGTGCTGACCGATTTCGGCATTGCCCGTCAAAAGGATGCCAGCGCTGCGCGACTCACCCAGACCGGCATGCTGGTGGGCACGCCCACCTACATGAGCCCGGAGCAGATCAATGGCGCCGAGGTCGACGGTCGCTCCGATCTATACAGCCTGGGCGTGATGTTCTACGAGCTTCTCACTGGTGCGCCACCGTTCAGCGGCGATTCGCCGATCAGCGTGCTGATGGCGCACATGACCAAGCCGCCGCCGCCGTTGCCCGAAAGCTTCTCGGCCTTCCAGCCAGTGGTCGATCGCTGCCTCGACAAGGAGCGCGAGCGCCGCTACGGAAGCGTCAACGAGTTCGTGCGCGCGCTCAAGGCGGTGGTGATCAACTCGCAGACGCTGATGGCGCGACTGTCTGCCGACCCCAACATGTCCTCCTCGGAGCAGCTGCGCGCTCTCGGATTCTCGATCAGTCATCCGGCGGTTTCCGGGGAGCGCGTGGCGCCACCTCCCAAGGCCCCGCCGCCGCGCAGGGGTGAGGTAGAACGTTCGTCGAAACGATGGCCGATGTTGGCAGCGGCTGCCGCATTCGCGATCCTGCTTGTCGTCCTCGCCGCTGTCTGGATGACGCGTGAGCCTGAGCTTGATCCGGCCGTTCAGGCGGTGGTCGATCAGGCGCTGCGCCGCGCCGACGACTACATCACCAGCGGTCAATTGGTCGAACCGGCCGGCGACAACGCCTTCGCGGTGCTGGAGACTGCGCGCCAGGCGGCACCGCGCTACGCGCCAATCGACGAGCGCGTCGAGCGCATTGCCGAACTGCTGTTCGAACGTGCCGATGCGGCAATCGATGAAGGCGACATCGAGCGTGCTGAAATGCTCATCGGACAGGGTGTGGCGGTGCGCCCGGAGCATGCGGCGGCGCCACCACTGCGGCAGCGTCTGGTAGAGGCGCGACAGTCTGCCTCGCGGGAGGCGCGCTTCGTGGAGCTTCTTGCGCAGGCCGCGGATGCCGGCCGCAGGGGTCGTGATCTGACCGGCGACGCGGACGATGCGGTCTCCTTGTTGCGTCAGGCCCAAGCGCTGCTGCCCGGTGACACGCGACTGAGCGCCGCGCTCGATGCCACCGCGAGCCGGATTCTGGAGCGCGCGCGAGAGGCCCTGGAGCGCGATGATCTCAATGCCGCCGAGGCGATACTCTCGCGCAGCGCAGAGGCGGTGGGTGACAGCGCAGCGTTTCGTCGTCTGAACGAGCAGCTCGCCCTGAAACGTGACGCCTCGCGTCGCGCCGAGCGCATCGAAACGCTGATGGCGGATGCGCAGCGGCAGACTGCAGCGGGCGCGCTGTGGGAGCCGCCCGGAGGCAACGCATTGGAGAGCCTGAGCGAACTGCTCGAGCTCGATCCCGGAAACGCCGAGGCCGGGCGCGCGCTGCGCGACCTGGGAACGCGCCTTGGCCAGGCCGCCGAGGCCTCGCTGAAGGCGGGCCGCAACGAGCGCGCCCACGCCGAAGTGAGCCAGGCGCTGCGTGCGCGTCCCGGCGACAGCCAATTGTTGGCGCTGCGTGGCCGTGTCGATCGCGTGCTCGGCGCACAACGCGCGCGGATCCTGAAGACACTGGAGGACGCCCGCCAGGCCATGGTCGACGGCCGCATTGTCAGCCCGGAATTCGAAAGTGCGCGCTTCCTGCTGCGCTCGGTTCTGGTGCAGGATCCAGCCAACGCCGATGCCCAGAGTCTTCTGGAGGCGTTGCCGCGTCGGCTGGCAGAGCAGGGCGCTCGCGCGCTGGCGGAGGGTCGCCTGGATCGCGCTGATGAGTTGGCTGGCGATGCGCGGCGCGCTTACCCTGAACTTGCAGGGCAGATGCCGTTTGTTGCCGACCTGGCTGCGGCGCTGCGCGACCGGGCAGCCTATGAGGCGCTCGCGGAACGCGTCGATACCGTCAATGGCCTGCTCGACGCGCGGCCGATCGAGGCCGCCAATCTTGAGCAGGCCGCGCGCGAGATGCAGGGTATCGCGGCGCTGAGCGAGGGCGCCCAGGCGTCGGTCCTGCTCAGGCGCCGACTGCTGGAAACCCTGAGCGAGCCCCTGCAGAGCGCTCCCGACGCGGTGGCGCTCGACCGCGCCGCCGACGCGCTGCGCGCGGTGTCCAGGCTGATGGAAAACGATGCCCAACTGCGCGAGCTCGGCACCCGCTATGAAGCGCGTCGCCAGGAACTGATCGCCACCGAAGCCGGGCGACGCAGCGGCGCGCTCGGCGAGCTGTTGCTGAACGCTCGCCCCTGGGCTCGCCTGGATCGCCTTGAAGACGAGTCCGGCAAGCGCATCGAGCTTCCTGGCGAAGCAATCACGCCGCTCATGCTCGAATTGCCGGCCGGCGTCTATCGCGCCACCTTCCGTCACCCCGATGCGTCGCAGCCGGTCACCGTGATTTCGCGCGTCGAAGCCGGTGCACGTCTGCAGGCCGACGCGGAGTTTCCCACGCTGTCGGCGGATGGCTATCTGCGACGTTCGGGGTGGAACTGATCGTGCGCGCCGGGATGCTCGTGGTGCTGCTGCTGGTGGCTCCCGCCATGGTCGCCGCCGATGCTGCCGGCAGCTACAGCCGCGGCCTGGAAGCGGCGCGCGTCGAGGACTGGCCCGCGGTGCAGCGGCATATGGAAGCGGCCATCCGCGAAGTCCCGGAACCCGCGCAGCGCGCACGCCTGCCCGGACTGCGTGGCGAACCATACGTGCCGCACTACTACCTCGGACTGGCGGCGTTCAACCAGGGCGACTGCCGCGG
>CAZGKE010000062.1:13773-18546 GCA_964526035.1 uncultured Gammaproteobacteria bacterium | reverse complement strand
GTGGCGCCGACCCAGTGGTAGAGCGCGGCGAAGCCGTTCACGTCGCGCTTCGCGAACACCTCTTCGACGGCGCTGATCAGGGCTGCGCCATCGGCGGCCGGGCAGCGCGCGGCGCGCAGGGCGCGGTCCTCCCCGGATTCCGCCGCGACTTCAGGTTCGACCTCCGGTTCGGGCGTGTCGGCCCTGGGAAAGCTGTGCGCATCGAGCAGGTGGCAGGGGCGGTCGGCGAACACCGACGTGCCGGACGCGTCGATGCAGCGGAAGATGCGCGCTTCGGCGCTGAATGAGGCGAGCGCAAGTACGAGGAAGGTGAGGCTGGCGGTCGCTTGGTTCATGCAAGTGCTGACGTCGACCGCTGAATGGCAGCGACGGTTCCTCAGCGCTGCAGCCGATCGAGCACGGCGAGCGTCGGCTTGGCCAGGTTGAGCGTGTAGAAATGCAGGCCGGGCGCGCCGCCGTCGAGGAGACGCCGGCACAGGTCGGCGACGGTATCGGCGGCCAGTTCACGCACGCTGGCGGCGTCGTCGCCGAGCGCCAGCATGCGCCTTGTCAGCCAGCGCGGGATCTCCGCGCCGCAGGCTTCGGAGAATCGGCGCAGCTGGGTGAAGTTGGCGATCGGCATGATCCCGGGAACGATCGGCACTTCGACACCCTCCCGGCGTACCGCATCGACGAAGCGGAAGTAGGCGTCGGCGTTGTAGAAGTACTGGGTGATGGCACCGTCGGCCCCTGCGCGCACCTTGTCGACGAAGTTCCTGATGTCGGTGAGCGCATCCTCCGCCTGCGGATGGAACTCGGGGTAACAGGCCACCTCGATGTGAAAGCTGCCGTCGAAGGACTCGCGGATGAAACGCACCAGGTCGGACGCGAAGCGGAAGTCGCCGGCGCGTGCCATGCCTGAGGGCAGGTCGCCACGCAGCGCGACGATGCGACGGCAGCCCATCGCCTTGTAAAGCTTGAGCAGGCTGCCGATCTCCTGGCGCGTGCCGCCCATGCAGGATACGTGCGGTGCGGCGTTCAACCCGTGCTTCTCGCGCAGCTGCTGCACGGTTTCCGGCGTGTACGACAGCGTCGAGCCGCCGGCCCCGAAAGTCACCGACACATATTCAGGACCCAGCGCCTTCAGCTTCTCGGCGCTGCGCATCAGCGTGGCGCGCTGTTCGTCGGTCTTGGGCGGGAAGAATTCGAAGCTGATGGCGGCCATGGCGGGAGCAGGTGCGGGTACATTTCACAGTATATCGCTTCGTTCGGATGAAGCGATGGAGATGGCCTCCGCTTTCAGTTTTCGGTTTTCGGTGTTCAGACACCGGCGATCCATTGCTGGTTGCGCTGGCGCATCGACGCGCTGGTGCGCTGGTCAAAAGGGCAAGCCGCTCGCTACGAATACCCGCGCCCTGCAAAGCTCCTGTAGTGGCGGGCTTGCCCGTCCCCCAACGGAACAAGCCGCGCCGGCATGACACCATGCCCAAGAGTTCTTTTCCTCGCGACAGGGCGCGCTCCTAGGATTCGGATTGAACCCGTATGCCGTGTCCGCCATGTCCGTTCCTGTCCCGCTCGATGTCGTACCGTCTGTGCCGGCGCAGGCGCGCGCGCGCCTGGCCGAAGCGCTGCAAGGTCTGGATGCCGAGGCGTTGGTATGGGCTTCGGGGTTCGCCGCCGGACTTGCGCACGCGCGGCGGGATGTAGCGGAAGTCGCCGGCGAGGCGGCGCCCGGTGCGCGTCTGAGCATCGTGTTCGGCAGTCAGACCGGAAACGCGCGCCGCGTGGCGGAGCAGCTGGCGGCGGACGCCGAAGCCGCGGGTCTTTCAGTCCGCCTCCTGCGTGCCGATGCCTATCCGCTGCGCGAGCTGGCCGATGAGCGGCTCCTCTACGTGGTCATCAGCACCCAGGGCGACGGCGACCCGCCCGAGGACGCCATCGGCTTCGTCGAGCACCTGGTGGGGCGCCGCGCGCCGAAGCTGCCGCAGCTTTCATTCGCCGTGCTTGGGCTTGGCGATTCCAGTTATCCCCAGTTCTGCTTGGTCGGCCGTCGCCTCGACGAGCGCCTCGCCGAGCTTGGCGCCACGCGGCTGTTCGCGCGCGGCGATGCCGATCTCGATATCGACAGCGTGGCGCGACCCTGGCTCGACCGCGCCCTCGACGAAGCACGCGAGAAGCTGCGCGAGCAGACGCCGCGCGCCACGGTGACGCCGCTGCGTCGCGCCCAGGCTGCGCCTGCCTTTGGTCGCGAGCGCCCCTTCGAGGCCGAGCTGCTGGTCAACCAGCGCTTGAGCGGCCGCGCAAGCGACCGCGATGTGCGTCACGTTGAAGTTTCACTGGAGAATGCGGGCCTGGCCTACGAGCCTGGCGATGCGCTGGGCGTGTGGGCGGACAATGATTCTTCGCTGGTCGAGCAGATCCTGGCCGCAGGCAGTCTTGATGGCAACATCGTCGTGGAACATCAGGGCGTGAGCCTGCCTTTGTCTGCATGGCTGCAGAGTCGCCGTGAACTGACGCGGGTGGGGCGCCCGTTCCTGGTCGCGCATGCCGAGCGGTCTGCTGCCGAAGATCTGCGTGCTCTCGTCGCAGACGGCGAAGCGCTGCGCGCATGGTTCGCCGGGCATCAGGTCATCGATGCGCTGCAGCGCTGGCCGGCGACGTGGGATCCGGACGCATTGGTCGCTTCGCTGCCGCCGCTGACCCCACGCCTGTACTCGATGGCCTCCAGCCGCGCCGAAGTCGGCGACGAGGCGCACCTCACCGTATCGGTGGTCACCGAACCGCGCCCCGGCCTGGTCTCGTCTCATCTGGCGCGGCTGCAGGATGGTGCCCGCGTGCGCGTGTTCCTCGAATCCAACGAACGCTTCCGCCTGCCGGCCGACGGCAATCGCGACCTGATCATGATCGGCCCCGGCACCGGCGTCGCCCCGTTCCGCGGCTTCCTGCAGCAGCGTGCCGCGGCGGGCGCACGTGGGCGGCACTGGCTGTTCTTCGGCGCGCGGCGGTTCCGCGACGACTTCCTCTATCAGCTGGAATGGCAGCGTGCGCTGAAGCAGGGGCGTCTGGCGCGGCTCGACCTCGCCTTTTCGCGAGACGACGAGCAGCAAGTGTACGTGCAGCAGCGTCTTCGCGAGCAGGCGCGCGAGCTGTTCGCCTGGATCGAAGGCGGTGCGCACCTGTACGTGTGCGGTGGGTTGGCGATGGGCAAGGACGTGCATGCTGCGCTGGTCGACATCGTCATCGAACAGGCCGACATCGACCGCGAGGCGGCCGAGGCGCGAGTGCGCGATCTGCAGCAGCAGGGTCGCTACGCCCGGGACCTGTACTGATGAGCCAGCTCCCGGTCGAGTCCATCAAGGCAGACAGCCGCCGCCTGCGCGGCACCCTGGTCGAGAGTCTGGCCGATCCGGTCACCGGCGCCATCGCCGAAGCCGACACCGTACTGCTGAAGTTTCACGGCAGCTACCAGCAGGACGACCGCGACGTGCGCGATGAACGCCGCCGCAGTCTGCTCGAGCCCGACTACAGCTTCATGATCCGCACACGCACGCCGGGCGGCGTGGTCAGCCCCGAGCAGTGGCTGAAGATGGATGCCATCGCCACGCGCTTCGCCAACCACAGCCTGCGCATCACCACGCGCCAGGCGTTCCAGTTCCACGGCGTCATCAAGCGCGAGCTGAAGCCGACGCTGCAGGCGATCAACCGCGCGTTGATCGACACCATCGCCGCCTGCGGCGACGTCAATCGCAACGTACTGGTGGCTGCCAATCCGCTGCAGTCCGATCTGCATGCGCGCGTGTACGCGCACGCGGCGCGCCTTTCGGATCACCTGCTGCCGAACACGCGCGCGTACTACGAGATCTGGCTGGACGAGGAAAAGGTCGCCGGCAGCGGCGAGGAAGAGGAGCCGCTGTACGGCGCCACCTACCTGCCGCGCAAGTTCAAGACCGCCTTCGCGGTGCCGCCGCTCAACGACGTCGACGTGTTCGCCCACGACCTCGGCTTCATCGCCATCGTCGAAGGCGGGCGCCTGGTGGGCTACAACCTCAGCGTGGGCGGCGGCATGGGCGCCAGCCACGGCGATCCGGACACCTATCCGCGTCTCGCCGACGTCATCGGATTCGTCACCGCGGAGCAGGTGCTGAAGGTGGCCGAAGCCGTGCTGACCACGCAGCGCGATTTCGGCAACCGCGAAGTGCGCAAGCGCGGGCGGCTGAAGTACACCATCGACGACCGCGGTCTCGACTGGTTCAAGGCCGAAGTCGAACGCCGCGCCGGCTTCGCGCTGGCCGCGGCCCGCCCGTTCCTGTTCGACCACAGCGGTGACCGCTATGGTTGGGTGGAAGGCGAAGACGGCCGCTGGCATCTCACCCTGCACGTTGCCGCCGGCCGCGTGGCCGATGGCGGCGGCGCACTGCACCTCAGCGGCCTGCGTGCGATCGCGCGCGTGCATCGCGGCGAGTTCCGCCTGACGCCGAACCAGAACCTGATCATCGCCGGCGTGCCCGCCGAACTGCGCACGGAGATCGACAAGCTGACAGCGAAGCACGGGCTGGACAGCTGGCGTCGCGGCAGTGCGCTGGCGCGCCATGCGCTGGCCTGTGTGGCGCTGCCAACCTGTGGCCTGGCCATGGCCGAAGCCGAGCGCTACCTGCCCGACTTCACCGCCAGGCTCGATGCAGTGCTGGCCCGACTGGGCCTCACCGATGCGCCGATCCTGCTGCGCATTTCCGGCTGCCCGAACGGCTGCTCGCGGCCCTATCTCGGCGAGATCGCCCTGATCGGCAAGGGGCC
>CAZGKE010000062.1:0-13673 GCA_964526035.1 uncultured Gammaproteobacteria bacterium | reverse complement strand
AGGACACCGAAGCGCGCGTCGCCTGGGGGTTGGAACACCTGTCCGGCCCGCACGTGCTGAGCTCCAGCTTCGGCGCGCAGGCGGCCGTTGCCCTGCACCTGGTGACGCGCGTCAAGCCCGACATCCCGGTTGTCCTGGTCGACACCGGATACCTGTTCGCCGAAACCTATCGATTTGTCGACGAGCTGCGCGAACGCCTTGACCTCAACCTGCAGGTGGTGCGGCCGCAGCTCAGTCCCGCCTGGCTGGAGGCACGCCACGGCCGCCTGTGGGAGCAGGGACTGGACGGCATCGAGGCCTACAACCGCATCGCCAAGGTCGAACCCTTGCGCCGCGCGCTGGACGATCTCGGCGCACGCACCTGGTTCACCGGCCTGCGCCGCAGCCAGGCCAGCAGCCGCGTCGACGCGCAGCTGCTGTCGATCCGCGACGGCCGCTGGAAGCTCAACGCCATCGTCGACTGGACTGATCGCGACATCGGCAGGTACCTCGCCAGGCACGACCTGCCGTGGCATCCGCTTTGGCACCAGGGCTACGTCTCCATCGGCGACATCCACACCTCCACCCGCTGGCAGCCGGGCATGCGAGAAGAGGACACGCGGTTTTTCGGACTGAAGCGGGAGTGCGGGATTCATGTGGAGGTTTGACGCAGCGCGGCCGTCGACCCTGTCGCCCACTTGTGGGCTCCTGCAAGAGCCGTGCCTCGCAGGAGCCCACTCGTGGGCGACCGTCCCCTCGCAGCCACGCCACTCCCTGGTCGCTCACGAGTGGGCTACAAGCGCCGTGCCCCTGGAGCGCACTCGTGCGCGACCAAGCCTTCGCTACGAAGCCGTGCCCTGGTCGCCCACGAGTGGGCTCCTACAAAAACCGTCCCCTCGCCCACCTGAGGCCTTGTCTACAGGAACTCGCTCCGGATTTCCTCTCGATAGCGCGAAGGCGCCATCCCCACCACCTCGCCAAAACGTCGCGTGAAATGCGCGTGGTCGGCGAAGCCGGCGTCCAGCGCGATGTCGACCAGGCTGCGGCGACTCTCTGCCACTTCGCGTGCGGCGCGTTCGATGCGCACGATGCGCCCAAACTCCGCAATCGGCAGTCCCACGGTGCGCGCGAAAATGCGCTCCAGTCGTCTGCGGCCCACACCCAGCTCGCGTGCCAGCGTGCTCACTGGCGCCGCTTCGCTCCGCAGGCGATCCACCACGGATCGTGCGATCGCCTCTCCGGCAGGTGGGCGCCTTGGCCGCCAACGCCGGAACCAGGTGTCCATCACCCGGCAACGCGCGGCGAAGTCCGCCGCATCGACAAGTGCACCCAGCGGCAGCCGGCGCGATGCGCCCAGCAGATCGTCGAGCGGGTATTCGCGTGCGTCCAGCTCGTCCATGTCCTGGCGCAACCAGTGCGCCACTCCGGACGGTGTGAAACGCACCGCAAACGCTTCACTCGGCCCGGTATACGTGAGGCGAATGGCACGAGCGATCTGGCCGAACAGAAACGCACGCGGCTGCTGCGCCTCGTCGCTGCCGACGCGACGCAGGGGTGCACCGAGATGCACGATCAGCTCGCAGCAGCCATCCGGCACGATCGGCGGCCCCGGCAGGCCGGTGGGCGCCGATTCAAGCGACCAGTACAGGCTGATCATGTCCGCCAGATCCACCGGCGGCGGCATCGCCTGGAACGACAGCACCCGGTCTTCTCCGCAGCGGTCGACGCCCCAGTGTCGCAATCGTGCAAGCGCACCGGAAGCGGCTCGGTCAGACTGGCTGCGTCACGTTACCCGGAGTGCACCACGATGATCCGCCTGATTCCCGGCCTGTTGCTGTTCGCCACCATGGCTCCTGCAGTCGCAGGCAATCTCGATTGGCTCGCTGGCCACTGGTGCAACGACCGCGGCGAAGAGCTGTGGCTGCCCGAACGCAGCGGTCTGATGCTCGGCATCAACCGCAGCGCGCATGGCGGAAGGACATTCTTCGAGTTCCTGCGTATCGAAATCGAAGGCGACGAGGCGCGCTACCTGGCGCAGCCCGGCGGCCGCCCGCCGACGTCGTTCACGGGCAGCGCATCCGCCGAGCACAGCGTGGAGTTCCGCAATCCACAGCACGATTTCCCGAAGCGCATCCGCTATTGGCGTGATGAAGATGCGCTGCACGCCGCCATCGACGATGGCGAGGGCGGCAAGGAAATGCGGTTCGCCTGGGAACGCTGCTCGGAGTGATCCCCTGTTCCGGATGGAACGAAGTGGAATCCGGTCAAGAAGCGGCCTGATGTGAGGCGGCGCCCCGGATTCCGCGGCGCTGCATCCGGGCTACGACACAGCGCCCGCGCGGCGCCACCATCCGCCCCCTCGGTGCCAGCGCGCGATCATTGATCGGCAACTCGGTGCGCGCCTCATGGCATCCATCACGCAGCGCGACGGACGCCCCATGAATCTCCCCACCCGCGACATGTCCGCCGGCCTCAAGGCCTTCGGTATCGGCTTCCTCGCACTGCTCCTGTGCATCCCGCTCGTGGCGGTGCGCGGGCTGCTGGCCGAACGCGAGGCGCGCATGCGCTCTGCCGAAGCTGAAGTAGCGCGCGCCTGGGGCAGCGCGCAGACCGTGGGTGGCCCGCTGCTGCGTGTGGCATTCCGGCGCATCGACACTGACGAGCAAGGCAAGCGGACCCAGAGCGAACGCCAGTGGACCGTGCTGCCCGACACGCTCGACATCAAGGTCGCCATCGGCGCCGAAGTGCGTCATCGCGGCCTGTTCCAGGTGCCGGTGTACAGCGCCGACATCCGCTTTCAAGGCCGGTGGCGAACAGCAGACCTGGCCGCGCTGACGCCTGAGGAGGGCGAAACCTTGTACAGCGCGGAACTGCTGTTGCCACTGGCCGACCTGCGCGGGCTGCGCAGCGTCGACCACTTCCTGCTGGGCGGTGCCCCGCGCGAGCTTGAACCCGGCGCGCACAGCTTCGGCGGTCTGCCCACGCTGCGCGTGATCCTCACCTCGGGTGACATCCACGGCAGCACGCTTCCTTTCGACATCGCGCTCACCGTGGCCGGCGCGCAGCGCCTGCATGTCCTGCCACTGGCGCGGCGCACCACGGTCGAGGCGCGTGCCGACTGGCCCGATCCCAGCTTCGAGGGCAGTTTCCTGCCTGCCACCCGGGAAGTGCGTGACGACGGTTTCAGTGCGCGCTGGCAGGTGCTCGAACTCAATCGCGGCTACCCGCAGGCGTGGGCGGGATCGCACGTCGACGACCCCCAGCTGCGCGCGTCCGCGTTCGGCGTGGCGCTGTACCAACCTGCCGGCGTCTACCAGCAGAACGAGCGCGCACTCAAGTACGGATTCCTGTTCGTGCTGCTCACCTTCGGCGCCTTCTACCTCTGCGAAATACTTCTGAAGCTGCGCCTGCACCCGGTGCAGTACCTGCTGGTCGGCGCCGCCCTGGTTGCTTTCTTCCTGCTGGTGCTGGCGCTTTCTGAACATCTCGCCTTTGCGCTTGCCTATCTGCTTGCCGCAGCCGTCCTGGTAGCGATGATCGGCGGCTATGCCATGGCCGTACTTGCGGGTCGGCGCCGCGGCGCCCTGATAGGCGCCTTCCTCGCTGCCCTTTACGCCTTCCTCTACCTGTTGATCCAGAGTGACAGCTACGCGCTGCTGCTGGGCTCGCTGGCGGTGATGGCGCTGCTCGCCGGCGCGATGTACGCGACGCGGCGGGTCGACTGGTACGCCTTGCAGCCGGCCGCCGCGAACTCGACCGTGCCCAGGACCGCCGCCCCCGTCACGCAAGGTTGACCCGGTTTGCCGCCAGTGCGCGTATTCTTGGGCATGCAGGGGATACATGCGTCGCGGACCAAGGCCGCGACAGGAGGCATGTCATGCAAAGGCAATCGCGCAACGGCTGGCATCGCGCCGGCTTCACCCTGATCGAACTCCTCGTCGTCATCGCCATCATCGCCATCCTGATCGGCCTGCTGTTGCCGGCCGTACAGAAGGTACGCCAGGCCGCCAATCAATCGCGCGCGCACGCGGCAGCGGTCCAGATCGGGCAGGCGGAAACGGGCTACTTCAATACGGTCGGACAAGGAAGCTACGGCAGCCTGCAACAGCTGGTCGCGGCGGGCGAGCTGGACGAAGACTACGAGGACGGCCGAGTAGACGGCTATGAATTCGTCGTCACCCTCACGCCGCCGCCGAACCCGACCTTCCAGGTGACCGCCACGCCGGTCCATCCCGTTCTTGGCCGTCTGCGCTTCTTCATCGACCAGACCCAGATCGCGCGCTTTCGCGCCTTCGGCGTCCCCGGCCCGCAGGACCCGCAGGTGCGCCCCGGCGACGAGCTGACGCTGCCGCCCACGGTGGACAACGTACGCGCCGATCTCGAACTGCAGTCGATCGCGCGCACCACCATCATCCAGGCCCTGCAGCTCGGCGACGGCAGCGTGCGCGAGGCGGCCGAGTTCGTGCAGGAGCGGCCCGAGGTGCTGGTGGCGATCATGGATTCCTTCTTCGACCAGGCACCGCCAGGCGGTCCACCCGGCATTGATCCGCAGGCCATGCTCGACACCGACATCCTCGACCTGGCACGCGACATTGCTTCGGACCTTGGCAACGGCGGCCCCGACATCGGCGACGATGCCGCACTGCGCGCGGTGCTTGCCGCCTTCAAGCAGAATCTGCACGCGCGCCTGATGCTGGACGAGGATCCGCCGCTGCCCTTCGTGCCTGCCGACGAAGTCGACGACAGCCCGGAGCCCATGTGGCGCGTGATGCTGGAATCGGTGTGCGCCTTCCTGGTATTTGCCGACGGGTTCGAGCCGGACGCCTGAAGGACCAAACGATGACGGCCGGATCCGCCAGGACCCGGCCGTCGTCAGCCGCATCTGCCCCTCGGCGCCGTCGGCTCAGCGACTCTCGCTGAAGACTTCCCCCTCGATCACCACGCCGAGAACGTGCGTGGTGTACTCGAAGGGATCGCCGTCGAACAGCGCGAGGTCGCCGTGCTTGCCGACTTCGATCGAGCCGACGCGGTCGTCGATGCCGAGGATGCGGGCCGGAGCCAGGGTGATGCTGTCGAGCGCGGCCGCGAAGGGCAGGCCGTAGGACGCGGCGATCGCGGCCTCCCACAGCACCACGCGGGTCTTGGGAACGTACCCTTCGAAGCCGGCCTGCAGGGCGAAGGGGACGCCGGCCTCGTACAGCACCCTGGCGGTGGTGAAGCTGGCGTTCTCCAGTTCGCCGAACTGGCGCGCCATCGGCGGGTGCAGCAGCACCGGCACGCCGGCTTCGCGGATGGCATCGATCATCATGTATGCCTCGGCGGCGCCGTCCAGCACGATGCGGATGTCGAACTCCTCGCGAAGTCGCAGCGCCGAGCGCAGGTCCTGCTCGCGGTGCGCGGTGACCAGCAGCTGCAAGCGGCCTTCCAGCACCTCGACCAGGATCTCGAGCTCAAGATCGCGGGCCGGCTTCGCGTCGGCCTTTGCCCTGGTGCCCTTGTCGCGGTACTCGCCGGCCTTGATCAGCTGCTGGCGAAGCATGGCGATCTGCTTGGAGCGCGTCCCGGGGCTCTTGTTCTCGGCGCCGAACGCGCCGGGTCCGATATGGGCAGCGAGCATTGCTACCGGTTCGATCATCGCCGCCTCGACGCTGCCGCCGCGGGTCTTGACGATCATGGTCTGCCCGGAAATCAGCGCGCCCGGACCGTGGCCGGTGTGCAGGGTGGTGACGCCGAGCCCGCGCACCCATTCGACCAGGCGCTCGCGCGCGTTGTAGGCGTCCAGCGCGCGCAGCTGCGGCTGCATCGGCGCCGAGTTCTCGAGCTGATCCTGGTCGTGCGGCTGGTTCATGTAGCCGGACAGGCCGACCACGCTGCGCGCGTCGACCAGGCCGGGGGTCACCACCGCCGCCTCGATCGTTGGCATGCCTTCGGGCACCTCGATGTCGGCGCGCGGACCGACCGCACTGATGCGACCGTCGCGGATCAGCACCACGCCATCCTCGATCGGCGCGCCGGCCTGGGTGTGGATCACTGCGCCGCGGACGGCGATGTCCTGTGCCGCGAGATCGCGGGCAGGTGCTGCGGCGAGGATCAGCGCCAGCGTCGCCAGCGTCGCCAGAGTGGCGAGGCGGTGCGGCCGCACCTGGATTGCCGAGAAGCGTGTCGGGGCTGAGGCCCCTCCCACAAAGTGAGTCGTCCCTCCCACAGAAGGTGCGTTGGCGCGCAGGCTTGCGGAGATCATTGCATGCCCTCCAGCTGGATGACGTCGGTGGCGACCGCGTCGCGGCCGGCACCGTAGCCGCCGGTGGCGGCCAGCGCGTCTTCGGGATCGGACAGATCGAAGACCCGCTCGCCCTCGATCCAGGTTTCCAGTACGCGGGTGTAGACGCTCAGCGGATCGCCGTCGAGGATGACGAAGTCGGCGTCCTTGCCCGGCGCCAGCGAGCCGACCCGGTCTTCGAGGTCGAGCATCTTCGCGCCGTTGATGGTCATCGCCGCCAGCGCGCTGTCGCGGTCGAGACCGAAGCGCACGCCCATCGCAGCCTGGCGCAGGAACAGGCGCGAATCGGTGATGGGGTCGTCGCTGTGATACGCGAACAGGGCGCCGGCTTCGGCCAGGCGGCGGCCGTTGTCGGGCAGCAGGTTCATGGCTTCCAGTTTTCCGCCGGGGCTGTCGACGTGGATGATCGAGGCCATCACGCCGGCTTCGGCGATCTCCTTCGCCACCGCGCCGGCCTCGCTGACGTGGTGCAGCACCACGCGCAGGTCGAACTCGCGGGCGATGCGGATGACGGTGAGGATGTCGTCGTGTCGATGGGTGTGGTGGTGCACGATGCGGCTGCCGTCGAGCACCCGGCACAGGGCCTCGTGGCCGAGGTGGCGCGCCGGCTTCTTGTCGGCCGCCAGCTTCGGGTCGGCGACCTTGGCGCAGTACTCCTCGGCGGCGACCAGCCGCGCGCGCATCAGCGCCGCCGACTTGCCGCGCGTGCCGGGGAACGGTGAGGCGCGCAGAGGGTTGGTGCCGTTGGCCATCTTGATGCCGCCGGCGATGTCGCCGTCGGCGTCGCGAATGGCGAGATCCTCGATGCTGTTGCCGCGACGCAGCTTGGCGTATACGGTCTGCCCGCTCAGCAGATGGCCCGAGCCCGGCATGATGTTGACCGTGGTGATGCCGCCGGCGCGCGCCTTGCGGATTCCGGCATGGCGCACGTTGATGGCATCGAGCGCGCGCACGTCGGGCTGGATGGGCCCGCTGCGGTCGGCGCCCGCCACCTGACCGATGTGCGAGTGGGTGTCGACCAGGCCGGGAAGGATCACGCGGCCGCTGACGTCGCGCACCTCGGCGTCTGCGGGGAGGGCGACGTCGGCGCCCAGCGCCACCACGCGCCCCCCCTGCACCAGCAGGGTGCCCGAGGCGATGCGTTCACCCTCGATCGGAACCAGCATGGCGCCGGTGAATGCAATAGCACGTTCCTGCGCCTGCGACGCCGTGGCGCAGGCCAAAAGCAGGATCAAGACAAACAGGCGCATCGCCAGCCCTCCCCCGAAAACGGAGGCCGATGCTACGCGATGGTCGGGTTCGCGGCGAGTGAAGGAGGCCGGCGCGCGGCATTGATATGAGTGACGATGGCAGGCACCTCGTGTTGCGCATTTGCATCGATCCTGCATACTTGTCAGGTTATTCGCCCGCCATTTGCGGGTCAGCTTCGGGGAGTCCCGTCTTGTTCAAACCCAGAACGCCGGCTTTTGCTGTGGGCGCCGTACTGTTGGTGGTGCTGTCCGGCGGTCTGGTGCTTGCCCATCCCAAGAGTGGTGCGCCACTCGATTTCACGCCCAACGGCACCCAGCCGGGGCTGGCGGTCCAGATCGATGAACCGCAGGCGTGTTCGTCTTGCCACGGCGCCTCGTTCGCGACCGCGGATGCGCCGATCATCGCGCACTCCACCTGGTCGGGATCGATGATGGCCAACGCCACCCGCGACCCCTTGTTCTGGGCCGCACTCGACGTGGCCAACCACGACCTCCCCGGGGTCGGCGACTACTGCCTGCGCTGCCACACGCCATCGGGATGGCTTGCGGGCCGCGTGCGCAAGACCGGCGATCCCAAGCAGCCGGTCATCAATGGCCAGAACGGCTGCAGCCTCAGCGGCAGCCTGATCGAACCCGACGGTTTCGAGAACGACTTCGCGGGAATCACCTGTCATTTCTGCCATCGCGCCGACGAGCAGGGGCCCCTGGGGGAACCCACCATCATCGGCAACGGCAATCTGTGGATCGATGACAGCGAGGAATGCCTCACCGACCAGGGCTCGTTCTTCGGACCCTGCCGCAAGGGTCCGCATGCCTACTCCGACACCACGCCGGTGCTGCCGCCGCCGCACGGCTGGAAGCAGGACCCGTTCCTCGGTACCTCGCATTTCTGCGGCACCTGCCACGACGTCACCACCCCCGATACCAGCGAGGGACCGCTGCGCACGCTGATTCTCGGCGACGGCACCGACACCGGCATCCCGTTCCCGATCGAGCGCACCTTCAGCGAATGGCTGAACAGCGATTTCGGTGCACCGCTGTTCCGGGACGGCTTCGGCAGCGTCGCTCCGGAGCGCCCGGCGCTGCCGCGCGGACAGACCTGCCAGCACTGCCACATGCGCAAGAGCGAGGACAAGGACGCGCGCGCCTGCAACTTCGAGGATCCGGGTTCGCGCACGGGCGACATGTCAGTACACGAGTTCGTCGGTGCCAACACCTGGATTCCGGCGATCCTGCGCGACGAGTACGGTCTCGACCGCGAAGCCGCATTCGACCGCACCATCGGCTGGGCCGTGGAGATGCTGACCGAGCGCAGCGCCGCGATCGAGATGTTCGTGGAGTCCTTCGACGGCGCGCCAGGCACCATGCAGGTGCGCGTACGCGTCACCAATCTCGCCGGCCACAAGCTGCCCACCGGATACTCGGAAGGTCGGCGCATGTGGCTCAACCTGCGCGTGGTCGACAACGACGGCGTGCAGGTATTCGAGAGCGGTGCCTACGACGCCGCCACCGCGGTGTTGACCGAGGATCCGCAGGCCAAGGTCTACGAGGTGCTGCAGGGCATCTGGGACCGCAACGGCAACGAAACCTGCGACGTCGATGACGGCGCGGGGCGCAAGCTGTTCCATTTCGTGCTGAACAACTGCGTCGCCAAGGACAACCGCATTCCGCCGGCCGGCTTCAGCGGCGGCAGCGATCTGGAGATCCGTCCGGTCGGCTACACCTATCCGGAAGCGCGACCCGGCGTGCTGGCCCATTGGGACGACACCACCTACACGGTTCCGGTCGGCGGCAGCGTGGCGCTGCCGCTCACGGTGACCGCCACCCTGCGCTTCCAGATCTCCAGCAAGGAATACATCGAGTTCCTGCGCGACGAAGCGGTGAACAACGCAACCCCGAGCGAGAACCAGATGTGTGACCGCGACCAGGACTTCGGTCCCGCCGATCAGTCGCGCGGGGCATACATGTTCCAGCTGTGGGAGAACTACGGCCGCTCGCCGCCGGTGGACATGGTCAGCACCAGCGCGGAGGCATCGCCATGAGGCACCTGTTTCTCGCCCTGTTCGCATGCGCCATCGCAGCCTGCGCGGCCACCAAGCCGGTCGCAGATCGAGACGAATCCCCGTGGGTGGCCGCGCCCAGCGCCGCGCCCTGGCACGGTGACCGGATCCTTCTGGTGCGCGAGTACACCGAGCTGTACAAGGAAGACGGCGAGGACCGGCGTCGCCAGGTGCAGCACCTGTGGGACTACTCGCGTGGCATCGCCGTGCGTCGCCTGTCCAGTCTCGATGGCGAGGAGCTGCTGTTCGAGGACGAGCCTTTCCGTGCGCTGCGCGGCACCGACGAGGAGCAGGCGATTGCCTTCGATCGGGTTCGCAAGCATCCGCAGCTTGCCCGCTCCGCTGCCATCCCCGATGCCGAGTGGTTCGGCGGCTTCGCCTACCGCGAGCCTGGTGATCCGTATTGCGACGCGGGCAGCCGCTGCATCCACGTCATGGTGACGCTCGACGGCGGCGTTCGCCGCATCATCCATGCGATCGTCGATCTGCAGACCGACCGCGTCGTCCACCCCTTCTACGATTCTGAATTGGTTCGCCCGATCACGCCCGACGACCCCTACCTACCGGAGGAATCATGAAATCCTTGCTCTCAATCCTCGTACTGCTCGTGCTCGGCATCAGCGCCGCGCATGCGGCCAGCCCGGTCTGCGTCGGCAGCGAAACGAAACTGTCCTGGCCCGCGGTCGATCCGGTGTGGGAAATGTGCTGGCTGCGCCCCAGCCAGAGTTCCGGCGTGCAGGGCTCCGGTCTGGAAGTGCGCAACGTGCACTACAACGGCTATCTGGTGCTGAAGACCGCGCACTCGCCGATCCTGTTCGCCGAGTACACCAGCGGCACCTGCTACCGCGACTGGAAGGACAGCAATTCCTCGTTTATCGCCGAACCGGCGGTGCGCAACATGCTGGGAACCTCGGCGGTGACGCCCGCTACTACAAGCTGCGACATCTCCAACCACCCGACCACGTCCTACGGCACCTGCCCCTTCAGCCAGTCCGTGCCGAGCCCGGCAGGCTGCTTCACCGGGGTCGCCATCGAGGAAGGCGGCGACCACGTCACCCTGACCACGCAGTACGTGGCCGGCTGGTACCTGTACAGCTCGCGCATCAGCTTTTTCGCCGACGGCAGCTTCACGCCGGTCATGGGCTTCGGCAACTCCAACGGCACGCTGAACGGCACCACCCACTGGCACCACAACTACTGGCGGCTCGATTTCGATATCGACGGCGCCGCCAACAACCGGCTCAGCATCAATGGCGTGGATCAGGACGTCGAGTTCACGTCACTGATCGACCACCGCGGCGGTCCCGATGGTGGCCCGCGCACCTACGAAGTGCGCAACCGCTTCAGCGGGCGCGGTTTCACCATGATTCCAGGCGATTTCGACTATGTCTCGCCGGCCAACCAGTCCGGGCGCAACTTTCACATGGTCGACGTGCTCGGCACCATCTACAAGAGCGGCGAGTACGCGGATCGGCCGACCAACAACCTCGGCGACTGCGCCTTTCTGCACAACAACCTGGCCAATGGCGAGAATCTGGCCGGTCCGCAGGGCCACGGCACCGACGTGGTGCTCTACTACCGCGGCGGCGTCCGCGACCGCACCAACGAAGGTCCCGGCACCCAGGACTCGATGGAATGCAAGAGCGTCGGGCCGGCCTTCATTCCCTTCGGCAACTGGACGCCGGGGCAGATGTTCGGCAACGGCTTCGAGTAACGCGGCCTGGCGCAGGCAAGAAAACGAAAACGCCCGGCAACGCCGGGCGTTTTCATTGCTGCAGACGGCGGACCGCGGTCCGCTTGCGCGTCGCTCACGGGGCGTCGCCGCTGAAGCGCTTGGCTTCGGCGCCGCTGATTTCGCCCACGCGCGCGCTCTCGTGAACGAACAGCTCGACATCGCGCTCGAACACCAGTGGGCCCGTCACTTCGGCGCGTGCACCGATGATCACCTTGGGGTCATTCGACGTGCCCCAGTTGCCGAACCAGCTGCCGCCCGGCTTCTTCACGGTAATTGAACCCAGCACGCGCGCGTCGGCGCCCACATTGATGCTGCCGGACACCGTTTGCAGGCTTCCGGCGATGCTGTTGGCCTCCATGCGCAGCGCGCCGTTGACGTTCTCGATGGCGCCGACGACTTCGCCGCCCTCGCCGAGCGTGATGCCGCCGTTCACCGACTCGACAGTCTTGCCGATGCGGCTGCCGGCGCCGATGCTGATGGCGCCGTTGACCGATGAAAGCGATTCCGCCTGCACGCCGTCGCCAAGGCGGATGCTGCCATTGACGGTTTCGGCGGACTTGATCGCGGCGTTGTCGGAGACGCGGACACTGCCGTTGACGGTGCTCAGCTCGCCGGCTTTCTGGCCGGATTCGATGTGGATGCCGCCGTTGACCTTTGAAATGTCCTGCGCGTGCGCCGCGCCGGCAAGGATGAAGGCGACAGCGGTCGCCAGTGAAAGCATGACTTTGGACATGGTGTGCTCCTTCAGGATGGGCATGGATTGGATGCGTCCGGGTCGCGGAAAGGTTTACATGCGAGCTGCAGTGCGCTCAGTGCCGGAGGTCAGGTAGGCGTGCGGGCCCTCCAAACTTGTGCGCGCTTTTCATCGAGTGCATGCTGCGACTCGGTTCCGCGGGAACTGCGCTGGCAGGGGAGGTGCCATGCAACGTCGCGATTTCCTTCGTTCTTCCGTTCTTGCTGCGCTCTATCTGCGCTACGGTCATCTGGCGGCGACGCCACTGCCGGCAGCGCTGCCGCGGACGTCGCGGACGCAGCGGGTGCTGGTGATTGGCGCCGGCCTGGCCGGGCTGGCCGCAGCCTACGAGCTTGATCGCGCTGGCCATGCGGTGACCGTGCTGGAGGCCCAGCGCCGCGCGGGCGGGCGCGTGCAGACGCTGCGCGGTTTTGCCGACGGACTTTACGCCGAGGCGGGCGCCGCGCGCATCCCGCCCGATCACGATTTGACGCTCGGCTATGCGCGCCAGTTCGGACTGCAGCTCCAGCCGTTCTTCCCAGCCGACGGCGAGCAGCTGTCGGTGATCGACGGTCACCGTCTTGCGCACGCCAGGAGCGCCAACCCGGACGTCTCCAACCTGCCTGGTCTGAGCGATGAAGAGCGGGCGATGGGCATCGGCGGTCTTCAGGGGATGACGCTGGGCCCGCTGTTCGCTGACGTCGGCGATGCCGCTTCGCCTGAATGGCCGCCGGATGCGCTGGCGCCGCTCGATCGCTACAGCGTAGGCGAGTGGATGCGCGAGCGCGGCCTGAGCAGCATGGCCAATCGTCTGCTCGGACTGGGCTTCGTTGACAGTGAAGGCGGCCCGGAAGGTCTGCTCTGGCTCCTGCGCGAGATTGCCGTCTCCGATACGGGCGGCGCCGCGCTGACGCGCATCCGCGGCGGAAACGACCAGCTTCCCGCTGCGTTTGCCAAGGCGTTGAGCGCACGGATCCAATACGGAGCACAAGTACACCGCATCGCGCAAACCGACAAAGGGGTGTCCGCCTACGTGGTCGGTCGCGATGCGCCGCTGCAGGCTGACCGCGCCGTCATCGCCGTGCCGTTCAGTGTGCTGCGACGCATCGCCATCGAACCGGAGCTGCCGCCGCAGAAGCGTCGCGCCGTGCTGGAGCTGCCCTACATTTCGCTGTCGCGGGTGGTGCTCCAGGTGCGCGGACGCGGCTGGCTGCCCGCGGGAATGAACGGATTCGCCCACACCGACCTTCCGTCGGAGATCTGGCTGTGGTCGCACGCGCAAAGCGGACCGCGCGATCTGGTAGGCGTCTACATCAAGGGCAGGGCGTCGCAGTCGCTTTCGGGTATGGGCGAGGCGGCGCGCGTGCGCTTCGCGGTGGCGCACGTGGAGTCGGTGTTTCCGGGATTCAGCGGCCACGTCGAGGGCGGCATGTCCAAGTGCTGGGATGACGACCGCTGGGCGCGCGGCGCTCACGCCTATTGCGCACCCGGCCAGATGACCACCCTGATGCGCGGTATCGCCGACCCGGTCGGCCGCCTGCACTTCGCCGGGGAGCACACCACGGCATTCCATGGCTGGATGCAGGGGGCGCTCGCGTCGGGGCGGCGGGCGGCGGGGGAGGTGACGGGGTAGGGC
>CAZGKE010000061.1:0-18662 GCA_964526035.1 uncultured Gammaproteobacteria bacterium | reverse complement strand
AAGGTAATTGCGGAACACCACACTAGGCGCCCTTTGATGACGACAGCACACGGTTGCCGGGCGCAGCGACGAACGCAGGCATTCTGAGTGGGACACAAAAAAAACCCTTGCCGGTGAAGGCAAGGGTTCAAGTCGGAGTGACGATTACCTCAACAATGCGCCCTGCTGCCGAAGGAGGGTGACTGAGTCAAGCTCCTGCGACGACCACAGGTTGCCACAAGTGCAGGCAAAAATGCAACAGCTATGTTGTAAAAAAACCATTAATGCGTCGGGACGCGCCGCGCTTCGAACTTCTTCCGTTATATTTCATACGGTTATTGCGCTACATCGATGTTGTCGATCAGTCGCGTAGACCCCACATGTACCGCGGCAAGCGCCCGCAGCGCCGTGGCGCCGCGCTCAGGTTCACCGAGATCGCCAGCGCGCCGCAGGACGCAGTAGTCGGGCTTGAGGCCGGCCTCGTGGAGCCGCGCGCTGGCTTCGGCCTCGATTTCGGCGCGTGCTCCACCCTCGCGCCACGCCTCCGCCATGAAGCGCAGCGTGGCGTGGAGCGCCGGGGCTCGGGCGCGCGCATCGGGATCCAGATAGCGATTGCGCGAACTCAGCGCCAGCCCGTCGGCTTCGCGCACGGTAGCTGCAGAGCGGATGTCGACGCCAAGGGCCAGATCATCGACCAGGCGGCGAATGATCAGAAGCTGCTGGTAGTCCTTCTCGCCGAACACCGCGATATCCGGAGTCACCATGTTGAAAAGCCGCAGCACCACCGTGGCGACGCCGTCGAAATGACCGGGCCGGCTGGCGCCGCAGAGGATGTCGCTGATTGCAGGAACGTGGACGCGCACCGCATGCTCCAGTCCGAACGGATACATGTCGGGCACGCCAGGCACGAACAGCAGGTCGCTGCCCTCGCCGACCAGGGCATCGCAGTCGGCCTGCAGCGTGCGTGGATAGCGGTCGAAGTCCTCGCCGACGCCGAACTGGGTGGGGTTCACGAAGATGCTCACCACGACCCGGTCGGCCAGCTCGCGCGCCATGGCCACCAGCGCGAGGTGCCCGGCGTGCAGGTTGCCCATGGTCGGCACCAGCGCGACGCGTTCACCGCGGGCGCGCCACTCACCCAGCAGGCGCCTCAGGCCGTCGACGTGCTGCGCAGCCTCCATATCAGGCCAGCGCGTGTTCGGGGCCGGGGAAGCGGCCGTCCTTCACCGCAGCGACGTATTCGACCACGGCCGCTGCAACGGAATCGCCCCCGGCCAGGAAATCGCGCACGAATTTCGGGCGACGCCCCGGAGTCACGCCAAGCATGTCGTGCAGCACCAGCACCTGCCCATCACAGTGCGACCCGGCGCCGATGCCGATGGTGGCGATGTCCAGCGCGGCGCTGATGCGCTGCGCCAGCGCCGCAGGCACGCACTCCAGCACCAGCAGCTCGGCGCCGGCCTCGGCCACCCGCTGCGCGTCGGCCAGCAGTCGATCGGCGGATATAGCGTCCTTTCCCTGCACCCGGTAGCCACCCAGCCGATGCACCGACTGCGGCGTGAGCCCGAGGTGCGCGCATACCGGCACGTCGCGTTCAACCAGGTGGCGAATGACGTCGACCACGTAGCCGGCGCCTTCAAGCTTGACCATGCGCGCCTGCCCTTCCGCCATCAGGCGATGCGCCGCGTCGACGGCGCGCGACGCGTCGGAATAGCTGAGGAACGGCAGGTCGGCCACCAGCAGCGCACGGCGCGCACCGCGGGCCACGGCGGCGCAGTGATAGACCACATCGTCGACGCTCACCGAGAGCGTGCTGGCATGCCCCTGCACCACCATGCCCAGCGAATCGCCGACCAGCAGCGCATCGACACCCTGAGCATCGAGCAGCGTGGCAAACGCTGCATCGTAGGCGGTGAGCATGGCAATCTTTTCACCGCGCTCCTTGAACTTGCGAAGTTCAGGCACGGTGACTGGCTTGCTGTCGCTGCTGCTTGGCATGTCCATCGGGTCGTCGCGGGGAATAGAGCGCGCGATTCTCGCAGAGTCAGGGAGCCGGCGCGATGCGCTGCAGGGATCGCTGGTCGGGATCGAGCGCGGCACAGGCTTCGGCCACCGTGCCGGCGCCGGGAATGCGCCAGTCGGCGGCGATGTCCGCGAGCGGCACCAGCACGAAGGCGCGTCCGATCATGCGCGGGTGCGGCACCGCGAGCGACGGCGTATCGATGATCTCGTCGCCATACAGCAGGAGATCGAGATCAAGGATGCGCGGACCCCAACGCGGGCCGTCGCGCAACCGCCCGAACTGGTCCTCGATGTCACCGAGCGCTGCATGCAGCTGCGCCGCCGCAAGACGCGTCTCGATCACCGCAGCGGCATTGACGAACCATGGTTGCTCGGCAAAACCCCAGGGAGGCGAGGCGTACAGCTCGGAGCTTGCCAATACGTGGGCACCCGGAAGCTGCTCAAGCGCACGCAGCGCGCGACGCACCTGGCTGGCGGGATCATCGAGATTGCTGCCGATGCCGATCGCTGCGCGGCGCCATGCGCCGCCGCCCTCCCCGCCCGCAATCATGTCCACGGACTCAGTCGGAGGCGGTCTCGCCACCGGATGCCTCACTTGCACCGCCGCGTCCACGCCGCCGCCCGCCGCGACGCCGACGTTTGCGTTTCGGCTTGGGCTCGCTTTCGCCGGCGCCGGTCAGCAGATCGTCGAGACCGCTGTCGCCGACGCCCTGCGCGGCCTCCCACCAGGCGGCCAGCTCGGCCACCTCGGCGGATTCCTCGCGGCGCAGCACCAGGAAGTCGAAGCCGGCACGGAAACGCGGGTGCGACAGCAGCCTCAACACGCGCTTGCGGCTGCGCTGTTCGAGACGCCACTGCAGCGACCAGATCTCCTGCATCGGAATGCTGAAGCGCTTGGGCAGGGCGACGTGGCGCAGCTCGTTGCGGGTCGCCTCTTCGGCGGCCAGCTCATGGGCCTCGGCGGCGTCGACGTCGCGTTCAAGCCAGTGGCTGCGACGCTCGAGATAGGCCGGCCACAGCAGTGCTGCAAACAGGAAGGCCGGCGTGACCGGGCGATCTTCGTGGACGCGTGCATCGGTATTGGCCAGCGCACGCAGCACCAGCCCGCGCAGCGCGCCGCTCTGATCGGCTGCCATGGCCTTTGCGCTGTGCGGAAAGGACTGTGACCACAGACCGAAGCGCTCCAGACCGAGAAAGCTGGCGACACCATAGCCGGCAAGGAACAGCTTCAGGGTTTCGTCGAACAGACGCGCCGGCGGAACATCGCCGAGCAGAGGCGCCAGCCGCGCAATCGGCTCGGCGGTAGCGGGGTCGATGTCGAAGCCGAGCTTGGCCGCCAGTCGGACACAGCGCAGCATGCGCACCGGATCCTCGCGGTATCGTGGATCGGGATCGCCAATCAGGCGCAGCCGCCGCGCACGCAGGTCCTCCATGCCGCCCACGAAATCGCGCACGGCGAAATCGCGCACGCCGTAGAAGAGCGCATTGACGGTGAAATCGCGACGCAGGGCGTCGTCGTGCTGGTCGCCCCACACGTTGTCGCGCACCAAGCGACCGTCGACGATCTCGCGGTCGCCGTCGTCGTCGGCATGCTGGGCGCGAAAGGTGGCGACCTCGATGATCTCCGGGCCGAACACCACGTGAGCGAGGCGAAAGCGGCGACCGATCAGGCGGCAGTTGCGAAACTGTGCCTTGACCTGCTCGGGCGTGGCGCTGGTCGCCACATCGTAGTCCTTGGGCGAACCGCCGAGCAGCAGGTCGCGCACCGCGCCGCCGACCAGGTAGGCCTCGAATCCCGCCTCGTTGAGGCGGTACAGAACCTTGAGGGCAGCATTGCTGATCTGGCGTCGCGAGATGCCGTGGTCGGCGCGCGGAATGATGTCGGGCTGCGGCGTCGCAGAGGTGCTTCGCACGCGGTTTTCGCGCGGTTCCTCGGCGCCGGGAGATTGTTCTGGTCGCATTGGCTGTTTATACTAGCAGTCTTGCTTGCAAGAACCGCGCTCCCTTCGTCTAGCGGTCCAGGACACCGCCCTCTCAAGGCGGGAACAGGGGTTCGAGTCCCCTAGGGAGCGCCATTTCCGTACTTCCCCCCGCGCTGTCCAGGGTTCGATCCGGGCCATGACTTTCGTCGTCACCGAGAACTGCATCAACTGCAAGTACATGGACTGCGTGGAGGTGTGTCCGGTGGACTGCTTCCACGAAGGTCCCAACTTCCTGGTGATCGATCCCGACGAGTGCATCGACTGCACGCTGTGCGAACCCGAGTGCCCGGCCAACGCCATCTTTCCCGAGGATGACGTTCCCGCCGGCCAGGAGCACTTCACCGCGCTCAACGCCGAGCTGTCGAAGGAATGGCCGGTCATCACCGAGCGCAAGGAACCCCCCGCCGACGCCAAGGACTGGGACGGCCAGGACGACAAGCTGCAGCACCTCAAGCGCTGATTCCCGCCCCGGACTCGGTCAGGTCCATCACCCGACCGCGCCATTGAGCAGCATCCACGCCTGTCAGCAGGCGGATGCATGGCTCCACGAACGTGTCGGCCAGCGGCACTGAAGCGGGATCTTCGGAAAACCACGCGCGCGCACGAAGCTGCGTACGCATCGGTCCGGGGCGCAACCCGTGCACGCGCACCGTCGAGCGCTCCAGCTCTGCAGCGAGCATCGCCACCATCTTCTCCAGCCCGGCCTTGGCGATGCCGTAGGCGCCCCAGTAGGCGCGCCCCTGCAGCTCCGCGTCATCAAGCACGAAGACCACTGCAGCATCGCCCTGGCGTCGCAGCAGCGGCAGGCAGCCAAGCGTGAGGAACAGCGGCGCACTGAGGTTGACGTGCAGCCCCTTGAGCCAGTCGTCGGGACTGGTCTGCTCCAGTGATGTCAGTCCGGCGAAGCTGGCAGCGGCGTGCACGATGCCGTCGAGGCGCCCGCATTCGCGCTCGATGTCCTCGGCCACCTGCTGATAGTCCTCGGGCGCGGCGCCTTCCAGGTTGAGCGGATAGATGCCGGGCTGAAGTCCGCTTGCAGCCTCGATCTGGTCATGCAGCTTGCCCAGCGCCGGCACCCGGCGCCCGAGCAGGACAGGCGTCGCGCCAAGCGCGGCCACGCGCCGGGCGAGCGCGCTGCCGTAACCGCCACAGGCGCCCGTGATCAGGATGACACGGCCGTCGAGGCGGCCGACTGCGTCGTCTGCTTCGCTGGACACCGGCTGGATCAGGCGGCCTGTGCTTCGCGGACCATGCGCTCGAGTTCGCCGCGGTCATAGAGCTCCATGGTGATGTCGCAGCCGCCGATCAGTTCACCCTTGATGAACAGCTGCGGAAACGTGGGCCAGCTGGAGTACCGTGGCAGGTTGGCGCGAACCTCCGGATCCTCGAGTACGTTGACCGAGTGAAACGACGAGTCGAGCGCCTTCAGTGCCTGCGCAGTGCGACTGGAAAATCCGCACATGGGAAACTGCGGCGTACCTTTCATGAAAAGCACGATGGGATGGGCATCGACGATGCCGCGGATGCGTTCGATGACGTCCATGGGTTGACCTTCTGGTGGGGGATGGCGGCGAGCGGCGAAAACCGCCCGCCTGCAATAGGATACCGTGCCAGGGGGTTGCCACGCTTGTTAGACTGGGCGACTGAAAATGCCCATTCACACGTGGCGCCGCCACCAGGAGATTTCCATGCCCATTCAGCTTCCCGAACTTCCCTATGCGCGCGACGCGCTCGCGCCGCACATTTCCTCGGAAACCATCGATTTCCATTACGGCAAGCATCACCAGGCCTATGTCGACAATCTGAACAAGATGATCGCCGGGACCGAGTTCGAGGATGCCGATCTCGAAGCCATCATCCGCAAGGCGTCGGGCGGCGTTTTCAACAATGCGGCGCAGATCTGGAACCACACCTTCTACTGGAACTGCCTGAAACCGAACGGCGGCGGCGAACCCACGGGCAAGCTTGCCGAGGGCATCAACAAGGCCTTCGGGTCCTTCGACAAGTTCAAGGAGCAGTTCTCGCAGACGGCGCTCACTACCTTCGGCTCCGGCTGGGCGTGGCTGGTGCAGCGCGCGGACGGTGGGCTGGCGCTGGCAAGCACGTCCAATGCCGCAACCCCGTTGACCGGTGAAGACCGTGCGCTGCTGACCTGCGACGTATGGGAACACGCCTACTACATCGACTATCGCAATGCGCGGCCGAAGTACGTCGAGGCGTTCTGGAACCTGGTCAACTGGGACTTCGCCGCAAGCCAGATGCGTTAGATCGCCTGCTTGGACGACGCCGCGCCCAGGCTGCTCGAAGTCCGCCAACTGGTCGTCCACCTGGGCGACACGGTGGCGGTGGACGACCTCAGTCTCGACCTGGCGCCGGGCGAATTGGCATGCCTGCTGGGGCCCAGCGGCTGCGGCAAGACCAGCGTGCTGCGCGTGGTCGCCGGGCTGCAGGAGGCGCACGCCGGCGAGGTGCGGCTGCGCGGCATCGACGTGGCCGGGATTGCCCCGGAAAGACGCGGCGTCGGACTGGTGTTCCAGGATCTCGCGCTGTTTCCGCACCTCGACGTCGCTGCCAACGTTGCCTTCGGCCTGCGTCGCCTGCCGGGGGCCGAGCGCGAACAGCGCGTCCGCGAGGGTCTCGCCATGCTCGACCTCGGCGATCTCGCGGCACGCTGGCCGCATGAACTCTCCGGCGGACAGCAGCAGCGCGTGGCGCTGGCGCGCACCTTGGCCATGCAGCCGGACCTGGTGTTGTTGGATGAGCCCTTCGCGGCACTCGATACCCATCTGCGCCAGCACCTGCGTGAAGAGCTGCGCACGCTGCTCAAGCGTCTTGGCATCGGCGCCCTGCTGGTCACCCACGACCAGGACGAGGCCTTCGCCTTTGCCGACAGCGTGGGCGTGATGCGCGCCGGCAAGCTGGAACAGTGGGCCAGCCCCTACGAAATCTACCATCAGCCCACCACGCCCTTCGTCGCCGGCTTCGTCGGAGAAGGACGCCTGCTGCCCGGCAGGGTGGTGAGCGCCGGCCGAGTGGAAACCGAGCTGGGTGCCATCGAACACTCCGGCGTGGCGACGCTGGCCCCGGACAGCGAGGTCAGCGTGCTGCTGCGGCCGGACGACATCCAGCCCGACCCCGAATCAAGTCTTTCGGCGACGGTATCGCGGGTCGCCTTCCGCGGCGCGGAAACCCTTTACGACCTGGTCCTGCCGAGCGGCCAGACGGTCTGCGCGCTGTTTCCCAGCCATCTGTCCTACAGCCCTGGCGACCGCGTCGGCATACGCACCGACATCGCCCATGGCGTGGTATTTGCGACTACCGCCACCGAGGCGTTCGACCGCGGGGTCCACTGAACCCGGATCCACTCAACAAGTACCGCTCAACAAGTGCTGCGCGGGGCGCGGGTGCGCTCATTGCATCGCAAGCGCCGCTATCACCGGTGCCGCTTGATCGTCTCGATCGATGGCCGCAGCCGTTTCGCTCAGCGCGACGGCCAGATCCTGCGGCGTATCGCTGCGCACGGTGAGGTGCCCCACCTTGCGCCCGGCGCGCGGCAGCTTGCCATAGTCGTGCCAGTGCGCCGCCGCCTGCGCCAGGGCGGGGTCGCGGGGCGGCAGACTGCCTACCCAGTTGAGCATGGCCGCCACGCCACGCGGCGCGGTGCTGCCGAGCGGCATACCGAGCACCGCGCGCAGGTGGTTCTCGAACTGGCTGGTTTCCGCGCCTTCGATGGTCCAGTGACCGGAATTGTGTACGCGCGGGGCCATCTCATTGGCCATCAGGCGCCCGTCGACCAGGAACAGTTCAAGAGCGAATACGCCCACGTAGCCGAGCGCATCGGCAAGCGACCTGGCGGCCGCCAGTGCATCCTCGGCAAGCTGCGCGGGGACCCGGGCAGGCGCCAGACTCGCCGACAGAATGCCCGACGCGTGCCAGTTCTCGGTGAGCGGATAGGCGACAAACTGTCCCGCGGGCGAGCGCACGCCCAGCACCGACAGTTCCCGTTCGAACTTCACGAAACGCTCGAGGATCAGCGGCACGCCGCCCAGGGTCGCCCATGCCGTATCGATATCGGCGGCGCTGCGCAGACGATATTGGCCCTTGCCGTCGTAGCCAAGACGCCGCGTCTTGAGTATCGCCGGAAGGCCGATGGCGGCCACACCCTGACGCAGGTCGTCGAGGCTGTCCACCACCGCGAATTCGGGGGTCTCCAGGCCAAGGCTGCGGAACAGGTTCTTCTCTTCGAGTCGATCCTGCGACACCGCGAGCGCGGCCGGATTCGGATAGACCGGAACCCGCGCCGCCAGCCATTCGGCGCTGGCCGACGGCACGTTCTCGAAATCAAACGTGGCGACGTCCACCTTCTGCGCAAACGTCGCCAGCGCCGCCTCGTCTCGATAGTCGGCGCACAGCAGCGGCGCCACCTGTCCGGCGCAGGCGTCGGCCACCGCATCCATGACCAGAAAGCGCAGGCCAAGCGGTGCGCCTGCCAGCGCCAGCATGCGCGCCAGCTGGCCGCCGCCGAGGATGCCGACGGTGACGCCCATCTCAGGTCGCGCGCGGGTCGGGTCGGGCCAGCACGTCCGCAGTCTGCCGTTCGCGGAATGCTTCCAGGGCCGCGGCTACAGGTGGGTGAGTGCGTGCCAGAAGCGCCGCCGCGAACAGGCCGGCATTGCGAGCACCGGCCGCGCCGATGGCGAACGTGGCGACCGGGATGCCGGCTGGCATCTGGGCGATCGACAGCAGCGAGTCGATACCATTGAGCGCGCGCGACTGCACGGGAACGCCGAGCACCGGCACCACCGTCTTCGCAGCCAGCATGCCCGGGAGATGTGCCGCGCCGCCCGCGCCGGCGATGATGGCGGCCAGTCCGCGTCCAACAGCGGCTTGCGCGTACTCGAACAGGAGATCGGGCGTCCGGTGCGCCGACACCACGCGCACTTCGCATGGCACGCCCAGAGTTTCCAGGACATCCACCGCCTCTTTCATGGTCTCCCAATCGGAGCGCGAGCCCATGACCACGCCGACCAAGGGCGCCTGTTCGTTCTGCTCGGTCATGTCGTCCGCAGCTCCCCAAAACGGCTATTGTAAGGCCACCCGAATACTTTCAACGAAACCAGGTCTGCCATGGACAAACGCCTGCTCGACATACTCTGCTGCCCGGTGAGCAAGACGCCGCTCAAGCTGCTTGAGCGCCAGCGCCTCGCCAGCATCAATGAACGCATCGCCAAGGGTGAAGTGCTGCGCGTCGATGGCGCACGAGTCGACCGTGCGCTGCAGGAGGCGTTGGTGACCGAGGACGACAAGGTCATCTACCGAATCGACGACGGAATACCCGTGCTGCTCCCCGAAGAAGGCATCGGCACCACGCAGTTCACCTAAGTTTACATATTGGCGGGCAAATTCCCCCTGATTCGTGTCATCTGTCACAAAGATTCGCGTTGGAGCGGCGCACATTTCCGCTAAGCTCTCGACACCGGGTCGGGTTCCGACGCGATCCGTCACGAGCAGCCTCCATCCGTCACTGACAGACCAATGACGCAAGAGCCCAACATCGGGCCATCCCGCAAGCGGCTGGCCAATGCAGAAGTGCACAAGCGCATCCATGCGTGCGCCGTGCCGAAGCTCGCTGCGCTGGTTCGCGAAACGCTCGACGCGGTTGACGATGCACTGTTCGACATGGCCGAGAAGGCCACCAGCAATGCCCATCAGGCGCGCTACTTCGACGGCATGCGAGAGGTGCGCCGGCGCCGCGGTGACGTCGAGCACCGCTTCCAGGAGCGCCTGGTTCAGAGCCTGGTCGATTTCAGTGAAGGGCGGACGCAGCGCAACACGCAGGCGCGTCAGGCGCCCGGTCGCGACGCTTCGCTCAGCCTCGTCGAGAACGAGGAGCTCGAGCAGTCGCTTGCGGTGACGGCCATGGTGGTTCGTGCCGAAGGCAAGCTCGGGCGCAGCCTCTATGCGTTGAACCGGCGCCTCGCCAGGATTGTCGACGCCACCGACATCGATGAGGAGAACAATCCTCTCGCACCGGCGGCCCTGGCATCGGCGTTCCGTGCCTCGATCGAAGCGCTGGAATGCAGCCAGGAAACGCGACTGGTCCTGTTCAAGCTGTTCGACCGCCAGGTGGTCGATGCGCTTGAGCCGATCTACCGCGAAGTCAACGACATTCTGATCGCTGCTGGCATCCTGCCCAAGATTCCCGTGGCGACTGCGACGCGCCACGAGTCATCGCCCGAAGCTGCCCTGGACGGGTCGCCTGAAGCGGGCGCCACGTCTGAACAACCTGATTCAGCTGCCGCGGATGACCCGGCGTCTGCAGCTGGATGGGGACGCCAGGCCCATCCAGGGCGAAGTGCCGTCTACTCCGGTGCCGGCGCCGCAGCGACGGGCGCCGGCAGATCCTTTCCGGTCGGTGATGGCAGCGCGGCCGGCGACGAGCAGTTCGATTCACCCTTCGCCGATGAGGTGTATCGCAATATCTACACCTTGATGGCAGCGCGTCTGACCGCGCGCCGCTACGCCACCCGATTCGACCAGCATGCGTCCAACGATTCGTCCGCGGCCGATGCGGGCGACGTCGGTCCGCGTGTGATCATCGACGTCGGTGACTTGCTCAGTGCGCTGACCCTGCTGCAGAGCGAACTCAATGACGAATCTCCGGAGCCGGCAAGTTCGGAGCGCGTCAAGCATCGCCTGTTCGACCGGGTTGGGCGACTGGGCGTCAATGCCGATCGATCGCAGATGCGACCGCGCGACGAGCACAGCATCGATCTCGTCGGCATGGTATTCGACTACATCCTGCAGGACCGCAATCTTCCTCCGCAGATCCAGGTGCTTCTGGCGCGGCTGCAGATCCCCTACATCAAGGTGGCGCTGCTTGACCCGCGCTTCTTCGCATTGCGCAGCCATCCGGCACGCCGGCTCCTCGACGAGCTGTCGCTGGCGGGGATCGGCTGGAGCGAGGCCAGCGACCCCGACCGGCGACTGTATGAGCGCATTGCTGCGGTCGTGGAGTCGGTGCTGCGCGACTTCGACGACAACCTGGCGCTGTTCGACCGACTGCTCGCCAATTTCCGCGGCTTCATCGCAGCCGAGCGCCGCCGCGCCGAAGTGGCGGAGCAACGCGCGGCGGAGGCTACTCGCGGCAGGGAGCGCCTGCTCGGAGCGCGTCGACGGGCCGCACGCGAGGTGCTGGAACGCGTCCGTGGACGCGACCTTCCGCGCGTCATCCATACCATTCTGACCCGTCCATGGGCGAACTTCCTGGTGCTTACGCTGCTGCGCCAGGGGGAGGACAGCCAGGCCTGGGGCGACGCGCTGCGTTTCGCCGACGACCTGGTCTGGGCGTCGGAACCCAAGGACAGCGAGCAGGACCGGGAGCGGCTCCTGTCCATGCTGCCGCAGGTGGACCGCATGCTTCGGCACGGCCTGGCCACCGTCGCCTATCACGACACCGACATCCAGGCGCTGTGCGCCGAACTGGGATTTCTGCTCGAATCCCAGGTCGATCCCGACGCTTCGCCGAGCGATCGACAGACCGACGGGGACACCGACATCCATTTGCCGGGCGAGCCGCTCGTCCAGCCTCTCGATTCCAGCCTGGACGACAGCGGCAATGCGCGCCTTTCCGATGACTCCGAGCTGCCGCTCGAAGACGCCTGGGTCCAGCGCGCCCGCGACCTCAGCGTCGGCACCTGGGTCGAATTCCAGCGCAACGGCGGAGCAAGCGAACGCGCCCGCCTGTCGTGGACCAGCCCGGTCAGCGGCCGGCAGCTTTTCGTCAATCACAAGGGCCTCAAGGTGTGCGACCGCAGCCCGGAACAATTGGCCGGGGAACTGGCGTCGGGCGCTGCCAACGTGATCGAGAGCTCGGCACTGGTCGACCGGGCGCTTGCCGTCATCCTCGACCGCCTGCGCACGCAGCCGGTATCCGACTGAAGTGACCTTGCTGCAGCCGCCGGACCCCGCCCGGGTCCAGCAGGATGTCGATGCTGCACTGGCCGAGGACATCGGCAGCGGCGACGCCACCGCGGAGCTCTTGCCTGCCGCGCTCCAGATGGAGGCTGTTCTGCTGTGCCGCGAGTCGGCGGTCCTTGCCGGCATTCCCTGGTTCGAGGCCTGCTTTCGCAGTCTCGATCGACATGTCGGGTTCCAGTGGCACGCGGCTGACGGCGATCATCTCTCCCCGGACAGCCTGGTATGCCACATCAGCGGGCGCGCACGGGCGCTGGTGGCCGCCGAACGCAGTGCGCTCAACTTCCTGCAGACGCTCTCAGGAACCGCAACGTCGGTGGCCCGCCACTGCGCGGCCGTTGAAGGTTCGGCCATGCGCATACTCGATACGCGCAAGACGCTGCCGGGACTGCGCCATGCACAGAAATACGCCGTGCGCTGCGGGGGCGGACTCAATCACCGGATGGGCCTGTACGACGCCATCCTCATCAAGGAGAACCATATCGCCGCAGCCGGCAGCATTGCGGCCGCAGTCGCCGAGGCACGCCGGCAGCACCCGGATCTGCCGCTGGAGGTTGAAGTGGAGTCGCTCGACGAGTTCGATCAGGCGCTCGCCTGCGGCGTACCCCGCGTGCTGCTCGACGAGTTCTCCCGGGACGACACGATCGAAGCCGTGCGGCGCGCGGCCGGACGCACCCAACTCGAGGTTTCCGGCGGCGTCGACCTGGAACAGCTTCCTGCAATCGCTGCCACCGGCGTGGACTTCGTATCGATCGGCGCGCTGACCAAGCATGTGCGCGCCGTCGACTTCTCGCTGCGGGCTAGCCCGGACTTTTCATGAATCGCCGCGATGATTGTGTAGAGATTTGTTCGCACAAGGGGTTTTCCGAAGGAGCGTCGTATCGGTGTATACGACCGACTGAGGAAAATGCCTTGTGCGGACAAAGATCAAGCAAGGGCGCGAGCGCATTCATAAAAAGTCCGGGCTAGAACACTCCCGCAAACTTGAGTCCGGCTGCGGTAACGCCCAGCACGATCACCACGACCACCACCCAGATCCAGGTATTGGAGCCGCCGCTGCTCTCCTGAACCATGGGCTCGACGCGCTCGCGCTTGGGCGCGGTCATCGACGGATCCATGCCCGGCGTCACCAGCAGAAAGCGCAGGGTATCGAGGCGCAACTCATCGCCTGGCTTGAGCACACCCTTGTGCACCCTCTCGCCGTTGATGAAGGTGCCGTTCGAAGAGCCGAGGTCCTCGACCATCAACCCCTCGGGAAGTGACTGCACGCGCACGTGACGCCGGGAGATCTCCTCCGACGGAATGGCGATTTCACAGTCGCCCATGCGACCAACGGTCATGGTCCCGAACACCGGGAAGTTCTTGCCGAAGGTGCTTCCCGAAACGCCGCGCAGAATGTGACGGGGCACCGCCATGCGCACCTTGGTACGCCCCACTTCGTCAACCGGGGATGACGGCGGGGCCGATGTCGGACCCTGACCCGCACGTTCGACCGCGACCAGGCGTGTCTGCACGCTGCCCACCGACAGCAGGTCGCCAGGTCGCAGTTCGGCCTCGGTGGTGACCACCTTGCCATTGAGCAGCACGCGTGCGCCCGGATCGACATCGATGATGCGCACCAGGACGCCACTCAACTGGACCCGGCAATGCTCCGGCGCCACGCTGTCGTGAACCAGACGCAGGTCGCAGCCCTCGGCGCTGCCGACCCGGTTCACGCCCTCGCGGAGCGAATGTGGTGCATGTTCACCGTTGGGAAATAGCAGCTTCATGAATTTGTGACCCCTTGAACGTTTCGTACATCGCCTTATTGGATTTCGCGCAACACCCGAAAGCCCACGCTGTTGAACGCAACCTCGCTACTCATTGCACGCTGCGTCGGTTCGGGTTCGTCCACGGAAAGCCAGGCGCTCCCCAGCGCCAGCCGTTCCCTGCAGCCGTCACGCCCCTCGACCGCACACTCCATGCTCCATTCACGAACGTTGCCGTCCATATCATAGAGGCCGACACCGACTGCGGCAAAGCGCCGGACCGGAGAGGTCTCCGCGTGGCCATCGTCGCACGGCTGCGCGTCTCGTCCACCGTGCTTCTGTCGGAAGCTCTGGTCGCCGCGATTGGCGCCATTGCAGGCTGCCGGCCCCGCGTAGGCGGACAGCCATTCGGAAGGACGCGGCAGGCGATAGCGCTGTCCGCTGCGCTCGGAGAGCCAGCGCACATAGGACTCGGCCTCGCTGTAGCCCACGCAAACTACCGGATGGTCCTCTCCCTGCTCGAAACCGGGAGCCTCCCAGGTTCGCCGTCGCGAGGCCCGCCAGCCGGATTCGCGGTCGCGACAGGCCGGGCGCCCGCCCTCGAACGCGTTGCCCTGGTCGCGCCAGAATCGCCGAAACTCCGCGACCGTGACCGGATTCAGGGCCAGCGCGTAGCTCGACACGATCACCAGTTCAGGCCCCTTCCCCCCATTCGACAGGGCGTCGGCGAAGCCGTATCCGGGGCGACCGACGCGCGTCGCCTCATCGATTCCCTGCGCTGCGCCCGGCGCCTGCCCGTCGACCTTGAGTGCAAGTTCGAACGCGCGCGTGGCCGCCTCGCCATCCCAGCGTGCCAACGCCGCCTTGCCCTGCGCCAGGTATATGTCGCGCTCGGCTTGCCTGGCGGCGCGGATTTGGTCGCGGACCGCCTCGGCCGGGATGACACCTTCGGTGGCCTGCAGGCCGCGGTTCCAGAAGTCCAGGCGCTCATCAAGGGTGAGCGCCTCGCTGGCCAGCGCGAGGTAGGCGCTGCCGACGTCGGCCAGTCCGCGCTGCGCGCCTGGTGCCGTCGGATCGATCGACAGCGCCAGGCGAAAAACGTCGTGGGCGCTGTCGCCCTCAGGCAGCATCAGCCGCCGCGCAGCCAGCAATGCGCGTCCCCTGCGAGTGAGGTCCGCCACCGGGTCGGTCACGGTCGGCAGCGTGGAAGGATCGACATCCTCCGGCAACACTTCGATCTCCGCGGGATCGGGATCGGGATCGGGTTCATCGGGCTCGATGGCCGGCACCGGAGTCGGCACGGGTCGAGGCTGCACCGCAGCCGGCTCCGAAACAGCGGCCTCACGGGTGCCGCCGTCGCCCGAGGGGATCAAGTCCAACGCCAGCCAGAACGCAATCCCGGCAATCACCGCGGCCGTCGCCAACGACAACGCGATGAACGCGCGGCGCCCCCCCACCTTCGTGCTGCGCTCGACCATCCGCTCCATGAAGGGGCGGTTCGAGATATGGGTTGCCATCAAGTCCGAAGGTGACGGCAGCGGCGCTGCGAGACGCGGAATCGGCGAATCCTCGGGCCGCACCGTGCGGATATGGTCGAAATGCGGGGCGCGAATGATCTGGTTGAGGCCGCTGACATGCTCCGGTGCGCAGCGCTCCACCATGGCAGCGAAAGCGGTCGCCGACGGGATCCGCGACTCCGGCAGCTTGGCCAGCGCCTGATCGATCAGCGGCTGCCAGCGACTGGAGGCAACCGGAAGCGCGGGCACGGGCGCGAAAACCTGGTCGTAGGCGATCTCGAACGGATCGTCACCGGGAAACGGCGTGGCGCCGCTCAGCGCTTCATAGGTCAGGACACCGAGGCTGTACAGATCGGCGCGATGGTCCATGGTCGCGCCACGAAGCTGCTCGGGGCTGGAGTAGCGGACCACCCCCGGGGCGAGATCGGCCATCGCCGCCGCCTGCGCGCCGACGAGACTGCGCGCCACGCCGAAGTCCGTCAGGTAGGCGGCGCCGGCACGATCGAACAGGATGTTGCCCGGCGTCACGTCGCGGTGTACCAGCCCGCGCGCGTGGATGTATTCGAGCGCCTTGGCGATCCCGAACACGATGCGCGACAGCGCCTCGCTGCCCACCGGTCCGGCGGCGATCCTGCCGGCCAGGTCGCCGTCGGGCAGATGGCGCATGGAGAAGTAGTGCAGCCCCGTCTCGCTGACGCCGACGTCCCAGACCGACGCCACATGCGGGTGATTGATCCCGGCCAGCAATCGGGCTTCATCGAGGAACCTGCGCGCGGCCCTGGCATCGGCGGCCAGCTCCGGATGCAGGACCTTGATCGCGACTTCACGCTCAAGCGAAAGCTGTACGGCGTGGTACACCGAAGCGGTGGCGCCCCGTCCGATCAACTCGATGACGCGGTAGCCGGCGATGTCGATCACGCAGGCAGATCCAGATGAAAGCGGATGCCGATTCTAGCCTGCATTTTCAAGCCACACCCCGACTGCAGCTGGAGCGACGCCAGACGACGTGTGGAATGGCTTGCCCTGGCCCGCGGGCGCATGGACACTGCCGGCATGATCGGAACACTTGTCGGGCTGATCGCGGGAGGTGTCATCGCGCTCCTGTGGCTGGAGTCGCGCGCGGCGCAGGAAACCGCCCGCGCCGGCTGCGTTCGTGCCTGCAGCCGTTCGGGCGTGCAGCTTCTCGATCAAAGCGTCGCGCTCAAGCGGCTGCGCCTGCGCCGCCACGACAGCGGCCGCATCGGGCTGCTGCGGCGCTACGCTTTCGAGTTCTCCACCAACGGCGCCGATCGTCATCCGGGTACCATCGAGCTGCACGGTGCACGCGTTCTCTGGGTCAGCCTGCCGCTGCCAGAGGCCTGACCACGCGAATCGACGGATACCGATCGCATCGCCACCGCGATCAGGCGCCCACCGCCGCAGAACTTCACTTGACGACGCGAAGTCGCGGCGGCCCCTTGGTGTGTTTGCGCGGGCCCTGCTCGCCGGAGCCGTCGCCGGGGTCCCATTCATCGGGAGGCGGATCGGATTCGGGACTGCCCTGCCCTTCGTCGGGCGGCAGCATCATGCCCTGTCCGTTCTCCTGCGCGTAGATTGCCTGGATCGCCGGCACAGGAACCGATACCGGAAACCCCACACCGGAGAACCGGGCGTTGAAGCTCAGGCATTCATTGCCAAGTTCAAGCTGGTCCACCGCGCGCAGCGCGATATTCAACACCACCTTGCCGTCACGCACCGCCGATGACGGCACGCGCACGTCCGGTGCCAGTGCATCCACCAGGATGTACGGGGTGAGACCGTTGTCGCTGATCCAGTCGTAGAGGGCGCGAATCAGATACGGACGGTTGGATGTCATGTCGCTCATGACGCGACCCCCCGCCCGTGGGCGGCGGAGTGCAGCCCCCGGCAATCCGATTCGCCGAGCGGTGGGTCAGTGAACGTCACGCCAATACTCTTGTTTCAACAGCCAGGCGAGGAAGGTGAACAGCGAAAGGAACAGCAGTACCCATACACCCAGGGCCTGGCGCTTCAGCACCGCAGGCTCGGCGACATAGGTCATGAATGCCGCAATGTCGCGGATGGCCTGGTCGTATTCGGCCGGACTCATCGAACCCGGTGAAACCATCTCGAGTCGCTCGACATGGGTGGCGTCGCCCTGGTGGCCCTCGGCGTACACCGGACGCTGGATGCCCTGCAGCTCCCAGAGCACATGCGGCATGCTGGCATTGGCAAGAACGGTGTTGTTCCAGCCGATCGGACGACCCTCATCGACATAGAACGACTTCAGATAGGTGTAGATCCAGTCGGGGCCGCCGAGCTTGGCGCGGGCGGTCAGCGACAAGTCCGGAGCCGGCGCCCCGAACCATGCCGCGGCGTCATCCCGGTCCATCGCCACGGTCATCGTCTCGCCCACGGCGCGGCCTGTGAACACCAGACTTGCGGCCACCTGCTCCTCGGTAAGGCCGAGATCCGCAGCTACCCGCGAGTAGCGCATCAGCGAGGCCTCGTGGCAGCTCAGGCAGTAGTTGACGAACAGGCGGGCGCCACGCTGCAGCGACGCGCGGTCTCCGACGTTGGCGTTCGATGCCTCGAGCTTGACATAGCTGGCGCCCAGCGCCGGGGCTGCGGCGACGGCAAGCAGCAGTGCAATGAGTCGCTTAGTCATGCGCGGGCAACCTTTCCGGAACCGGTCGGGTCGCGTCGATCCGCGTCCACAACGGCATGGTGATGAAGAAGGCGAAATAGTAAAAGGTGAAGATGCGCGCCATCAGCGTCTGCGTCTCGCTGCCCGACTGCATGCCGAGCCAGCCGAGCACGATGAAGGCCAGCACGAACACCGCAAGGAGAAGCTTGGAGATCCAGCCGCGATAGCGCAGCGAGCGCACCGGGCTGCGGTCCAGCCACGGCACCAGGAACAGGATCATCACCGCCGCGCCCATCACCACGACGCCGAAGAACTTGTCCGGAATGGCGCGCAGCATCGCGTAGTACGGGGTGAAGTACCACACCGGCACGATGTGCTCCGGCGTCACCAGCGGATTGGCTTCGACGAAGTTGTCGCGTTCGAGGAACATGCCGCCCAGGGTCGGCTCGAAGAAGATCACGAAGGCGCAGATGATCATGAAGAAGCCGGCGCCGAAGAGATCCTTGACGGTGTAGTAGGGATGGAACGGAATGCCGTCCAGCGGATTGCCGTCCGCTCCCTTGACCTTCTTGATGTCCACACCTTCCGGGTTGTTGGAACCGACCTCGTGCAGCGCCATCAGGTGCAGGTAGACCAGCAACAGCAGCACCAGCGGCAGCGCGATCACGTGCAGGGCGAAGAACCGGTTGAGGGTGGCGTCCGACACCAGATAGTCGCCGCGAATCCACTCGGTGAGGCCCTCGCCGACCCAGGGCACCGCGCCGAACAGCGAGATGATCACCTGGGCACCCCA
>CAZGKE010000060.1:5262-18960 GCA_964526035.1 uncultured Gammaproteobacteria bacterium | reverse complement strand
GTGATGGCGATCATGGGCTACATGGGCTATCGCAAGCGCACCGGTTTCCTGGCCGGGCTGACGGTGGCGCAAATCAGCGAATTCTCCATCATCTTCGTCGCCATGGGTGTCAGCATTGGCCATGTCGACCAGGCGGCGCTGGGGCTGGTCACGCTGGTCGGCCTGATCACCATCACCCTGAGCACCTACATGATCCTCTACTCGCACAGGCTCTATGTGCTCTGCGAGCCCTGGCTTGGCGTGTTCGAGCGACGCGACCCGTTCCGCGAGAAGGCCATGGACGATCGCCCCAGGCAGGCCGACGCCATCGTCTTCGGCATGGGCCGCTACGGCTGCCGCCTGGCCGAAAGGCTGTGCGAGGAAGGCCTGTCGGTGGTCGGCGTGGACTTCGACCCGGAGGTACTGGCGCGCACCCGCGGCCACAAGGTGCAGGTGCTGTTCGGTGATGCGGAAGACGACGAATTCGTGGCGCATCTTCCGCTGGACGCCGCGCGCTGGGTGATCAGCACCATGCGCGACCCCGACCTCGATGTCAGCCTGATCAAGTCCCTTCGCCACCAAGGCTACAAGGGCAAGGTGGCGGCCACGGCGCATTCCGGAAGCGAAGGTCATCGGCTGATTGCGGCGGGCGCCGACGAGATCCTGCTGCCCTTCGACGACGCCGCGGACTACGCCGCGCGCAAGGTCGCCAATGCCCTGCTGACCGGAGGCGCCGCGGCATGAGTCCGATAAGCCATATCGTCGCGCTGACCGATTTTTCCGAAGCCGCCGCCCTGGCGGCCACCCGGGCCGCAGGCCTGGCGCGCCTGCACGGTGCATCGCTGACCCTTGCCCATGCGATTGCCGCGCCGGGACCGGATGTCGGTCTTGGTGGCACCGCTGCGCTTGGCGTGGGCGTGGGCAAGGTGGTCGACGCCGTGAGCGCACTGCTGGAACGCGATGCGCAGATGCTGCGCGAGCGCCACGCGATCGGGGTCGACACCGTCGTCCTTGAGGGCGCCGTACACCAGCGCCTTCCAGCGCTTCTGGACGCTCGCGAGGCCAACCTTGTGGTGATTGGCGCACACGGCGAGGGCAAGCCGCGATCCGCGCTGCTGGGTTCGGTCGCCGACCGCCTGCTGCGCACCGTGGACCGTCCCGTGCTGCTGGTGCGTCGCGAGGCGACTTCCGACAGCTATAAGCGCGTCGCGCTCGCCACCGATTTTTCCGAAAGCTCGGAACGCGCCGCCCTGTTCGGCCTGCGCCTGGCGCCTGCCGCCGAGCACGTGCTGCTGCACGCCGATGAGCCCATGTTCGCCACCACCCTGGCCTATGCCGGCGCCTCCGGAGAGGCCATCGGCGAATACCGTCGTGCATCATCCATAGAAGCCATGCGCAACCTGGAGGCTTTCGCCCAGCGACTGCAGCAGCAGAGCAACACCCCCACCGTGCCGGCCCTGCGCGAGGGCCGCCCCTGGCAGGCATTGTCCGATCTGGTCGACGAAGCCGGCATCGACCTGGCCGTGGTGGGCCAGCGCGGGCGCTCGCGCATGGAAGCATTTCTGCTTGGCAGTACCAGCCGCTACGCAGCCACCGCGCTGGGTTGCGACGCGCTGGTGGTGCCTTGAAGCGAGCAGGAGGGCAGTCCATGGAAAACTTCGACGCATTTTCGGATGGCATCCACCTGGTGATTGATGCCGATGGCGAGGAAACGCGTCGCTACCGGGTGAAGGTGGCGCGCGACGCGCCGTCGGACTTTTTTTCCGCCGAGGCCGCAGGGCTGGAGGCGTTGCGCGCGACCGAAACCCTGCGGGTGCCGCACGTGCTGGGCGTCGGCGCATTCTGGATTGCCCTGGAAGACCTTGGTCGCGGCCGCGCCGACCCCGAGTCCTGGAGCCTTGCCGGAGACGCGCTGGCAGCCCTGCATGCGCAGCGCGGCGAGCGCTTCGGCTGGACCCAGGACGGCTATTGCGGCGACACCCCGCAGCCCAACGGCTGGTGCGACGACGGCTTCGAGTTCTTTGCCCAAAGACGACTCCTGCACCAGGCCGGCCTGGCGCGCGACCGCGGGCTGCTGCAGGGCGAGGACGTGACGCGCATCGAGGCGCTAGCAGCGCGCCTGTCGACGCTGCTGCCGGACATGCCGCCGGTACTGATCCACGGTGACCTGTGGCTGGGCAACCTGCACGCCTGTGCCAGCGGCGAACTGGCACTGATAGACGGCGGCGCCGTGCACTACGGCTGGGCCGAGGCCGACCTGGCCATGCTCACGCTGTTTGGCGAGCCGCCGCGAGACTTCTTCACCGCCTACACCGAAGCCTCGGGAATCGACCCCGACTGGCGCGAGCGCGTCCCGCTCTACAACCTCTACCACCTGATCAACCACCTCAATCTGTTCGGTGAGAGTTACCTGGGCAGCGTACAGCGCGTGCTGGACAGGTTCGAGGCCTGAGAGCTTGAGAAGGATTGGCCCGCCTACTGCGGACGCCGCCGGACGCCCATGGCTGCGTTGCGCCACACGAAAACCGCGGTCATTTGGCTCGCCAAACTCCCATGTTTTCGCGCAGCGCGCGTTGTCATGAACGCCCGGCGACGCCCTCGCTACGACGTGCGAATCCTTCTCAGGCTCTGAGTCTCGTGCGGGCATGCGAGCGCGCCTGCCCGCACGAGGGTGTGTGGCCTCAATCGATGCAGGCGTCCACCGGGACCAGCGCCACCAGTTCCATGCTGCCTGTCTCGCCGTCCAGCTCATAGCTGGCGCTGGCGGTCGTGCAGCCGGTGAAATCGATGGTCATGCTGCCAACAGGGTTGAGGATAAGATCAACCGGTTCGTTGAGTGCGCCGCCTGCGCTCTGCAGCACCACGAGTTCGGCGCGCAGGCCGTCAAAACCGTCGTAGTCGCATGATCCGCTGTCGGGCTGCACGCAGGTATCCAGCGCGTACCAGGTTGGCTGTCCATCGCTTCCGTAGGTGTACCAGGTGGCGAATACGCGATCCTGACCGCGGACCGGGTGGATGCCGAGGCCCTGGCCGGGGACGGCAGGGTCGAACCAGCTGCCGCCGAACGGGATCGACAACGGCGGTGAGGTCTCCGGGGCGTCCGCGCCGATGAACTCGATGCGCGTGCGTGTCGCATTGGTGTCGGACCCGGGTGGCCGACTCAGGGTCCACGTCAGGCGGAAGCGACTGCCGTCGACGAAACCGCCCTGGGCCTGAATGTGCAGCAGCGGGCGATCATTGCTCTGGCTCGGACGCAAGAGCTCATCGTAGAAGTCGGCGGCACCTTCGCGCAGCGATGGCATGGCGCGCAGTTCAGCGAGGGTGAGCACCTCGTCTTCGATGGCGTCCATGAACTCGGCATGACGCACGAACCACACCGGCACCGGACCCTGGCCGACCAGGCGCGAGTGGATTGGTGCCGGATCCACACCGGGTGCGTTCTGCCAGACCTCGTAGCCGCCGATGCTGTTCAGCGGGCAGGAGAATGCCGCGGGCACGTCGAACACTTCGAGCAGGTTGAAGTCCTCGGGGACGCAGGCTTCCTGCCGGTACATGACGATCGCCGCCCACTCGCCGTTGTTCGGCACGATCGCGGGGTCGACCGAAGGAAACTCGATACGCGCATAGAATGGCGGTCCGAAGGTCTCGTCGGGAATCTGCAGGCGCAGTTCGGCGCGGACTTCGGGCACGCAGAGCGGAATGAACGCCATCAGCGCAAGCAGCGTGAAGAGTGCGCGGCGACGCAGCGAATGGGTGAGGGAAACATTGCGGGGCATGACGGGACTCCTCCAGGGTTCGATCCGGCTCGCCGATGATCGGCAGTTGGATCTTCCCGGGTTGCATCGCGCATGCCCTTAGGAACGCATCATCTTTGCATCAGAAAAACCTCACGGAAGCGCGCATCGGTTGGATAGGATGGCGGTCAGGTCCCAGGTCAAAGGGCAGCGCGTGAACAATCTGCTGCACTTCGGAGAGTTCGAGCTGGACACGGGCAACCATGTCCTGCGCGGCCACGGCGGGCCGGTGGCGCTGCCCCCCAAGGCCGTGGATGCGCTGGCACTGCTGCTCGCCGAGCCCGGCCAGGTCCACTCGCGCGAGGCGCTGATCGATGCGCTGTGGCCGGATCGCGTGGTGGAGGAGCAGGGTCTCAACCAGCTGGTCTATCTGCTGCGCAAGGCCATCGGACAGCGCTCCGATGGAGCTGAGTGGATTGTCACGGTCCCGAAGCGTGGCTATCGGTTCGACGGTGAGGTGCTGCGTACGGCGCGTGTGCCGATGGCGCGCCCTGCCGATGGTGTGACCCGCTCGGTCGCGGTGCTGCCGCTGGAGGAACTGGTCGGCGTGGAGCCCGGATTGGGCCGCGCCGTTGCCGACGCTCTGGTGACAGCGCTGGCGCGGCGGCAGGAACTGATCGTGCGGCCGCTGGCGGGAGTCCGCGCGGCAGCCGGGGCTGCCGTTGATACGCAGGAGCGTGCGACGGCATTGGGCGTGGACCTGATCGTCGAGGGCAGCCTGCAATGGGTTGGCGACCTTCTTCGTGTCCACCTGCGACTGTGGACGACGGGCCGGGAGAGTCCCTCATGGAGCGGGCATTTCGAGGGTCCGATGAGCGCTCTTTTCGATATCGAGGACGCGGCCGCCGCGGCGCTGCTGGCTGAAGTCTGTCCGCGCGCCGCAGAACAGGATCCAGGCCCGACGCATGCCCGACGATTCTCCGATCCCAAGGTGCGGGAGCATGTGTTGCGCAGCCGTTTCTTGTGGGAGCGCTGGACTCCGCCCGCCTGGCACGACGCCATCGTCGAGGCGCGCGCAGCGCTGGCCCTGGATGCCGGCAACGCCGAGGCGCGGTACTGGTGGGGCGCTTCCCTTGCCGCCCTCGCCATCACCGGACAGACCGCGGCGTCCGACGCTTTTCGCCAGGCCCGCGCGTTGTTCCACGAGGCCGCGCGTCTCGATCCGGACCTTGGTCGCGCGTGGGAGGGTCTTGGCGCCGTGGCGCTGTTCCACGATTGGGACCCGCCTACCGCGACCGAATGTTTGCGACGCGCCATCGAGCTGCAGCCGGGAAACGCGACGGCACGCGACCTCTACGCCCTGGCGCTGGCGGCATCGGGCGACGTCGATTCGGCGCTGGTCGAGATCGGCGGAGCCTACGAGATCGATCCGCTGTCGCTGCTGGTGGGCACCGATGTGGGCTACATGCAGGTGTTTGCGCGGAACTACGAGGCGGCCGAAGCCGGATTCCGCCGGGTGCTGGCCCTTGAGCCGCACTTTGCACATGCTCGGCTGTACCTGGGTACGACGCTGGCGTGGCAGGGACGCGGTGCGGAAGCGAGGATCGAGATCCTGCGTGGACTCAAGGACTGCGGCCGCGACAGCGCCACCTCTTTCGAGCTGGCACATGCGCAGGTGGTGGATGGCTGCGTTGCCGAGGCGGAGGCCATTCTCGGCGCGCTGGAAGCAAAGCACGCCGAATCGTTTGCCGATCCGTTCGAGCTGGCAGCCACCTGCATCGCGCTCGGGCGGCTGGATCAGGCCATGGTCTGGCTCGAGCAGGCGCTGCTGAGCCGCTCTCGACAGCTCGGCTATGTCCGTGTTGAACCGGTGTTCGATCCGCTGCGCGATCGCACCGACTTTCAGGACCTGCTCGCCCGCGTGCACCCGGGAGCCTAGGCCACTGGTCGGATGGCCTGGGGCATGGGGCGACCGCGATGCGCTCGACTGTGGGAGGGACGGTAGTCCCGACGATAGCGGCTGGCATGGGAACGCAGCAGTCGGGATGGCAAGTCCTCCCACAAGCGACGCGTTTCCCTACACCTTGCTCCCTACTCCCCACTCCGTGCTCTCGAGTCCCGTCACCGCCCCGGCGTATCGCCCCACAGAATCTTGTGCAGCTGAAGCTGGAAGCGTACCGGCAGGCGCTCGGCGAGGATCCAGTCGGCCAGCGTGGCGGGGTCGAGCTGGCCGTGGCTGGGCGAGAACAGCACCGGGCAGCGCCCCGCAAGCTCATGCTCAGTCACCTTGTCGCGCGCCCACTCGAAGTCGGCGCGGCCGCAGATGACGAACTTGATCTGGTCGCGCGGGGTGAGGTGTTCGAGGTTTTCCCAGCGATTGCGATGGGCTTCGAGAGATGCCGGGGTCTTCAGGTCGACCACGCGGCGCACGCGCGGATCGACGGGGGCGATGTCGAGCGCACCGCTGGTCTCCAGCGAAACCTCGTAGCCGGCGTCGCACAGCGCGGTCAGCAGACCCAGACAGCGCTTCTGCGCCAGCGGCTCGCCGCCGGTGACGCAAACGTGGCGGGTACCGTGATCTGCCACGTCGGCCAGGATGGCCTCCTGCGTCATCCAGCCACCGCCTTCGAAGGCGTAGGCGGTGTCGCAGTACTGGCAGCGCAGCGGGCAGCCGGTCAGGCGCACGAACACGGTAGGCCAGCCGACGCTGTCCGCCTCGCCCTGCAGTGAATGGAATATCTCGGTGATGCGCAGCCGCGTTTCCGCGGCTGGCATGGAGCCCACTGTGGCGGCCACGGGGCCGCTCGCTACTGGCGCGTCTCGAGACGCAGTGCGCGCAGGCGACCCTGCGCAAGGCGTGCCACGGTGGTGTCGGGATAGCGCTCGACCACCTCGTTGAGAACGCGCTCGGCATCCTCCCACTCGCGCAGCTCATAGTGGCAGTAGCCGATCTTGAGCAGCGTGTCGGACGTCTTCGCGCTTTGCGGATAGCGCTCCAGCAGCTGGCGGAAGGTATCCAGCGCGACGCGGTAGTTCTGCGTCACGTAGTACGACTCGCCCAGCCAGTATTGCGCATTGTCGGCAAACTGACCGGCGGGAAACTGCTCAAGAAAGCTCTGGAAGCGACGCGCTGATTCCGCGTAGCGACCGTCCTTGAGCGCCTGAAACGCCTCATCGTAGGCGCGGCGTTCATCGGCCGGATCAGACATCGGCTCGATTGGGGCCACGTCTGCAGGGTCCAATGGATCCGTGCGCACGCCCCCGTCGACATCCGGGCGGATGTCCGGTTCCTCCATCGTCAGCTGCCCCGGGGTGTGTGTCGCAGTGTCGACATCCGCCTCGCTGGACAGGCCGGGCGGACGGCCCTCGATTCGACCCATGCGTGTGTCGAGGTCGATGTACTGCTCGCGCTGACGCCGCTTCAGCCCTTCGATTTCGAACGCCTGCTGTTCGATCAGCCCGCGCAGCGCCTGAATTTCGGTCTGCAGCTCCTGGATGCGGTTGAGCAGCTCGAGACTGCTGCCCTGACCCTGATTGCCCTGGGTCTGTTGTTCAAGCCGCTGAACCCGTTCAGCCAGACTCAGCCGACTGCCCGATTGCGCATCCGAAGGTGGGGAAAAGGTCGCGACGGCAAGAGCCGCCGCGACCGAGATTGCAAGCAAACTGGAACCGCGGGTCATCACCGAGCCGTGTAGATGATCTCGACGCGACGGTTGCGCTGCCAGCAGTCCTCATTCGACTCCGTGCATACCGGGCGCTCTTCGCCGTAACTGACGGTGGTCAGCTGGCCGGCGTTGCCACCCTGCGCGCGCAGCGCAGAGCCGACGGCATTGCCGCGACGCTCGCCCAGGCCCAGGTTGTACTCGCGTGAACCACGTTCGTCGGCGTGGCCTTCGAGGGTCATCTGCGCGGAGGGACGGTCCTGCAGGTACTTGGCATGGCAGGCGATGGTGCGGGCAAACTCGGAGCGGATCGAGCTCTGGTCGAAGTCGAAATAGACCACCCGCTGACGCAGGCAGCTGTCGGTGTCCAGATCTTCGGGAGCGTAGCGACCGTCGTCCTCGGGTGTAGGTGTAACGACCGGGTCCGGCCGCGGTTCCGGCGTGGGCTCGGGCTGTGTTTTCTTGCTCGCGCAAGCGGCAAGCGTGATGCTGAGGGCCGCGGCCAGGAGGACGCGCAGGCTGTTATTCATGATGACAATTCCCTCGATACTCGGACAGTTGGGGTTTTCGGGTTGATCAAAAGTGTGGGACAGGGGCGGTTATCGTTGTCGGTACGGGGACCAGGCGGGTTCGCGCACGTCGCCCTCCGCCAGGACCAGCCGTTGCCGCACCCGCCCATCGGCAGACACGGCATTCAAAACGCCTCGCCCGCCTTCGCGCGCGGCGTAGAGAATCATGCTTCCGTTCGGAGCAAAGCTGGGTGACTCGTCGAGGCTGCCCGGAGAAATAAGGCGCACTTCGCCCTCGCCGCCCAATGAACGGTCTAAAACAGCGATACGATACACATTCCCGGCACCCTGTGCCATAGCGATCCGCTTGCCGTCGAACGCAACGCTGGCACGGGCGTTGTACTCGCCCCGTGAGGTCACGCGACTCGCCTCACCACCGTCCGCAGACACTTGATACAGCTGAGGTTTTCCGGCGCGGTCCGAGGTGAAGACGATGTGCCTTCCGTCCGGCGTCCAGGTCGGCTCGGTGTCGATGGCGAAATGGGTGGTCAGGCGGTTGAGCCGACGGCTGCCGAGGTCCATCACATAGATTTCGGGATTGCCGTCCCGCGAGAGGGTCATGGCCAGACGCGAGCCGTCCGGCGAGAAGCTGGGCGCGCCGTTGATGCCGCGGAAGGAAGTCACCGGTTCGCGCTGTGCCGTGGTCAGGTGCTGGATCCAGATAGCCGAGTTGCCGCTCTCGAAGCTGACGTAGGCGAGTTGGCGGCCATCGGGTGACCAGGCCGGCGACATCAGGGGCTCGCGGGAGCTGACTACATCCCGTGGGCTGTGGCCGTCGGCATCGGCAACCATCAGCGTGTAGACGATGTTGCCGCCGCGGCCGACCGCGGTGACATAGGCGATACGGGTCCAGAAGGCCCCGGGAATGCCCAGAATCTGCTCATACACCATGTCCGAGATCTGGTGGGCGACACTGCGCATTTCGGCCGAACGCCCGGTCACCGCCGTACCCATGACACGCACCTGTTTGGCTACGTCGAACAGCTCAAACTCGATGCGGAAGTTGCCGATGTCGGCATCAAGGACGCGCCCGACCAGCAGGTAGTCCTGGCGAAGGGTGCGCCAGGTGCCGTAGCGGACGTCGGCCTGACGCGTCGGCAGTTCGATGATGTCCTGCACAGGCAGCGTACGGAACTGGCCCGAGCGATTGAAGTTGGCGCGAATCACCGCGGCGATGTCGGTATCCGGAGGCATCCCCGCGCCCTCGAATGCAAACGGAACCACGGCGATCGGCAGGGCCGTGGGAATGCCGTCGACGATATCTATGGTCAGACCCTGGCCGCGTGCCTGTAGCGGCAGCAGCGAGCAGGCGAGGACAAGAGCGAGCAGGATGGGGTACAGGTTTCTGGTGGTGTTCATCGTTATCCGTCGTAGCGGAAGTTGAAGTCGATTTCGCGTTGGAATACCGACTCGTAGCCGGAATAGGGCAGCGGCTGCGCACGCAGCACGGCAGCTTCGATCGAGCGGCGTGCCAGGTCATCGCCGTTGCACGGCGACATGACCTGGACATTGATGACTTCGCCGCCGGGGATCTGGATGATACGCAATCGGCACTGCAATCCGGGTCGGGTGGTGTCGGGGCGTAGCCAGTTCTGCGTGACCGTCTGCTGGATGGCCAGCATGTAGCGGGCCGCCAGGCCGGTGTCCGTTCCGAAGTTTCCGACCGGCTCGGCCTCGCGAGGTTCCGCAAGCGGGCCCTCGACGGGCGCCGGGCGTTCGGCCGGCTGCTGTCGGTCGAGGTCCGAGAGTTGTGCAAGCCGCTCCTGCTGCACGCGCGACTGCCGCTCCGCGAGTTCGCGCTCGGCACGCGCCTGGGCCAGCTCCTCCTGGCGGCGGCGATCATCCTCAAGCGCCCGGCGTGCGGCCTCGGCGCGCGCCTGGCGCTCCTGCTCGGACAGCTCCACCTGCCGCTGGCGCTGCCGCTCCTGTTCCTCGCGCTGCGCGCGCTCGATGCTTTGCTGCTGCGTCAGCGCGGCGGCGCGCTCGCGGTCGACCGTGTCCGGGCGCTGGATCGGCTGTGCCGGTTCGGCCTTGGCTGGCGGCGGCCTGGGGGTGGCTCTCGCCGGCGGCGGCGCTGCGGTTGGCGCCACGCTGGGCAGCGGGCCGGTCCACAGGACGGCTTCGATGGGCGCACCAGCCACCGACAGCGGGCGGGTATGCTTCTGCCACCACAGGCCCATGCCGATCAATCCGAAGCAGATCAGGTGGATGCCGATCGAAAGGGCGACGGCGCGCGCCTGATCCTGCCAGCTTTCAGCGGTGGCGACGTGTGCAGGCAACGGCAGCTCAGCTTCCGCGTCCGTCGCCGACCGGCTGGCTCATCAGCCCGACCTTGGCCACACCGGCCTGTTGCAGCACCACCATGACCTGATAGATGGCACCGTAGCTGACGCGCTCGTCGCCGCCGATCAGCACCGGCACGTTCGGGTTGTTGCGCACGAAGGCGGCGACCCGGGTACCCAGCGCCTCGGCATCGATTTCCTCCGGCACCTCGCCGGACAGCCGCAGGTAGAGCCGACCTTCCTGGTCGATCTCGACCAGCACCGGATCCTTCTCCTGCTCAAGGGTCTTCGCCTCCGCCTGCGGCAGCTGGATGTCGACGCCGAGGGTGAGCAGCGGCGCAGTGACCATGAAGATGATCAGCAGCACCAGCATCACGTCGATATAGGGAACGACATTGATTTCGGCGATCGGCCGACGCTTCTTGTGTTTGAGGGCGACTGGCATGGAGGTTCCTCGAATCCCGTGATCGTCTTTGGCAGACGCTATTCGATGTGCGCCTGGCGTTGCAGGATGGTGGAGAACTCCTCGGTGAAGGCGTCATAGCGCGAATGCAGGCGCTCCACCTTGTGCGAATAGCGGTTGTAGGCAATCACCGCCGGAATCGCCGCAAACAGGCCCATGGCAGTGGCAATCAGCGCCTCGGAAATGCCCGGGGCGACCATCGCAATGGTGGCTTCCGTGACGTTCGCCAGACCCTGGAACGCAAGCATGATGCCCCACACCGTGCCGAACAGTCCGACGTAGGGGCTGGTGGAGCCCACCGTGGCCAGAAACTCCAGGCTCTGCTCCAGCCGGTCGACTTCGCGCGAAAGGGCCACGCGCATCGCGCGCTGGGCGCCCTCCAGCTGCGCGCGTGGGTCGATGGCGCGCTTCTGACGAAGTCTGGAGAACTCGCGGAAGCCTGCCTCGAATATGCCGTCGAGGCCGCTGACCTGCTCCTCGTCGGCGCTGATCTCCTTGTACAGTGCGGCCAGGTCAGCCCCCGACCAGAAGCGCTCCTCGAAGGCATCGGCCGTGGCCTCGGAGCGATCGAGGACTGCCTTCTTTCGAAAGATGATGGCCCATGACGCGGCCGAGGCCAGCAGCAGGATGCCCATCACGATCTTGACCGGGATGCTGGCCTCCAGGATCAGCTGGAATACGTTGAGTTCGCCATTCATGCAGTGCTATCCGGTAGTCGTCTTGTTGTCATGCGGGTGGTACGGAATCAGATCCGGCGGGATCGCTGCCGGGCGAAAGCTGTCGGCTCGAAGGCATGCGGCTGCAACCATCGCGGTCAGCAGCACGTCGCCATCGAGCACGATGCGCTGGCCGAAGTCGAGGCTGGCGCGACCACGCCTTTGAATCCAGGTCTGAACTTCGAGCAGGTCGTCCAACCGAGCCGGTTTGAGAAAGCGCATCTCCACTCCACGCAGGGCGAACAGCAGGCCGTGACTCTCGCGCAGCCGGCTTTGCACCAGTCCGACGCTGCGCAGGAGCTCGGTGCGCGCGCGCTCCAGGAACTTCAGGTAGGCGGCGTGATAGACCACGCCACCGCCGTCGGTGTCCTCCCAGTACACGCGCACCGGCCATTTATGCGGATCAGACTGAATCATTCATTACTTACCGTCGCTGAACAGGTCGCTCGCCTCATGACGTCCGGGCGGCGGATTGAGGCCCAGATGGCGCCAGGCGCGTGACGTGGCCACGCGACCGCGCGCGGTTCGCATCAGGTAGCCCTGCTGGATCAGGAACGGCTCGACCACATCCTCGATGGTGCCGCGCTCCTCGGACAGCGCCGCGGCCATGCTTTCCACGCCCACCGGGCCACCGTCGAAGTGCTCGATGATCAGGCGCAGCAGGCGCCGGTCGAGTGCATCGAAGCCTTCGGCATCGACATCGAGCATGACCATCGTGGAGTCCGCGGCCTGGGTGGTGATCCGGCCGTCGCCGCGGATTTCGGACCAGTCGCGGACTCTACGCAGCAGCCGGTTGGCGATGCGCGGCGTGCCGCGCGAGCGGCGCGCGATTTCCAGCGCGCCCTCGGCATCACAGTCGATGTCGAGAATCCTCGCCGAGCGGCGCACGATGGCTGCGAGCTCCTCGGGCGAGTAGAAGGCCAGCCGCTGCACGATGCCGAAACGGTCGCGCAGCGGGGCCGTGAGCAGTCCGGCGCGGGTGGTGGCGCCGACCAGGGTGAAAGGCGGCAGATCGAGCTTGATCGAGCGCGCGCCCGGACCTTCGCCGATCATGATGTCGATCTGGAAGTCCTCCATCGCGGGATACAGCACCTCTTCGACCACCGGCGACAGGCGATGGATCTCGTCGACGAACAGCACGTCGTGCGGCTGCAGATTGGTGAGCAGGGCGGCGAGATCGCCGGCGCGCTCCAGGACCGGCCCGGAGGTCTGCCGCATGTTGACGCCGAGTTCGTTGGCGATGACATGCGACAGCGTGGTCTTGCCCAGCCCCGGCGGTCCGAAAATGAGTACGTGGTCGAGGGCCTCGCCGCGGCGCTTGGCAGCTTCGATATAGATGCCGAGCTGCTCGCGCACCGGCGCCTGGCCGAGGTATTCGTCGAGCCGTCGCGGCCGAATCGAGGCTTCGATGCGCGCTTCGTCGTCGCTGGCTTCGGGGGAGATGATGCGGTCGGTCATGCAGGGCGGGGGAGCAGGGAGCGGGGAGTGGGGAGCAGGGTCATGGTCGCCAGGGTAAAGGTCACGGTGCATGCCGGGGCTCGCGGACGTTGCGCAAGCATAACCTTCCGGTATGGCTACCGCTGGTTCCGATTCCCGATTCCCGCGTCAGGCACGCAATGCCTGCTGCAGTGCCTTTCTGATGATTGCCTCCGCGGCATCACCCTCCTCGCGCGCCTTTTCGGCCATGCGCGAGGCTTCCGCGGGCTTGTAGCCGAGCTGCTGCAGGGCCGCGACGGCTTCGGCGATGGGGTCCTTGGGGACGGCGCCACGGCCGCCTCCCGCGATGACGCTGCCGGCGCCGAGGTCGGCGGCGCGGTCGCGCAGTTCCACCAGCATGCGCTCGGCGGTCTTCTTGCCGATGCCCGGGATGCGGGTCAATGCGGTGACGTCACCGCTCTGGATCAGGCGCGCGAAGTCCTCGACGCTGGCACCGGAAAGGACCGCCAGGGCGATCTTGGCGCCGACGCCGCTGACCTTCTGCAGGTCGCGGAACAGGCGCCGCTCGGCCTCGCGCAGGAAGCCGTACAGGGACACCGAGTCCTCTTTCTGCGCGTAGTGGGTGAACAGATTCACCTCACGGCCGACCTCGGGCAGTTCGTAGAACGTGCTCATCGGCGCTTCCAGCTCGTAGCCGACGCCGTGCACGTCGATCACCAGCCACGGCGGCTGCTTGTGGATGAGGGTGCCTTTGAGTCGTCCGATCATGGGTTGTTCCCGGGGGAGCGGTTGCTCCTGGAGGAGCATTCAACCGCAGAGTACGCAGAGAGCGCAGAGAAGAGCCTTGAGACCATTG
>CAZGKE010000060.1:0-5162 GCA_964526035.1 uncultured Gammaproteobacteria bacterium | reverse complement strand
GAGACCATTGTGCGGCGCTGCGGTTGAAACGCGCCATTGCGGCCCGCGCCGCTCCTGCATGGGATCGCCATTCTCAGCGTTCTCTGCGGTTCGATTTCGTTTGAATACCTATCGTTCGCGCCGCCGCCTTCGCAACAGCGCCGCCGCCTGCATGCCGGTGCGTTCGGCCATGCTGCGGGTATGGGCGTGCGTGATGGCCACGGCCAGCGCATCCGCGGCGTCGACCTGTATCTTCTCACGCAGGTTCAGCAGCACCCCGATCATGTGCTGGACCTGGGATTTCTCGGCGGCGCCGCGACCGACCACTGCACTCTTGATCTGCATCGGGGTGTACTCATTGACCCTGAGGTTGCGCGACACCACCGCGCAGATCGCCGCGCCGCGCGCCTGGCCGAGCTTCAGCGCGGAATCCGGGTTCTTGGCCAGGAACACGCGCTCAATGGCGATCTCCTGCGGATCGAAGGCGTCGATCAGTCCCCACAGCCCGTCGAGGATCGCCTTCAGTCGCAAAGTGAAATCCTCGCGGTCGTTGAGCTTCAGCGTTTCGTGGTGGACATGCACGCAGCGCCCCGAGCCATCGACGTCGACGATGCCCACGCCGGTGCGCACCGAGCCTGGGTCGATGCCGAGGATGCGGATCATTGGGGTCCGGGATCCGGGACCCGGGACCCGGGACCCGAAAAAGCGACCTGTCGAATCCCCGGGCACCGGCCGAGGTGCGCATGGCGGGTCGGGACTGGCATGCGAGCGGAGCCCGTTCCGGGGTCCCGCTTCACTGGTACGCCTCGGCCGGCAGATCCGCATTCGAATACACGTCCTGTACGTCGTCGAGGTCCTCCAGCCAGTCGAGCAGTCGGGCCACGGTCTGTGCGGTCTCGCCCTCGACGGCGACGTCGGTGTCGGCGCGCATGGTGATCTCGGCCTGGTCGGCCACCAGACCCGCGGCTTCAAGGGCGTCCTTGACCGCCTGAAACGCTTCGGGCGACGTCAGCACCTCGGTGGAGCCGTCGTCTTCGAAGCTGACCACGTCGTCGGCACCGACCTCCAGTGCTGCCTCGAGAATCTTCTCCTCGTCGGTTCCCGGTGCAAAGCTGAGCACCCCGAGCTTGCGGAACATGTAGGCCACCGAGCCGTCCGTGCCGAGGTTGCCGCCGAACTTGCTGAAGGCGTGGCGCACTTCGGCCACCGTGCGGTTGCGATTGTCGGTCATGCAATCGACGATCACCGCGACGCCGCCGGGGGCATAGCCCTCGTAGCGGATCTCCTCGTAGCTCACGCCTTCCAGTTCACCGGTCGCCTTCTTCACCGCGCGATCGATGTTGTCCTTGGGCATGTTGGCGGCGAGGCCCTTGTCGATGGCCAGGCGAAGGCGTGGATTGGTCGCCGTGTCGCCGCCGCCGCTGCGCGCAGCGACGGTGATCTCGCGAATCACTTTGGTGAAAACCTTGCCGCGTTTGGCGTCCTGGGCGTTCTTGCGGTGCTGGATGTTCGCCCACTTGCTGTGACCTGCCATATGCCTCGAATCTGTGTGAAAAAACCGCCGAATTTTAGCACGGTGCAGGAGGTGCACCGGGGCTCCTTGTCGGGGCGCGAGGACATGCTCAGAGGATGCCAAGACGCACGAAGCGTTCCGTATCTAGTGGCGGAACGCACCCGATTGCAGGAAGGCAAGCGTCTGCGCGATGGCCGCGCTCGAAAACAGCAGGCCACTATGGGTGGTGGGCAGGACACAATGATCGGCGATCCCTGGAAGGCGGGTTTCAGCCACCGCCACGGTGCCGTCGTGCGGTCGCTGCAGGCGCCCGGCGAGAAAGCCAAGGCCGACCCCGCGGCTGCCGGCGATGACTCCGACTTGTGTCCCGCCATGCCAGCTTTCGAGACCATCAGCCAGCAGACCACGCGAACGTCCCAGCACGCTGCGCACGCCGCGAATGGCGCCCAGGCGTCGTGCCACCAGGCTGCCGCTCAGCGGAGAACCGAGACAGACTGCGCGCGGCACGTTCAACGCGTGCCCACGAATGGCGGCCAGCGCAATCAGTCCGCCGAGGCTGTGACCGACGAGGTGCACTGGCGTGTCGAGCGAGCGCACCCGCTCTGCAAGCGTGGCGATGGCACGATCAGGTTCATCGCGCAGGCTGCGGTAGTTGAAGCCGATCACCCGATAGCCGCGCGCGCGCAATGCGCGCGACAGGCGAGCCAGGGTGAAGGCGCGCAGCCACAGGCCATGGAGCAGGACGACGGTGTCGGGCATGGCCCATTCAACCGCATTGGGAGCGGTCCGGGTAGACCGACGATTCAGGTTGCGCTGCGCGTGGAGCCAGCGTGGGTCAGCGCTGCGTCACCCGGCGGTTGCCACACCCCTTGCTGCCAGAAGCGCGCGATGTGGGTGCGCCAGGGGCGTGGGTCGATCTGGTGGCGGCCGAGCCACTCGTCGTCGTAGAGGGTTTCCGCATAGCGCTCGCCGGCATCGCCGAGCACGCTCACCATGGCGCCGTTCGCCCCTTGCGCAGCAAGCTGTAGACAGGCGTAGAAGTGGGTGCCGGACGATCCACCGTAGCGCTTGCCGGTGAGTTCGGCGAGAAAATGGATTGCGCCGACGCTGGCGGCGTCGGGTACGGTCAGTGCGCAGTCGATCAGCGCCGGCATGAAGCTGGGTTCGACGCGCGGTCGACCAATACCCTCGACCACGCTGGTGCAGTGGCATCGCGCATGAATGTCATGCGCCAGCCATGCCCGTGCCAGCACCGAGCCTTCCGGATCCGCCAGGCAGAGTCGCGTGGTCAGCCCTCGATATCGCAGGTAGCGGCCCACCGTGGCCAAGGTGCCGCCGGTGCCGGCTCCGGCTACAAACCAGGTCGGTGCATCGACGCCGAGCGCTGCCAGCTGGTCAAGCGTGGCTTCGGCGATGTTGTTGTTGCCGCGCCAGTCGGTGGCGCGCTCGGCAAAGGTGAACTGATCGAGATAGCAGCCCCCCGATTCGGTGGCGATGGCAGCGGCGCGCTGGTAGATCGCGGCAGGGTCCTCGAGCAGCTCGCAGCGCGCGCCCAGCGCACGCAGCTCGGCGATCTTGGCCGGTGCGGTCGCGGCAGGCATCACGGCGATGTAGGGCACGCCGAGCAGACGGGCAAACCAGGCTTCGGAAATCGCGGTGCTGCCCGACGAGGCGTCCACTGCAGGGCAGCCAGGCTTCAACCACTGGTTGCACAGCGCGTACAGGAACAGCGAGCGCGCCAGTCGATGCTTGAGACTGCCGCTGGGATGGAGCGTTTCGTCCTTGAAGTGGAGACCGAGTCCGGGCCTGCTTGGCACCGGCAACGACAGCAGCGGCGTGTCCCGGGCCGCGGCTGTTTCCGTGCGCAGGCGTTCGATGCGCTCGACGATCCAGAGACGGTCGGCTGCGTGGGCGGTTGCATCGGGAGCCATCTCGATCAGGCGGCGCGCGTGCGCGCCACGGTGGCGCCCGCCTGCCATGCCGGCAGCTCGGCGCGGATCGCACACTCAAGGTATTCGCAGTAGCGGTCCAGGTAGTTGCGACCCTCGTGCTCGGCCGTGAGCCACGGGTTCATCAAGGTATGGCGCAGCAGGAAAAGATGGTCGGCGCCGTCTGCGCTGAAGCCATCCGGATCGACCCCGAGGAAAGCGGCGAGACGGTGGGCGTCGTCGTCGTCCAGGTGACTGCGCTTGAGCGAGGTGAAGCTGCCAAGAAACTGACGGGTCTGCACCGGTTCGGCCGGGCTGACGGCGAGGTGGCCGAACACCGCCCGACCGAATGCGTTCATCCTTGCCAGTGAGGTATTGCCGGTCGGATTGAGCGCGATGCAGCACAGATTGGTGTCGGGCTCCACCGGGATCAGCAGGCGGCAGACGTCCTGAAGCCGCGTTGCGGTCTCCTGCAGGCGATCGAACAGGTACTCGCTGGCATCGATGGTGGAGGCCAGCAGGCGGCCGAAGCTGGCGCTGTTCAGCGGCAGCATGCGGTGTGTGGTCCAGGCGGCCGCGGCCGCGGCGCCGGACTTCGAGCCTTCGAGGATGTAGTCGCCCAGCTGTCGAAGGCGGTCGTCGTCGTCACCGTCATACAGGTAGGCGGGCCGGGTGCCGACCAGGTGGGTGAGGCGGCGATCGCGTCCGACCAGCGCACCGGAGCCATAGGGAAGGAAGCCGAGCTTGTGCGGGTCGACGGTCACGGTGTCGGCCTTTGCCACCGCAGCGAACGCGTCGTACACGGCAGCGGAAGGGAAATGGCGAAAGCGCTTCGCCAGAACCTCCCGTGCGTGACTACCGCCGCCCGGTGCGCGCAGCAGGCTCGTCAGGTAGCCGCCCCAGGCGGCGTCGACGTGCAGGCCGAAGGCCAGTCCGCGCGCGGCGAAGCGATCGCGCAGGTCGACCAGTTCGTGGATCGGGTCGATGGTGCCGAACTCGGTGGTGCCCAGCACGCCGACCACGGCCAGCACCGGTACCCGCTCGGAAAGCGCGCGCTCCAGCAGCGCTTCCACGCCGTCGGCGCGCATCCGCATGTGGCCGTCGACCGGTGCGCGCCACAGCTGTGCGGTGCCGAGGCCGAGCAACTCCATCGCCTTGATCCAGGAGTAGTGCGCGGTGCCGGGCACGATGACTACCGGCGCGGGGATGTCGTATCGGGCCTGGAAACCGGCCTGGCCGAGATGCTCGAGGCGTGCCTCGCGAAGCAGCTGCGCCGCGCGTCGACGCGTCGCGGCACTGGGCAGCGTGGCCATGGCATGCTCGACCGCGGCGACGAGATCGAGCGACTCGCTGACCGACAGATTGTGCAGCTCCCAGGACGTCAGGGCGGCAACATCCGCCAGCCGCGTGCCGGCTGTAGCCAGCTCCGGCATATTGCGGACCAGTGCGGCAACGGCTGGCGGCCAGGCACGGGCCGCGCGCAGCAGCCACAGTGCCTCGTAGTTGGCACTGGTCCCGCCCGAGCAGAGATGGCCGTAGGCGCCATCGGCGCGATACGGGTCGGAGTCCATGCCGAGCATGGTGGCCAGCTGGCGGCCGACTTCGATCTCGAGTTCAAGTGTCACCGGCGCGGCTTCGGCGCTGACGTTGTTGGGGTTGTACAGCGTGGTCATGAGCTGCGCCAGCAGGCCCGGGAGCAGCAGATCCGAGGCCATGTGGCCCACGTAGCGCGGCGAGAACAG
>CAZGKE010000059.1:0-19282 GCA_964526035.1 uncultured Gammaproteobacteria bacterium | reverse complement strand
CCAACGACATGGTCAGCGCGGACGATCAGAGAGGCGACAGATTGGTGCCGTCGCCACGGTCGAGCCAGGGGACGAGGCTGGTGGGGCGCTTCGTGAAGGCCGGTTGGTGGACGCGCCACGCGTTGACGGCGGCGAGCGCGTAGTAGACCAGTGCGACGGTCACCGGCATGATCGGGTTGAGCAGCGCGACGAGCCCGTCCTCATGCAGGAAGACGACGACGATGGCGCACGCGGTCGCGGCCAGCACAAGGGTGAATCCAACCCACAGGCGGTCGAACGTGAGCGTCCTGCGGCGGATCTTCTCCTGCTTCGATGCGCCCGGCAGTGTCCACAGTTCGCGAATGCGCTCGACCAGCGACCAGAGCAGCGGCAGGAACACCCACATGCCTTCCACGAAGGCCGCCTTCAGAACAGTGATCAGATCGGGATACATGAGCAACACGCCGCCGACGATGAGGACCCCGACCCACCACGGCGGACGCATCTGTACCCGGGACGCAATGTCCACCAGGGTACAGAAGAACATCAGCGAGACCCCCTCGACCGCCAGCGCGAAACCGATGATCGCCGGGTGCGGAGTCAGCGGCCCGAAGGGATTGATCACCAGCAAGACAATCGAAAGGAGCATCGAAAGCTCCGGCATCAGCTTGGCGAGCATGGCCGAACTCATGTCCCGCTTCGCGTCCATCGCCCCAAAGCCGGCTACCGAAACCGCGGCAAGAATAACCTTTCCAGAACGCCGGAGGGGTACACCTCTAACCAAGGCGCCGCATGCCCATCCCGATCACCTCAAGGTCATGAAGATGACAGCGAGGCTGCTCCAACTTGCGGTGATGGCCCCGTGATTGCAGACGCGATACTGCACGATGCCATTGCTCGGGACCCTGAGCGCAGTCAAGCTCATGTTTGCAGGCAACACTGCGCCTGCCTGCAGCGCGATCAGCGGAAAGTCGCCCGCCTGCGCACCGCCATTGGAAAGCTCGAAAGTGAAGCATGAGTTGCCTCCAAGGGTCAGCGCTCCCAGGCTGCCGTTGGCGAACACACCCGCGTGACGGTTCATGGTCAGGGAGCCGGGGAGCACCTTGGCATTGGTGACTGCATTGGTGGCGAGCTTCGCGTTGCTGACCGCGCTGTCGGCCAGCTTGGCGCTGGCAATTGCATTGTTGGCCAGCTTGGCCGTCGTCACCGCGCCGGGACCGATACTGTCCCCGACAATTGCGCCACTGGTGACGCTGTCCGCCCTCAGAGCATAGGGAACCGGATGGATTGGGGTCAGTGGCGTCAGGAACTCATAGGCGCCGCTCGTGCCTGCCGGACGAACGCCGATTTCCAGGAAGCGCACGAAATTGCCCGGAAACGGATTCGCGGCGCCACTGAAATCCAGCGTCAACGTGAATACGCCCCGCACGACCTGGACGTTGTTGACGTATTCCCGCCGAGGGAGTTGCCACTGGAGTCGATCAGGAAGAACTGGGAGTCATAGCTGCCATGCGCGGGCACGCCGCCATCCTCCAGGCTGCCCTGGTAGGTAAGTGTGGTACCCATGGCAAGGGCAGGCGTTGTCGCGCCAAGCTGCAAGCCAAGGAGGATCAGGACGGTGAGCAATCTGGACAGAGTCATCACTACTCCATTTCTGCAGAGGAACTGTGTCGCTCGAGGGCAACTGCGGTCACGGCGGCGGTGGAATCAGCACTTGGAAATCGGCTCACGGGCAGGAAAAGTTCTCGAAGCCGTCGCAGAAGATCGATTCGACGACCGGACCCGACTGAGAGTGGAAGCCACCGACGAGATTGAACCGGAGTGCAACCGATTCCGTCGCCCCGACCTCGCCCACGGTGCCGGTCAGTCGACAAGGGCCGGCGCTGGAAACCTCGCCGGCGCCGATCACCTGTTTGCGCATCGTGTAGCTGCCGCCCGATGGCTACGCATGCAGGCCATGGGCGGCCAGCAGCAATGCCGCCACCGCCAAGGCTGCAAGGATCGGTCGGATGTGATGACTGCGCATCGAAGAGCCTCGCGGCCCTTGGTCCAAGGGAGCCAGTCACCGACAAACCCATGGTCGACTGCACGGCTCCCTTGTTGACACGCACTGCGGTCCCAAGGTGGTCCACCGGATCCGTCCGGGCCTCTGACTACCGCGAACAACTACTCTTGGCTGCAAGAACTCCGATTCCGCCGTGATGTGTCCCTCACCGGCAGGGTCGCGAGCTTCGCCAGCGACCCATCCGCAGCCGCAGCGCGTTGGCCACCACCGACACCGAAGACAGGCTCATCGCCAGGGCTGCGATCATCGGGCTGAGCAGCAGGCCCAAGGCGGGGTACAGCACACCGGCGGCGACGGGCACGCCGAGGCTGTTGTAGGCGAAGGCAAACGTCAGGTTCTGCTGCATGTTGCGCACCGTCGCTCGGGAGATCTGCCGGGCTCGGACGATGCCGCGCAGGTCGCCCTTGACCAGTGTGACCTGCGCGCTGGTCATGGCAACGTCGGTACCGGTGCCCATGGCGATGCCGACATCGGCAGCGGCCAGCGCGGGTGCATCGTTGATGCCGTCGCCGGCCATCGCCACGCGCCGCCCTTCGCCTTTCAGGCGCGCGACCAGATCGGCCTTGTCCTGCGGCCGCACTTCGCCGTGCACCTCTTCGATGCCAAGCTCCCTGGCGACCGCATCCGCGGTGGTCTTGCCATCGCCGGTGGCCATCACGATGCGCAGACCGGCGGCGCGCAGTGACCTGATCGCATCCGGCGTGCTCGCCTTGATCGGATCGGCGAGCGCGATCAGTCCGGCGCTGCGCCCATCTGCCGCAAGGAACATCACGCTGGCACCGTCGCGGCGCAGTGTTTCGGCCGACTCGAGCAGTGGCGCGACATCGACGCCGATCTCCTCCATCAGCGCGGTATTGCCGAGCGCCAGCGACGAGCCACCTGCCTTGCCGCGCACGCCGATGCCAGTGGCCGATTCAAACGCCTCTGCCTTCTCCAGCGTGAGCCCGCGTCTGCGCGCCTCGTTGACGATCGCTTCGGCCAGCGGATGTTCGCTGCCCTGGTCGAGGCTGGCTGCCAGGTGCAGCACCTCGTCTTCGCTGAAGCCGTCGCTCGCGACCACGGTACGAAATGCTGGCCGACCCTCGGTCAGCGTGCCGGTCTTGTCGACGATCAGTGTGTCGATGCTGCGCAGTCGCTCGATCGCTTCGGCATCGTGGAACAGCACGCCCACCTGCGCCGCACGCCCGGTGGCCACCATGATCGACATCGGCGTGGCCAGACCCAGGGCGCAGGGGCAAGCAATGATCAGCACGGCCACCGCGTTCAGCACGGCGTAGGTCCACGCAGGGTGCGGACCGAAGAATCCCCAGACCAGAAGCGTGATCAGGGCGATGGCGAGCACGGCCAGAACGAACCAGAAGCTGACCTTGTCGGCCATGCGCTGCATCGGCGCGCGCGAGCGCTGCGCCTGCGCCACCAGCTGCACGATCTGGGCGAGAACGGTGTCCGTTCCGATTCTCTCGGCGCGCATCACCAGGCTGCCCGACGTGTTCAGGGTAGCGCCGATCAGGGCACTGCCGGGCGCCTTCTCGACCGGCATGGCTTCGCCGGTGAGCATCGATTCATCGACGCTGGAACGACCTTCCAGCACCTCGCCATCCACCGGAACCTTCTCGCCGGGCCGCACGCGCAGACGGTCGCCGAGATGCACATGACTGAGTTCGATGTCCTCCTCACTGCCGTCCCCGCGCAGCCGCCGCGCGGTCTTCGGTGCCAGGCTGAGCAGCGCCTTGAGTGCGGCAGAGGTACTGGAGCGCGCCTTGAGTTCAAGGACCTGGCCAAGCAGGGTGAGCGAAACGATGATCGCGGCCGCCTCGAAGTAGACGCCGACCTGGCCGTGCTCTCGGAAGGAATCCGGAAACAGGTCGGGCGCCAGCGTGGCGACCAGGCTGTAGAGAAAAGCCGCGCCGACGCCGGTGCCGATCAGGGTCCACATGTTCGGACTGCGATTGACGATGGATTGCGCCCAGCGCTGGAAGAACGGCCAGCCCGCCCACAGCACCACCGGCAAGGTCAGCAGCAGTTCGATCCAGGTCCGCGTATCCGCAGAAGCCCACGTGACGTAGTGGCCGAACATGGCGATGACCAGCACCGCCACCGACAGCGGCAGGGTCCACCAGAAGCGGCGACGGAAGTCGGTCAGCTCGGGATTCTCGTCCTCGTCGAGCGAGGGCATCATCGGTTCCAGCGCCATGCCGCAGATCGGGCAGGTGCCTGGCGTGTCCCGCACGATCTGCGGATGCATGGGGCAGGTGAAGCGGCTGCCGGGTGCGGCCGATCGCGCTGGAGCGCTTTGATCTTGCCCGCTGGAGGAATCCTCTGGCGTCTTCGTTTCGAGGAATTTCGCCGGATCAGCGACGAACCTGCCACGACAGCCCGCCGAGCAGAAGCGGTAGTCGTGACCCGCGTGCCGCGCCTGGTGCGGTGAGTCGGGCTCGACCTGCATGCCGCAAACCGGATCGCGCAGGGTGTTTGTGTTCGTGTTCATCACAAAGGCTCGTGGTACGCATAGGCTGCAGGTCGGCAATGCGCTGCCCGAATCAGCCCATCGAGCCTGCGCCACGCGCTTCACTTTGGCAACGGCGCACCATTCGCCGACATGGATCGATCAGGGTTGCGTGCGACAACGCGACGACTTCACAATGGCAGACTGCGCCCCGTTCGGTCCCGCTCATGCCCTTCGCGCCTCAGGTCCCGCCGCTCAGCTCTGTCCGCAACCGACGGGCGCCGAACTCGTTGAGCCGCAGTGAACTCTCTTCTCCATACGCACGTCGCGCGTCCGGCGCGGGCGCGGCAGCCATCGTGCCGGCAATCGCCGGGCTGCTGCTGAGCGTGAACCTGCTTGCTGCGCGAACTGCAGGCGCGAGCGACGCCGTAAACCCTCCTGCCGCAGCGCTCGCTGCCGGCCGCGACGCCATTCACGCGGCGCAAGATCCTGACGCCGCCACGAGTCTCTCGCCGTGGATCCTTTCGGTGGGACTGGAGGGCAATGGATTTGGCAACGTGGCATCGTCCCCGGGCACGATCAACTGCGGCTCGCAGGGCGCAAGCTGCACCGACGAGTTCGTCGACGGCACGCTGGTCACGCTGACCGCAGTTGCCGAACCGGAGTCCACGTTTGAGGGCTGGAGCGGCGATGCAGCCTGCGCCGAGCAGCTGACCATGATTGCAGACACCGTCTGCACTGCAAGGTTCACCGCAGGCCCAGGCGAGCATGTGTTCGCCAATGGCTTCGAGGGCACCCCTTAGGCGTGCCGCCGACAGACGCAGCGAGTCGATTCAGCCGACGGACGCATCTTGTCGCCGCAGCGTTTCGACCACGACCTGCGCCGACTTTACGGCCGACTCCAGCAGTGGCACTCCTTCATGGGCCCAGGATCCGCAATAGAACAGCCGCCTTCGCGGTTGCGCGTGCCACTTCCGCAGCTGATCGAGAACGTCGCCGGTAGCGCTGTTGACCACCGCGCGCTGCATGGGCAGTCGCGCCAGCACCTTGTCGCCATCGGGCTCGAACCGCGGATTCCAGGTCTGGAACAGTGGCGGCTTGTCGGCGAGCGTCGGCTCCACGGCGTTGACCCAGACGCTGAACATCGGGCGCTGAAGGTCCGCGTCCATCTGGAAATTGAGCGCCGTCCAGTCGCGCCGATGGCGCGGCAAGAAGCGCTCGTCGCGGTGCACCCACAGCTCGCCGCGCGCATAGTCGATGCCCTGCAGCACCCGCCGCTCCTCGCCGAACTGCGCCGCGTCGAGAAAGTCCAACTGGTTGGCCTGGGTGGCCACGATCACGCGGTCGAAACGCCCGCCGTCGCCGCGCGCGTTGCGCACAATCACCGCCCGGTCGACTTCGCGCACTTCAGTGACGCGACTGCCGAGATGGTGGGGAATTTCGCGGCCCAGGGCTTCAGCGAGCGCCGCCGTCCCGCCGCGCAGGCGCATGGGTTCGCTGGTGTGGAGGATGCCGTGCAGCAGCGCCAGCAGCGGTGCCGCGGGCCAGGCCAGCAGATGCTCCTCGTCGCAGGTGCAGATGGTGAGCAGGATGGGAACTACCAGGCCGCGCCAGAACAGGGCGTCGTAGCGTTCGCGCTGCAGCGCTTCAGCAAGAGTGATATTGGTGCCGTCCGCACGCAGTCGACGCGTGAAGCGCGCCAACCACGCCAGGCCAACGGCCAGCCGCACTGTCCGAAGGCCGAGATAGCGCCACGAGCCGACCAGTGGCCATCCAGTGACCGGCATCCGGCTGCTGCGGAACCAGGTGCTGCGATCCGCCCAGCTGCAGGACGTGTAGACATCGACGGCGAACGTCTCCACGTTCACCTTCCTTGCCAGCGCCAGGGTGCTGACCCAGGAGTCGTGACCCATGATCCGCAGTGGCGCGTCGAGGATGCCTCCGTCGACGGACATTCCGTGGGCAGACATGCCAAGCGCAGGCAGCGCTTCGAAAAGGGTCACCCGACAGCCTGCCTCGCGGCAGCCGTAGGCCGCGCTCAGACCGGCAATGCCGGTTCCGATCACGGCCACGGATGTGTTCACGCCGGGCTCCGCTCAGGACTGTTCGACATGGATACACGATAGTCGATCGGCGCGCCGTGGAGGCGCCGCCGCGAGGCCGGCGTCGCCATTACTCGTCGCCGACCCAATGGCTGCAACCCGCGCTCAGGGCGACTCGAAGCCGTCTCGGAACAGGTGTTCCGCCGAGACGGTCACCGTGACCGTCGCCGGGCTGAAGTTCCCCTGCCCGTCGCTGGCCCAGTAACGGAAGCTGTCGACGCCGATGAAGTCGAGATCGGGTCGGTAGGTGAGGCCTCCGGACTGGTTGACGAAGACCAGGCCGTGGCGCGCAGGGACGAAGCCATCGACCAGCAGCGGATCGCCGTCTGGATCGCTGTCGTTGGCGAGCACGTCGATCTCCACGTCGGTCTCCGGCGCAGTGAATACCGAATCGTCGACTGCCATCGGCGCAGCGCTGTCGAGATCGATCGGGCCGAGTTCGAAGGCATCCCGCCACGCGTGGAACTGGTTGCCCAGCAGCGCTTCCACATCCGGTCCGAGCCGAATGACCAGTCCCAGCTTCTCGATGCGGCCGCTGGCGCGGTCGGTAAAGTACTGCTCGACGATGGCGTAGGGATCGCCGGCGGTGCTGCGCAGGTAGCCGTCCTGCGCGCAGATCGCGATCATGTTGAAGCTCTCGATGCCGAGCCAGTCGGTGCCGGGCGGCAGCGGGCCGGTGCCGATGCTTTCGGTCTTGGTGCCGATGAAGTCGATGCCGACGCCGGCATTGGTGGCAGGACTGAGGTATTCCAGCGGCTGTCCGTCGTTCAGCACGATCTCGAAGCGGCCCGGCACCAGGTCACCCTCGGTGAGCACCAGATCAAGGTCCGGATCGAAGTCTTCGTAGTGCTCCGCCACGTTGTCGAACTGCACATCGATCAGCGCGTACTGGTTGACTTCGGGCGGGTACGGGTCGGTAAAGCCCTTGCCCAGGCGGATGCCCTGCGGCACGTCGGCGATGCGCGCGCGGCTCACCACCATGTCGGAGGTGTTGGTGCCGAACTCGATACCGAACAGCCCGGCGCTGAAGGGCTCCGGGGTCTTGCCGATGATGTCGAAGTCCTCCACCAGATAGTGCGAGGTGTATTCCATGGCTGCGCCGCCCCTCACTTCCCAGGCGCGGAAGTCGGAGAGATGGGTATGGATGTCGTGGCCCTGGTTGGGATTGGCCTTCACTACATACAGGCCGACGGCGCTGGCGAAGGCCTCGTTGTCGTGGAAGTTGAGGATCGGCGGATGATCGGGGCTGTCGAGTCCGGTACGGCGCAGGGCTTCCGGCATCGGAAACACGGTGCCGGGAAAGCCCCGCATGCGCGTGCCGCGATGCAGATACACGAAACCCTGGTTCACGCTGGCGGCGATATTGCCGACGCTGCGCACCATGCGCCCCTGGAACCAGAAGCCGGTGCCGGTGCGCGCCATGTCGTAGGTCTCCACGTCGACGCCGTTCTTGGGGTTGAACGCGTCATTGCCTTTGGCCTTGATGGCGATGTTGTCGGTCCAGGCGCCGATCTCGTCGCCGGTCTCGGCCACATAGCCGGCGCCGTGCGTATCGAAGCTGGCGTTGTCATGGAATACCGCGTTGCTGGCGTGATGGACATAGCCCCAGCCGGGGCTGTTGAACACCGCGTTGCCAACCACCATGGCCGGGCGATCGGGTGTGTCGATGCCGGTGATATGCAGGTGCAGCGGATAACGCCCGCGCAGGTTGCTCGCCGGCGTGAGCGTGCCGATCTGGTCGAGGTCGAAGCTTTCGACTTCCTTGTCGGTGCGGCCGAGCTGCTCGAAGGCCGCGAAACGCACGTCGAAGTCGGTGTGATGCATCAACATCACGTGGCCGCGCCGGTGCAGCGGCACACTCTCACCGTTATCCGTCGAAAAGGTGATGTTGCGGGTGAAGTTGGCGACCGAGGCCTTGAGGTCGGCGCGCGGTGAGCCGTGATCGAACTGCAGTGGCTCGATCACCGTGACGCTGCTGCCGCTGACCGAGGCGATGGTGAGCACTTCGTCCTGGGTGTCGAAGTAGCGCACCCCCGGAGGAGTGGTGTTGTTGTCCCACCTCCAGCCGGAGTAGCGGGTGCCGGTCAGCACCAGGGTATCGCCGGGGCTCCAACCTTGCGGGGCTTCGGCGAGCTGCAACGTGGTCTGGCCCTGCAGCGCATTCACCGCGAGTTTGCCGTGTACGGTCTTGCGCTGGCCATGGATGCGGACCTCGCCATGCGCAATCAGGCCGCGGCTGATCAGCGTCGGATCCCAGACGATATCGATATCGCTGCCCGACAGAAACACGATGCGCACCTGGGCCTGCGGCTGCACCGGATCCTCCAGCGTGCCGATGGTGAGTTCGCCGGACATCGCCACTTCCAGCGTGTCGACCACCAGCTCGCTGGAAACGTCGGTGGCGAAGTGCAGCCCGCCGTCCACGCGAACTGCGTGCAAGGGCGATCCGGAGAGGCCTTCATAGACCACGCTGAATCCGACCGGCACCAGCGCGACATCGCCCGCACCGGGCACACCGTTGTCCCAGGTTGCGGCATTGAACCAGCTGCCGTCGGTGACAGCGCGGTGAGTGATCTGCGAGTCGACGATCACCGTCATGGCGTGTGCCGAGGGCACCATTCCCAGCGCGAGCAGACACGCGCCCAGCTTGCTCTTCATCTGTCCGTACTCCGAGTAGTCGCCGCTGGCGCCGCCGCCCCATGGCGATTACTCGCCCACCGGCCCCGGATTGGGCGCTCCACCACCGCGCCCGATCACGCAGGGTAAATGCCGCCGATCCCCATGTCTATCCGCGACGAATGTGCGGATTCACCCGATCCGCACGTCGGCACCGACCGATCCGGCCGTGCCGGTCGCCAGCCCAGGAACGGAATCGCAGGCTGGCGGCGACTCGATTCTCTGGATACCCGTCCCGATGCACGCATGGATCCAAGCTTTGCTCGCCCGACTCTGGGCGCTGCTGTTCATCGCCAGCAGCGTCTACGTGGCCTTCCACGCTCTTGGCTACCTGTTCAGGGATTTCAATCCCGGCAATCCCTTCCACGTGAGCTTTTCGGTCTCAGGCGTGTGGGTGCCGATGCATTTCTTCGGTGCCGGCCTGGCTCTTTTGATCGCGCCGCTGCAGCTCAGCGGCCGTCTGCGCGCGCGCTGGCCCTCGCTGCATCGCACCGGCGGCTGGCTGTACGTGCTGGCGGTCGCGGCTGGGGGCGTGTCCGGTATCGCGCTGGCGCCGCAGGCGCAGGGCGGATGGGCCGTCGGTGCATCCTTCCTGCTTCTGGGCCCGCTGTGGCTGGCGGCCACCGGTCTGGCGCTGTTCCACGCGCTGCAAGGCCGCAATCAGGACCACCGACGCTGGATGTTGCGCAGCGTGGCCATGACGTTCGCGGCGGCCACCCTGCGCCTTTATCTGGGCGTGGGCATCGCCGGCCTGGGGCTGGATTTCGCCACGGCCTATTGGGCGGCAGCCTGGCTCTGCTGGCCGGTCAACCTTCTGCTTGTCGAGCTTTATCTGCGGAGTGCGGCGCGTCCCCTGCCCCGACGCGGCGTCGGCACGCACTCGGCGTTTCACCCAGCAGACGCCTGAAGGCGGCATTGAAGGTCGACTTCGAAGTGAAGCCGCAGTCGTAGGCGATGTCTAGCGCGGTGCGTCGTTCGTTGGGATCGATCAGCAGCTGGCGTGCAGCCTGCACACGGTAGCGGTTCACATAGTCCCAGAACGGGCAGCCGAGGCGCCGATTGATCACAGCCGATACCAGGTATTCCGGATAGCCGCTGCGCCGCGCGAGCTGCCCGATGGTCAGTGCCGGTTCTCGGAACAGCTGCTGTCGTTCCATCAGCTCGGCAAGTCGTTCCTGGACCGCGTCGAATCTTGGATCTTCATCAAGTCCTGCCTCATTGCCACCGTCCTCTCCGGACCCGGTGGTCGGCTCGGGTTCTGCCGCGTGGGCACGCGGCCGCAGAAGGCTCAGGTAGCCGACCAGCAGCACCCACACCGCCACGGCGACGTAGATCAGCTGGTAACTCAACCACTGCGCAGGCAACAGCCATTGACCCAGGGCGATGGCCCAGATGACGCATTGGCAGGCCGCCATCACCACCAGCCAGCGCAGCGCGCCGGGGTGGCTGTCCGAGCGGGTGGCGCGCAGACGCTTGCGGTGGCGGGCAATGGCGGTCAGCGCCGCGGCGACGTAGCTGAGGCTCCAGGTGAACAGTCCGACATTGATGATCGCCTGGCGGACGTGGAACTCACCGCGCCTGAAGGCTTCGATGGCGGACTCAAGTTGCGGCCGACCCAGCAGCAGGAGATCGGCGATCAGCACAACGGCCAGCGCGAAGCCGATGGCGTGGACTGTATCGGGCCAGCGCAATCCGCGCCCGTGTATCACGCTGCGCACGTAGAGGTAGAAAGTACTGGCATGGAGGAACGGGAACAGCGAAACCAGGCGCAGGGCCTTGAAGGTATGAATGCCAGGATCCGCCATCGCCCAGACGCGCGCGGCCAGGTCGACGCTGACCAGCAGCATCCACCCGGCCAACAGGCGGCCGGATGGAGAGGGCCCGCCGCGGCGCCACAGCGCGATCGCCAACAGCAGGCCCTGCACCGCACCCACCGTGAAGATCATGATCCAGATGTTCATGCGGGCTCGACCATGGCAGCCTGGGAGTCTACCCGAGCACCGGGGTGCGGCCGCCGCAGCGACCGCACCGGTCGGGCGGTGACGCTTCAATCACCCACGAAGCGGGTCCCGAAGTAGATGGACGCCGAGTCCACCATGCTTGCCTGCCCACGAATGCCCATGCGGATAGTGATCGGCTGGCGAAAGAAGTTTCTCGCCTGCGACGCACTCAGGCCGTAGTTCAGTTCAAGACTGCGCCGCGAGATCATCCCGGCGATGCAGGTGCGGGTGAATGTGATCTGCTTGCTCTGTGTCTCGCCGGGCGCCAACGTGCCGAACTCGAAGATCGATGACAGGGCGATCTCGATGGTGCCGTTCAAGGGCAACCCGGTACCGGGATCCACCAGCGACGGGTCTTCGAGCACCTCACTTTCGAAACGATAGACCGGTAACGCCCGGAACTGGCCAAGCTGATCAATGCCGGTCGCGTTGTTCATCTGATAAAACACGATCGGCGTCTGCCAGTGGCATAGCAAGCTGTCGGAGCTGCGTCGGGGCAGCGTGATGCTCGACAGGTCGGGAAGGTCGAAGGTGGTTACGGCGGGCGCCGGGTTGAGGGTGACGCAGGTGTCCGGCGTCGGGAACCCGCTGCAATCCCCGGACAGCGCGACCGAAGCCGCGACCAGTCCCAGCCACTTCATGTTGCGGCCGAAGCTGTCAGCGTCGCCGACCTCTTCGGGCGTGAGCCTCGCAGATGCAGCGGCGAACTCGTCGCGATCGGCCGACGCCTGTCCCGCGGCTTCACCAGCAAGTACGAAAGACACCGATAAAAATAGCACAAACAGTATTTTACGAGACATATGTAAGGTCCTTTATCATATGGAAACAGGTCCCGCTACGCGGAACGGCGGCGACGGCCCCTGCGCACCGATACTGCCCGTCACCCACACTCTCGCACGAAGCCGACGAAGTCGTCCAAAAACCACGACGTGGCCCCGAAAGCGCCTTTATGCCGATTGCCTGAAGAAGACATGGCCAACACGGCCACGCGGAGAAGCCTCATGTCGATTCGAACAGTTGTCATCGTACTGGCCGTGCTGCTGGCCGCGGTGGGTATCGGGACCGCGGTTGCCTGGGAGGCTGGGGTTTTCGAGCGTTACGCCGAGTACCGTGCACGAGGCCAGACCATCGAAGCCATGAACCTGTCCGCCGATTTCCGGATGGGCGTGATGGAAACCTGGCTCGACCGCTCCCGGCTGCCGCGCGACGCCAGCGAAACAGCGGGCATCGTCGACGCCATGCTGGCTAGACCGGAGATGGGTGTCGAACGCATCGAAGTCCGTGGCGGGACCATCGTCTTGTTCTTCGGCGGCGACAGAATAGTGCCGCAGCTGCGCGGACAGGTGCTGGCCATCTCTCCGTGTTTCGACGCCGACGACATGATCCAGTGGTCGTGCGGACAGGCGGTGTGCGCGCCGGGCCTGCGCGCGGCGCAGGGAGCGCCGCCGGCGTTCACGCTGACCACGCTTCAGGGCAATTGGCTGCCGGCAAGTTGCCGGGGTCCGGGTCCGGAAGCCCTGGCATTGCGCGACGATGCGGCGCAGGGCAATTTCGAGGCGCAGGCCTCATGGGCGGCACTGCTCTGGGACGGACAGATCACCCCGATGCAACGCGGGGAGGCAGTGCGACTCGCGCGCAGCGCGGCCGGGAACGGATCGGCCCAAGGCATGGCCATCCTCGGCTATATGCTTTCCCAGGGCGACCCGGAGGTGCTCGAACCGGATGCAGTGGAGGCCCATGTGTGGTTCAGCCGGGCCATTGCCGCCGGGCATCCCAAGGCGCAAGGGCTGCGGGATCAGCTGGAGCACGGCATGAGCGACGACCAGCGCACCGAGGCGCAAGCGCGGGCTGGGAACCTGTAAGCGAATCCGCGCGTGCGGCTACGGTCCGAGGGATTGTGCCGGCGCGTTGCGCGAACGTCCCAGGCGGGTATGCTCCCGGACGTGGAACCGACGGAGTTGCCGGCAGCGCGCGCCAGGCGACAGGTTCGATTCGCATCGACATCGACGTGCGGCGCTGCGTGCGCCCTGCCTTTCGACGGAGAAGCAGCATGACGCCTTTCCAGATTCAAAGCCTGCGATCGCTTCTCGCTCTCGTCACCCTCCTCCACCTTCCCCTGGTGGCAGCGCAGACCGATCCGAGGTTTGCCGCAGTCGATCAGCGCATTGCGTCCGGCCAGCTGGGGCCGATCAACTCTCTGCTGATCCAGCAGGGCGAAACCCTGCTCCATGAATCGTACTTCAACGGCTCGCACGCCCAGCAGCTCGATGACCTGTTCTCGGTAACCAAGTCGGTCGGCGCGACGCTGATCGGCATGGCCGAGTATCGCGGCATGTTGAACAGCGAAAGCAGCGTGCCGACACTGCTGCCGCAGTATCCCTGGAGCATTGCGCCGTTTGCCAACCATGCCGCACTGCGACTGCACGATCTGTTGACCATGCGCCACGGTCTGCTCTGGGACGAATGGAGCGCACCCTGGGGCGATCCTGCCAACAGCTTCCAGCAGATGCAGCAATCCGCGGACTGGTACCGCTTCGTGCTCACCCGGCCGCGCGTGGCGCCGCCCGACACTGTGTTCACCTACAGCACCGGGGTCTCGACGCTGCTCAGCGGCGTCCTGCGCCAGGTCGGTTCCCTCAGCCCCGAACAGGCGTTCCTGCAGTGGCTTGCCCAGCCTCTCGGGATCCAGCACTACCAATGGGCTGTCTTTACCGGTGTCCACCCGCCAGACGGCTATCGGCGGACGTTTCCGTTTGGTGACGCGCCCATGGGCGTCGGCCTCAGGCTGCGGGCGCGCGATCTGCTGCCCATCGGAGAGCTGTATCTGAACCGCGGCATCTACGGCGGCCAACGCCTCCTTGACGCCGAATGGATCGACCGTGCCTGGACCATGTACTCGCACGGCGACAACGATACGTACTTCAGCAACGAGCCGGAGGCCACCGGGTACGGTTACCAGTGGTGGCACATCGCGTTCCTCGATGATCGCGGCAGGAGTATCGGATGCTGGTACGCGTCGGGCGCGGGCCGTCAGTACCTGTTCGTGTGTCCCTCGCTTCAATTGATCGTCGCGAGCACCAGCGCGCTCAGCGGGTATGACGGTCCCGGCATGGGGACGGCGATGCGCCAGCAGATCCTGCCGGCATTCGAGCTGGTGCCAAGCGCCATGCCGCAGGTTTCCGGCCTGTGGTTCGACCCGACAACCGAAGGTCAGGGCCTGAACCTGCAGATGACCGAAGGCGGTCTCATGGGCTTCTACTATGGGTACGCCGACGGTGTCCCGCTGTGGTTGGTATTCGACGTGCACCCCGGCCCGGTGGCGTTCGGTGAACAGATGGTGCTCACCGCTCTCGCGCCGCAGGAGGGCGTATTCGGCGCGCCGTTGCCCCCCGAGTTGGGTGGCGTGGCGCCCTGGGGTACGCTGGAACTGCGCTTTGACTCGTGCAGCGAGGCTCACGCCCGCCTGGAAGGGCTGTCCGGGGCCCAGGAGTTCGAGCTGGTGCTCCTGTCGGGGATCGACGGCTTTGATGCCGAGGACTGCACAACAGCGGGCACACCCAGGCCGATGGCCGATGCCAGCGGAACCTGGTTCGATCCGCAGACCGCAGGACAGGGCTGGAACTTGCTGCAGACGCCGGCGGGACTGGTGGCTTTTTTCTATGGCTACGATCAGGAGGGCGCGCCACTGTGGCTCATTACCGAGCAGCTTCTTGACATCGAGCTTGGCGTTGCGCAGCGCTTCGATCTGCTCGGCGGACAGGGCGGCGCCTTCGACAGTCCGGTTCCGCCAGCGCAGCTGCAGCGCTGGGGCGAGGTCGAATTTGAATTTGAAAGCTGCCGCAGCGGCATCGCGCGCATCTCGGGCATTGACGGTGAGCAGGAGCAGCAACTGCAGATGCTGGCAGCCGTACCGGGTGTGGCGGAATGCATGGAGCCCCAGATCAGCGGCGACTCGAGCCGGTAACGCCGGGCGCTGTCCAGGATGGGATTTGCGTCTATGCTTGCGGGCCATTGAAGCTCCCGGTCCCATCCATGCCGCGCCACTTCCTGCTGCTCACGCTCGCCTTGCTGTCGCCGCCCGCGCTTGGCTCGGACCTGCCCTTCGTCAACTTCGAAAACCATCCCATCCGCGCGCTGGACCTGAGTCCCGACGGTCGCCTGCTCGCGGTTGCGCACACCGCCGACCAGCGCGTGCAGCTGTTTGACGTCAGCACCGGCTCGGCGGTTGCCGTTGGTCATGTGCAGGTCGGGGTCGATCCGGTCTCGGTACGCTTTCGCAGCAACGACGAACTGTGGGCGGTCAACCATGTCTCCGACTCGGTGAGCATCATCGATGTGCCGAAGCGGCGAGTGATGGCCACGCTGAAAACCGCGGACGAACCCTTCGACGTGGTTTTTGCGGGATCGCGCGCTTTCGTTTCGGCCTCGCAGGTCAACAAGGTCCAGGTATTCGACCTCGACGATCTGTCGGCGCCGGCCGTCGACGTGAACATCGCCGGCGAGGACCCGCGCGCGCTTGCGGTCAGCGCCGACGGCAGCACGGTCTATGCGGCGATCTTCGAGTCCGGCAACGCCAGCACCATCCTCGGCGGTGGACTTGAGAACGACATTCTCGCCATTCCCAACGTCGTCAGCGATCCGCGCGGTCCTTACGGCGGGGCGAATCCGCCGCCCAACGCCGGCACCGGCTTCGAGCCGCCGCTCGACCCTACCGCGCAGCCACCCGCGGTCGGGCTGATCGTGCGCAAGGATGGCGAAGGCCGCTGGATCGACGACAACCAGGGCGACTGGACGGCACTGGTGTCCGGCGCTCTGGCCGGAGCCTCGGGCCGCATTCCGGGCTGGGATCTGCCTGACCACGATATCGCCGCGATCGACGCGCAGACGCTGCAGGTGGAGTACTTCAGCGGCCTGCTCAACATCGGCATGCAGCTCACCGTTCACCCGCAGACCGGCGCGCTGCACCTGATCGGCACCGATGCCAGCAACGAGATCCGCTTCGAGCCGATTCTCAACGGCCGCTTCGTTAGAGTTCAGATGGCACGCGTCGATCCGCAGGGCGGCACCCTCCAGATCTTCGACTTGAACCCGCATCTGGACTACAGCGGCCCGCGTACCGACACGAACACGCGCGCTCAGTCGATTGCCGACCCGCGCGCGCTGGTGTGGGAGTCGAATGGTTCGCGCGGCTGGATCGCGGCGATGGGTTCCAATAATGTCATCGCCATCAACACCTCGGGCGCGCGCTTGGGCGAGCCTGTTGCCGTCGGCGAAGGACCGATCGGGCTCGCAGTCGATGATGCGCGTCGCCGGCTCTACGTGTGGAACCATTTCGAAGCCAGCCTGTCGACCATCGACCTCGACAGTCGCCTGGAGATCGACCGCAGTGCCGTCTTCAATCCGCTGCCGCAGTCGATTCGCGCCGGACGACCTTTCCTGTATGACTCACACCTGACGTCCGGACTGGGGCAGGCGTCCTGCGCCTCCTGTCACGTCGATTCGCGTATCGACCGGCTCGCATGGGACCTGGGCGACCCGTCGCATGCACCGGCACCGTTTGATCAGAACTGCGTCACCGCGCTGGCCCGGACCTGCGACGACTTCCACGCGATGAAAGGGCCGATGACCACGCAGACGCTGCAGGACATCATCGGGCACGAGCCCTTCCACTGGCGCGGCGATCGCGTCGGCCTGGAAGCGTTCAACCCGGCATTTGTCGGCCTGTTGGGTGCGGACGCACCGCTGACTTCAGGGGAGATGCAGGAATTCAAGGAATTCCTGGCAACGATCCACTTTCCACCCAACCCCTATCGCAACGCGGACAACTCCCTGCCCACCGCCCTGCCGCTGAGCAACCACTACACCAGCGGACGCTTCGCCATGGCGGGCCTGCCGCTGGGCAACGGAAATGCAGTGCGCGGACTCGACAGGTTCACGCGCGGTCTGCTCGACCTGCCCTTCCAGTGCGCCGCATGCCACACGCTGCCGACCGGCATGGCGGTAAACGGGCCGGTGTTCACCGGCTTCGGCGGTCTCGCAGCCGGTGGCAGCGTGATGGCGCCGGGCGCCCATGGAGAAAACCACCTCGGCCTGGTCAGCATTGACGGTTCCACCAACGTCTCCATCAAGGTGCCGCATCTGCGCAATCAGTACGACAAGGTGGGGTTCGAACTGCGCCGCAACGACAGCACTGCCGGCTTCGGTTTCCTTCATGACGGGTCAGTCGATTCGATCAGCAGTTTCCTGTCGGCGCGGGCGTTCTCGGTGCAGTCCGACCAGGACGTTGCCGATCTGGTTGCCCTGATGCTGGCATTCAGCGGCGCGGATTTCGGCAATGCCAATCCGCCGTTGAGCAACACAGCGCCACCGTCGAAGGATGTCCATGCTGCCGTCGGTCGCCAGGTGACGTTCGGCAACGACCGACCGCAGGCCCTGCAGACGCAGCTGGCGCTGGCTGCGTCGTCGCGGCTGGACCTGATCGCCCGGCGCGGAAACCGCGGCTATCTCTACGATCCGTCCACCGACCGGTTCACGCCTTCCGACGGCAGTCCACCACTCGGCGCATCAGCGCTGCAGGCGAACGCCAGCGAGGCGGACCCGCAGACCTGGACCTTGGTCCCGGGCGGACTCGGGGCACGGCTGGCCATCGACCGCGATGGCGATGGCGTACTCGACGGCGTGGAACTGAAGCAGGGATCGGACCCCACCGATGCGCAGTCCATTGACCTGCGTCCACGCGCTGGCCTGTGGTTCAACCCGGCGCGAAGCGGTCACGGCTTCGACCTGCAGTTCTCCGACTCGCACATGCTTGCGCTCTGGTACACCTACGCGGACGACGGCCGACCGGTCTGGTATCTCGCCTCCGGACCCTACGCCGAAGACTGGCGAGCAGACCTGCTGCGCTTCACCTGGGATCCGCTGACGCGCACGCCGCAGCCGACCGTTGTCGGCGAGCTGCGGCTGCGCTTTTCAACTGCCCGCAGCGGAACCTTCGACTGGCAGATCGGCGAGCGCAGCGGCAGTGAACCGGTGCAGCCGCTGACCGACGAAGCCGCGTTCACGGTGCCGGAGCGGACCGGCGCCTGGTACGACGTGAACGAGCCCGGCTGGGGGCTCAGTGTGCACAGCGACGGCGATATTCGCCTGGCGGTCCTGTACTTCTACGACGGCAACCACGAACCGCGCTGGACGCTCGGCCACGGCACCAATACGGCCAACGAGACCCTGCCGATGTGGAGCTTCCGCGGCTTCTGTCCGGATTGCCCGGCCACCGCCACCGACTTCGTCGACGCCGGCAGCATCCAGTTCGCGTTCTCCGGCGTGCGCGCTGCAGTGGTCAGCGTAAACAGCTTTGACGGCGACCAGCCACAGTCACCGTGGATCCGCGGCCCGGTCTCGATCCAGCCGCTTTCGGATCCGGCGCTGCGCTTCGAGACTCGCTGAGGGCACCGACCCATTGCTGGCGCGGTGTCCGCAACAGGCTGCCTACCGCTTCGCCGCGAGACGATCCTGCAGCCAAGGCGCCAGCCGGAATTTGAGTGCGGCCAGGGTGGCGAAGTGCAGAAAGCCTGCCACCAACACCACATGGGGACCTGACGTTGCGTCGCCCGATGTCGCCGCAAGTTCGGCAGAATCCGGCAGGACGCCAAGTGCTGGCCAGGGCAGCGCTGTGGCAATCCCCAGGGCAAGCGCGAAGATCGCGGCGCGCACCGCAGCTTCGACCGCATAGTGCAGCTTGGCGTCGGCGTCTGCGAATGTCCCGTCCGATCGCCGGCGCAGGCGCACCGCGAACAGGAGCTTGTCCGCGATCAGCAGAACGAGCGCCGCGGCCGCCCACCATAACCCGGTGCGCCAGCCAAACCACGCTGCAAACGCGATACAGACGGCACCGACCACGATCCTGCGCGCCTCGAGGAAACTGAACCGGAGTCCCGACTTGCCGAGCGGAGGACCGATCAGCAATGCCGCGACGATGGCGAAGAACTCCACGCCAAAAATACTCTCCATACTGCCT
>CAZGKE010000058.1:0-19491 GCA_964526035.1 uncultured Gammaproteobacteria bacterium | reverse complement strand
AGGGCATGTCGCTGACCCAGGCCGTTGGCACCATTTTCCTCGGCAACCTGATCGTCCTGGTACCGATGCTGCTGATCGGCCACGCCGGCACCAAGCACGGCATACCGTTCCCGGTGCTGCTGCGTGCCTCCTTTGGCACCCGTGGCGCCCGACTTCCCGCGGTGCTGCGCGGGCTCGTCGCCTGCGGCTGGTTCGGCATCCAGACCTGGGTCGGCGGCTTCGCCATCTACACCATCGTCAACATCCTCACCGGCAACGCGATTGCCGGCGAGCGCATTCCCGGGCTCGGCATCGACGCAGGCCAGACCCTGTGCTTTCTGGCCTTCTGGGCCCTGCACGTGGTCTTCATCGCGCGCGGCACCGAGTCGATCCGCTGGCTCGAGATGCTGGCCGCGCCGCTGCTGATCATCATGTGCGTGGCGCTGCTGATCTGGGCCTGGGTGCGCGCCGACGGTTTCGGTCCGATGCTGTCCGCTCCCTCGCAGTTCGATCCCGGTGGCGCGCGCGAGGGCCAGTTCTGGCGCGTGTTCTGGCCTTCGCTGACCGCCATGGTGGGTTTCTGGGCGACGCTGGCGCTGAACATTCCCGACTTCACCCGCTATGCGAAGAGCCAGCGTGATCAGATCGTCGGCCAGGCGCTTGGCCTGCCGCTGCCGATGGCGTTGCTGGCCTTCATCGCCGTCGCGGTGACCTCGGCAACGATGCTGATATTCGGCGAGGCCATCTGGGACCCGGTGGCGCTGACCGGACGCATGGGCGGCGTCGGCGTGGTGATCGCCCTGATCGCGCTGGTGCTGGCCACGCTCACCACCAATCTCGCCGCCAACGTGGTGGCGCCGGCCAACGGCTTCTCCAACCTCGCGCCCGGCCGGATCTCGTTCAAGCTGGGCGGCTACATCACCGCCGGCATCGGCATCGCCATCTTCCCGTGGAAGCTGCTGGAAACCACCGGTGCCTACATCTTCACCTGGCTGATCGGCTACTCGGCCCTGCTCGGCCCCATTGCCGGCATCATGCTGGTCGACTACCTGTTCATTCGCCGCACCGAACTGGACCGCGCTGCCCTGTTTCGCCATGACGGAATCTATGGCTACCGTGGTGGCTGGAACCCTGTGGCGCTGATTGCCCTGATCATCGGCGTGCTGCCCAACCTTCCGGGTTTCCTGCAGGCCGCCGGCTTCATCGAAGGCGTGCCGGGCGTATTTGTCGGCCTCTATACCTACGCCTGGTTCGTCGGCCTGGCAGTGGCGGCGCTGGTCTACATGGCGGGCATGCGGCTGAGTGGTCGGTCGATCGCTTGATGCGTCGCGCTCGGGTAGTCGCCGCAGTGGGGTGTCTGGATCCATCCTTTGCGATATCTTGACGGCCCAAGCTTCCGAGATCAGCAGGACACCGGAGACCGACCATGAACATCCTGATCCGCGGCGGCACCGTCGTCGATGCCGAGCACAGCTATCGTGCCGACGTGCTGTGCGGCGACGGGCTGATCCAGGCCATTGGTGAGAACCTCGATGCGCCGGCCAGCTGCGAGACCATCGATGCCGGTGACCTGTTGATAGTGCCCGGGGGCATCGACCCTCACACCCACATGCAACTGCCCTTCATGGGCACCGTGGCCAGCGACGATTTCTACACCGGCACCGCGGCGGGACTGGCAGGCGGCACCACCAGCATCATCGATTTCGTCATTCCCGATCCGCAGCAGCCGCTGATGGAGGCTTTCCACACCTGGCGCGGCTGGGCGGAGAAGGCGGCATCCGACTACGCCTTCCACGTCGCGATCACCTGGTGGGATGAATCGGTGCACCGCGATATGGGGCTGCTGGCAACCGAGCACGGCGTTTCCAGTTTCAAGCACTTCATGGCCTACAAGAACGCCATCATGTGCGACGACGAGGTGCTGGTGAACAGCTTCACGCGTTGCCTCGAGCTGGGCGCACTGCCGACCGTGCACGCCGAGAACGGCGAGCTGGTGTTCCGCCTGCAGAAGCAGCTGGTGGCGCGCGGCGTCACCGGGCCGGAGGGTCACCCCATGTCGCGTCCGCCGGCAGTCGAGGGCGAGGCCGCCAACCGTGCGATCCGCATCGCCGAAGTGCTGGGCACGCCGATCTACGTCGTGCACAACTCCTGCATCCAGTCGCTGCAGGCCATCGCGCGGGCGCGCGGCGAGGGCCAGCGCGTGTTCGGCGAAGTGCTGGCCGGACATCTGCTGATCGACGATTCGGTCTACCGCAACCCGGACTTCGAATTCGCCGCCGGTCACGTGATGAGCCCGCCGTTCCGGTCCAGGGAGCATCAGGACGCGCTGTGGCAGGGCCTGCAAGCCGGTCATCTGCATACGACCGCCACCGACCACTGCTGCTTCTGCGCGCCGCAGAAGGCCGCCGGCAGGAACGACTTCACCCTGATCCCCAACGGCTGCGCCGGCATCGAGGACCGCATGTCATTGCTCTGGCACTACGGGGTCGGCAGCGGGCGGCTCACGCCCAGCGAGTTCGTGCGCGTGACCTCCACCAACGCCGCGCAGATCTTCAACCTGTATCCGCGCAAGGGCGCCGTCGCGGTCGGTGCCGACGCCGATCTGGTGGTCTGGGATCCTGGCGCATCGCGCACCATTTCGGCCGCGACCCACCACCAGAACGTCGACTTCAACGTGTTCGAGGGACGCACCGTCACGGGCGTCGCCACGCACACGCTGACGCGCGGTCATCTGAGCTGGGTAAACGGCGACCTGCGCGCCGAGCGCGGCCGCGGCCAGTATCTGGCGCGGCCCACGCACCCACCGTACTTCGAAGCCAACCGCCTGCGCGGCGCGTGCGGCGGCTGAAGATCGTGGCACTGCCTCCGAAGAAACCCGATGCCGCAAAGCTCGACCGCATCGTGGCCGACGCCCACCGCCATTCCGCCGCGCGCGACAAGGGCTATCGCGAGCAGGCGCTGAAGCTGTACCCATGGATCTGCGGCCGCTGCGCGCGCGAGTTCACCCGCGCCAACCTCAGCGAGCTGACCGTTCACCATCGCAACCACAACCACGACGACAACCCGAGCGACGGCAGCAACTGGGAGCTGCTTTGTCTCTACTGCCACGACAACGAGCACCAGCGCTACATCGATCCCGGCGGGCTCGAGCAGGCAGCGAGCGGTCCGGCCACCTCCAATCCGTTTGCCAACCTGAAGGATCTGCTCAAGCGTTGAGGCCTCCCCGCGAGGTCGGGCCGCCTGGACGTGGCGGCGTCAGGCGAAACGGGCTGGTCACCAGCCTTGTTCCGATGCACGATGCGCGCATGAGCCAACAGTCAGACTATCCGCGCGATCTGCGTGGGCACGGGCGTCATCCGCCGCATCCGCAGTGGCCGAGACAGGCGCGCATCGCGCTGCAGTTCGTGCTGAACATCGAGGAGGGCGGCGAGAAGTGCGTGCTGCACGGCGACGCCGGCAGCGAGCAGTTCCTTACGGAGATCAGCGGTGCGCCGAGCCATCCCGCGCGCCATCTCAGCATGGAATCGATCTACGAATACGGCACCCGCGTCGGCGCTTGGCGCATCCTCCGCGAGTTCGAGAGCCGTGCCCTTCCGTTGACGGTTTTCGGGATTGCCATGGCGATGCAGCGCGTTCCGGAACTGACTGCGGCCTGTGTCGAGCTGGGCCACGAGATCGCCTCGCACGGCTGGCGCTGGATCGACTACCAGAACGTTCCCGAGGACGAGGAGCGCGAGCACATGCGCCGCGCCGTCGAAATCCACACGGCGCTCACCGGCAGCGCGCCGCTGGGCTGGTATACCGGACGCGACAGCCCCAACACGCGCCGCCTGCTGGTCGAGCACGGCGGCTTCGAATACGACGCCGACTACTACGGCGACGAATTGCCTTTCTGGACCCGCGTTGATTGCAGCGACGGCCGCAGCGTGCCGCATCTGGTGGTGCCGTACACGCTGGACGCCAACGACATGCGTTTCGCCACCGCTCAGGGCTTCAGCTGCGGCTCGCAGTTCTTCGAGTACCTGCGCGACAGCTTCGATGTGCTCTACGCCGAAGGCGCGGAAGCGCCGCGCGTGCTCTCCATCGGCATGCACGGCCGTTTGCTGGGGCGCCCCGGGCGTTTCATGGCGCTGCAGCGGTTCCTTGATCACGTCGCGCATCACGATCACGTCTGGATATGCCGCCGCATCGACATCGCCCGCCACTGGAAGGCGCGGTTCCCTGCACCCGCATGACTCTCGATCAGCTCAACGCGCTCGCGCCCGACGACTTCACCGCCGCGCTGGCCGACGTCTTCGAGCACTCGCCCTGGGTGCCGCAGCGCTGCGCCTCGCAGCGACCCTTCGCCGATGTCGAGGCCCTGCATCGCGCCATGTGCCACGTGGTCGCCACGGCCGGCGCGGATGCGCAACTGGCGCTGATCCGCGCTCATCCCGAGCTTGCCGGCAAGGCCGCTGTCGCCGACCAGCTGACCGCGGCCTCGCGCGTCGAACAGCAGGGCGCCGGTCTCGATCGCTGCACGCCGCAGGAGTTCGGCCGCCTCACTGAATTGAACGACGCCTATCAGGCGCGTTTCGGTTTTCCCTTCATCCTTGCGGTACGCGGCCACACCCGGCAGAGCGTTCTCGCCGCCTTGGAGGCGCGACTTTCCAGCGCTCCCGAAGCCGAGTTTGCCGAGGCCCTGCGCCAGATCGAGCGCATCGCCTGGCTGCGTCTGACCGATATGATGGCCACCTGACCACGACCACGGACCTCGCCCGCATGGCTTTGCCCCAGTTCGATCCGGATGCGCCCGACTTCGTGCGGCGTTACGTCAACCTGGCCGATTCTCGGCTCGGCGCACAGGCGCTGGAAGCCAGCGACGAGTTCTTTGCCGCCAAGGAACGCATGCTGGATCCCGCGCCGGCCGAATTCGTGCCCGGCAAGTACGACGAGAACGGCAAGTGGATGGACGGCTGGGAAAGCCGGCGCCGCCGCGGCCCCGGCCACGACTGGTGCATCGTGCGCCTCGCGCGCCCCGGACGCATCCACGGCGTTGACCTCGATACCAGCCACTTCACCGGCAACTATCCACCGGCCGCCTCGTTGGACGGCTGTACCCTGGGCGAGGGCGACCCGGACGCGAATACGCAGTGGTTTCCGCTGCTGCAGGCGGTCGATCTGGCCGGCAACCGTCACCACTATTTCCCGATCGACGAAGCGGCCGAAGTCAGCCATGTGCGCATCAACCTGCTGCCCGACGGCGGCCTGGCGCGCCTTCGGCTCTACGGCTCGCCGCGCTTCGACGTCACGGCCGATGACGGCGACGGCCTGATCGATCTGGCGGCGGCGCTGCAGGGTGGGACCGTGGTGGCCGCCAACGACCAGCATTTCGGGCTGGCCTCCAACCTGCTGCTGCCCGGGCGCGGACTGACCATGGGCGACGGCTGGGAAACCCGGCGCCGGCGCAAGCCGGGCAGCGACTGGTGCATACTCGCCCTGGCCCGCCCCGGCACCATCGAGGCCATTGAAGTGGACACCGCGCATTTCAAGGGCAACTTCCCCGAGTCCTGCTCGCTGCAGGCGGCGATGGCATACGGGACCGCTACCGCCGCGCTCATCGCCGAGTCGATCTTCTGGCCCGAACTGCTGCCCGCACAGCGCTTGAGGGCCGATGCGCAGCACTACTTCCACGGCGAGATCCTGGCGCATGCGCCGATCAGCCACGTGCGCCTGACCATTCATCCCGACGGCGGCGTCTCGCGCCTGCGCCTGCGCGGACGCCCGGCGTGAGTCCAGGCGCGCTGACGCTACTGCCCCTCGACGCCGAGAGCTTCGCGCCCTTCGGTGACGTGATCGAGCCCGCCGCCGCGCGCCGCGTCGTCGACGTCAACGACGGCACCGCGCAGCGCTTCGACGATCTGACGCACATCGACACCAGCGCCGAAGGCGGCCGCACCGTCCTCAGCCTGTTCCTTGCCAAACCGCGCACGCTGCCCTTGGAGGTCGCCATGCTCGAACGCCACCCCTTGGGCAGCCAGGCCTTCGTGCCGCTCGGTGGGGCGCGCTTCATCGTGGTGGTGGCGGCAAGTCCGCAGGCGATGCCGCAGGCATTTCTTGCCGCCCCCGGACAGGGCGTGAACTATCGCCGCGGGGTCTGGCACCACCCGTTGATCGCCCTGCAGCAGGACAGCGCGTTCCTGGTCGTCGACCGGGGCGGCGAAGGCGCCAACTGCGACGAGGTCAGGTTGGAGAACAGCTGGCAAGTCGCAGCGCTGCCCGCATAGCGATCGCGACGCAGGCGTGCTCAGCGCGCCAGCAGCAGGTCGCGTTCGCTGCCGCTGGCGGATTCGACAAAGGCGCGCAGCTCCTGCAGGCCGACTTCCCTGGCGCCATGCTTGATGAAACGCCGCACGGGAAAGCCGGCGACGATATCCAGGAACCGGTCCAGTTCGGCGGCTTCGGTCGCCACGCTGGTCACTTCGACGAGGGCGACGTCGACCCGCTGCCAGAACGACGCTGGCATCGCGGCGATGATCTTCAGGTCGTGTCCCTGGGTGTCCGATTTCCAGACCAGCCGCGTATCCGGCGAAACCAGCGACTCGAGAATGCGCGCGCCTGCCGGTCCCGCCGCGCGCAGCTTCACGGTCTGCGCACGCAGGTCCTTGCGCGCGCGCAGCTCCGTATCGGGCATGAGCGAGATGTTGCCGGCATTGCGGCTGCTGCGGAACATTTCCGCCTCGCCATCGATGTCCGAGAGCGCTTCGGGATGCAGGCGTACGCGCTCAAACGGTGCCAGGTTGGCCTGCAGCAGGTCGAAGCTCTCCGGGTCGGGTTCAAAGCAGTCGGCACCCTCGAAGCGCAGGCCCGGTGATGCCAGCAGCTGGCGGCTGACCAGTCCGGCATTCGCGCCGACATCGACCAGGTGGTACGGGATTCCCTTTTGCATGTGTTGACGCAGCCACTGGCAGTGCTCGTCATGCCAGTGCCCGAAGGCAAGCGTCCGCGGCCCGATGACGTAGTCCATCGCCAGCCGGACGGGGCTGTCGCGGTAGCTCAGCGGTGAGTCACCCGGCGGCAGCCAGGTCATTTCCTGGATGTCGACCCGCTGCAGCAGCTTGCGGATCAGACGACGACGTGAACGCGCTGCGAGATTCGAGAGCAGCGTGCGGACAAAGCGGGAATCGGCCATGGGCGGGGCTGCGGACGTATCGGAGACACTGGCATTGTCGTCGATCGCCGACGCTTTGCGCATGGATCCGGTGCCCCGTTGTCGGAAATCCTCTTCTCGACTGCGCGCGGCCCGTCAGGTGAACGCGTGGTGCAACATCAGATACACCACCACACCTGACAGCGAGACGTAAGCCCACAGCGGCCAGGTCCAGCGCGCCCAGCGGCGATGAGACTGATCGCGGCGATGTAGGCCAAGCCAGGCGCTGGCGCCGATCATCGGAATGGCCAATGCGGCCAGACTGACGTGGCTGATCAGCAACGTGTAGTAAACCGGCCGCACCAGCCCCTCGCCGCGGAAGCGGAAAATCGGCGCGTTGAAGTGATAGACGATGTAGGAGACCAGGAACAGCGCCGAGACGGCCAAGGCCCACAACATGGCGCGGCGATGCGCCTCGATTCGCCGCTGCGAGATACGAACCCGTGCCGCGCACAGGAAGGCGAACGCGATCGCGTTGAGGCTGGCGTTGACGTGCGGCAACAGGTCGGAGGCGGTCATGCGATGGTCAAGGCCCACGGTCGACTCATGCTGCGGAAATCGCGTGCCCGCTGCCTTGATCACGATCAATTCGCTCGATCGTCCGGCGGTCGGCATGGTCGCGCTCGCCGCCGTGTGCGGCGAGCAGGGGCGATCAGGACTGACCGGACCGGATTGCCTCAGCTTTTGCGTTCGATCAATCCGATCAGTTCGAAGTGACGGGTCTGCGGAAACATGTCCATCAGCCGCGCCTCGACCAGTGCGTAGCCGGGCAGGGCATGTAGATCGCGAGCCATCGATTCGACGTTGCAGCTCGAGTAGATCACCCACTTCGGCTGACGGCGCTCCAGCACGCCGCAAAGCGCATCGCCCAGACCGCGTCGCGGCGGGTTGACGATGACCAGGTCCGGTGCAGCGATCTGCGCCGCTGCGAAGTCGGTGGCATCGGCAACGATGAATTCGATGTCCTCCAATCCAAGGTCGTCAGCGCTGCGGCGCGCGCTGGAGACTGCCTCGGCGCTGCTTTCCACACCGGTGACGGCTCTTCCCGGCGCGGCGCAATGCAGCGCGAATCCGCCAATGCCGCAGTACAGGTCCCACAGGCTGCGCGGCTGGATGCGATCCACCCATTCACGCGCCTGCGAGTACAGGGCGGAGGCCACCGCACTGTTGGTCTGGAAGAAGCTGCGCGGCGCCAGATGCAGGTCGAGATCGTTCAGGCGCACCGTCAACGCCTCCCCGAGCAGCGGGATCTCGGTTTCGCCCTCGATCACCGCCATCGGCACCGGCTGCAGGTTCGCCGATACCACCGCAAGCGTCGGGATCAAGTCCCGCAGCGCAGACAGGTGGCTGATGATGCGCGCCAGCGGCTCACGTGAGCGCAACACGAAGCGCAGCATCATCTCGCCCGAATGCTCGGCGATGGTGAGCAGTACGTACTTGAGTTCTCCGCGACGACTGGCGATGTCGTAGGGTTCGATCCGCGCCAGCCGGATGAACTCCGGCAGCTGCGCCAGCGCCGCCTGCAGCGGCACGGGATACAGCGGACAGTCGTGCAGGTCCACGCCCAGCCCGGCTGCGTCGACGATGCCAAGCAGCGGCGCCTCCACGCTGCCGCTGACCACCATCTTGGCCTTGTTGCGGAAGCCGAACGGCGCGCTTGGCAGCGGCTTGAGCCAACGGCAGTCCGGATACGCCGCAAGCCGGTCGTGACAGGTGTGCAGCTTGTCGGCCAACTGCTGCGTGTACGGCGTTGCGATCAAGCCACAGGATTTGCAGCGGCCGGACTGGAAGTGGTGACAGTGCATGGCCGCGAGCATAGCGCGGACGCCACCCAGGCCACGCCTGCACGGCGCACGCCGCTGACCGCTGCGGCGTCCGCCTTGCCGCGCACGCGAAACGTTCGATCAGTCAGTGCCGCGCTCGATGCCTTTGGCGACCGTGCCATCGGCGACGTTCAGGGTGACTCGCCCCTGCAGGCGGATCGCACCCAGGACCCGACTGCCGGGTTCGACGGTGACGCTGGGCTCCTCGCCGTCGTAGTCATCGGCCAGACGGACGATCAGGTCGCCTTCGACGGTGCTGCCGCCGGAGACGTGGATGGAGCCGGCTTCGCCGTAGCTGGAACTGGTGAACCAGCTTGAAAGCCAGCCACCGCTCTGGTGACTGGAGCCGTCCATTTCGATGATGACGTCACCGCTCACGGTGCTGCCGTCGGCCACCAGAATGTCACCGGTGCGGCTGGTGAGGGTGCCCTTGACGTCGGTGCCGGACAGGCTGATTTCGCCATTTCGCGAACGGATGTCGCCCGCCACTTCGCTGCCCTTGTCGACGCTGATGGCGCCGTTGCGCGACTCTACAAGTCCGCCGAGGCGAACCGCGCGCCCGGCCTTGATGCGGCCGTTGCGGCTGACCACCGTGCCTTCCACCTGGGCCTCGTCGTCAAGGTCGATGGCGCCGTTGCGGCTGTCGATGGCGCCCACGCGGGCGGCGGCCGCGACCGTCACGCGGCCGTTGCGTACGCCGAGACTGCCGGCCTGGCTTCCGCTGCCGATCGATACCCGCCCGTTGCGGGCCTGCAGGTCGCCGATGCGCGAGCTGCTGCCGACCGTGATCGCACCATTGCGGCTTCCGACTGCGCCGACCGTGACCCGGTCGCCGATCGTCACTGCACCGTTGCGGGTATGCACATCACCCTCGACGGTGACGTCGTCACCCAGCCGGATCGGGTGGTTGCGCGATTCAAGCGACCCGCTGTGCCGGGTGCCGGAAGTCAGTGAAATCGGTTCCGCAGCCGCCGGAAGAGCGATGCACAGCGCGACAAGGGCGGCAGGGATGCAGTGACGGGCTATGGCAATGGACATGGTTGCTTACCTCTGGGTGAGACGGATCCGCAGAAACCTTTGGAACGGCGGGCAGGACGGTGGCGTGTCGGCAATGAAATACCCGAAATTCCTCTTGATGCCATGTGCCAGATAGCACGTCGGGCAATCGCCAATGGCGTGGCGGACGTTGACCAGTCGCCCGCGCAGCCCCTGACCGGGTCTGCCCGCAGTGCGGACATCCGCGCGACTCGGCGGCCCCGTCACGCAAGCCGGGTGCGCCCCGGTCGCGTCGCAAGCCAGACCCCCAGCGCGGTCGCCGCGAAACCCGTCGCCTTCAGCCAGGTGAGCGCCTCTCCCAGCCAGGCGAAGCCCATCAGCGCCGTGACCGGTGGCATCAGGAAGAACAGCGAGGCCACCTTGGTGGCTGCGCCGCGCCGGATCAGCACGAACAGCAGGGCGAAGCCGCCGACCGAGTTGACCAGTACCAGCCAGGCCAACGGCCAGAGGAAGTCGCCGTTGGTGTCGAACGCCAGTCCCTCGAGCCACAGTGCCAGCGGCAACAGCAGCAGACAGGCGCCGAGGTGCTGCACCGCCAGCCCCGCGCGCAGATCCACGTTCGAGGCGTGGCGCTTCTGGTAGACCGTCCCCAGACTGATACCCAACAGGCTGACCAGCAGCGCCAGCCAGGCACCTGCCGGCATCGCCGCATCCAAGCGATCACCTACCACCAGCGCCACGCCGCCGATACCGATCAGCATTCCGATCCACTGCGCGACAGTCAGCCGTTCGCTGCCGATGCTCACCATGATCACGGCGACCAGCAGCGGCATCAGTCCTGTCGCCAGCGCCGCCACGCCTGCACTCGCGCCGAGCTGAAGGCCGACGTACATACCCGCGAACTGCATCGCCAGGAACAGGCAGCCGACCACCGCACTGTGACCGATGTCGCGGGCGCTGCCCCAGCGGGCGCGACCCGCCCACGCGAGCGCTGCGAACAGCAGCGCGGCGAGGCCGAAGCGGAGCACCAGGGTGGTCAGTGCACCGGCGTGCCCGACCGCCAGCTTGCCGCCGATGTAGCCGGTGCACCACACCAGTACGAAGGTCAGGCCGATCAGGGTGGTGGAGAGGCGCATGCACCATGCTGGCATGTCGCGGGATCGTTGCCCGTTCGACCATGGTCTGGGGCGATCAGGGGCCTGACACGGCATCGCAGGGAATGGCCGGGTGCGCATCGTTGCGGAAGCAGTGCGGGCCACTGGCGCGGACCGCCTCCTGGAATCTGGCCGAAAAGAGAAACCGTAAAATCTTGTCGCGGGGCCCGTTACAGCGTCGACCGACCTCCGGGCGGGGCGCTACAATGAGATCGGTCAATGCTCAGAATGCGCCGGCGCAGGAGTTGCAATGCGCAGGCAGACATCGACACCGCCTCGCTCCCGGCTTCTCGAACTGCGTTTGCGCGACGGCTGGCCGGATGTCGTGCAGCAAACACCGGGCAAAGGCAGACGCCGGTCGTTCGCGCGCCGCTGGGCCTTTCCCACTCCGAACCTGTGTTGACGAAACCGATGAAACAATTCCGGCGACACTGCGCCCACCCGCGCCATATGGTGTTCGCCATCCAATGACTGCCGCGAAGGACATGCAGTTGCCGGCTGCTGAACTGGAAGACTTCGATCAGCGACCCAGTCGGCAACTCCGGCACGCCCTTGCCCCTGCAACGACGGGAATATCCGAGCGCTTCATTCCGTTGCTGCTTCTGTTGTTCGGTTTCGGTTCGCATGCGTTGCGCGCCGAACCTCCGGCCAGACTGGATGTGGCTGATCTCAGCCCGCCTACTTTCCGCGTCTTCACCATCAATGACGGACTCTCCGATGAGATCTGGAGCACCGTCGGATTTGATGGGGATGGCTATGTGTGGGGCGGCTCGGCGTCGTCACTGGCGCGTTTTGACGGCTACCGCTGGACGACGTGGAGTTTCACCCCGCGCAGCCTTGTGCGCGACATGGCGACCAGTCCGGATGGAACGCTCTGGGCCATCTTCGAGGGCGACGGGTTGGCGCGCTACGATGGCCGCCGGTGGCAGCTCGATCCCGCCATTGAAGGGTTCATTCACCGCTTCAGTACCGTCGATCGTGCGGATGGCGGTGGCCGAGATCTTTGGGCGGCAGCAGCCAGTGGACTCTACGTCTGGCAGGACGGTCGTTGGCGGCCCGATTCCGGCAATGCCGGGCTGCCGCCAGGACAGCCGGTGAGAATTGAAGCCACCGAGCAGCTGCTTGGTCGTCCCCTGCAGTGGACGGTAGGCACGGTGGGCGGACTGTGGTTTCGCGAAATGTCAGGCCCCGATCTGCATTGGCAGAAACTGGATTTGCCGGAGTTCGCCACGCTTCTTCCCACCGATCTTGTGCGCACCGTGGACCGCGGCCAGGAGGAACTGTGGCTGGTCAGCTACAACACCGGACTTTTCCGCCTGCGCGAAGACGGACTGCGTGTCTGGCGTGAAGCCACCGGTGAACTGCCCACCGAAGCCCTGTATACCGCCGTCGCCACCTATGCGCCCGACGGCGAACGCAGCTTGTGGATCGCGTCGCGGGCCGGCCTGCTGCGCATCCGGGGTGATGAAGTCTCCACCTACGACCGCCGCCATGGCCTGCCTTCCGATGCGGTTCGCAGTCTCAAGCTCGACCGCAGCCCGGATGGTATCGATCTGCTGTGGATCGCGACGGAAGGCGGCATTGCGCGGGCTGCCCTGACTGAAAGCCAATGGCAGACGGTGTCCCTTCTTGGAGCGCGCGAAAACGGCATTTTCGGCCTGCTTCTGGAACCCGATGATCAGGGAGGGGAGCGCCTCTGGATCGGTTCGGCGATGCAGGGGCTGGGTCTCCTGCAGGACGGCCATTGGCGCTACTTCCGACATTCCGAAGGTCGTCTGCCCGCCAGGGGCGTGCGAGCCATCTGGCGCTTTGGCGCGTTCGACAGCGGGCCACTGCGCCTGGTCAGCCTTTCCGATGGGCAACTGCTGCAGATCGAGGAGACCGATCAGGGCTTTGATTTCCTGCCCTGGCGGGTGCCCTGGGCCCACGCGGCAGAACAGGTCGCCAATGACGCATTGTTCAGGCGCGCCGCCGCCGGTGACGAACTCTGGTTCGGCAATGCCGGCGTAGGCATCCATCGTCACCAGGCGGGTCGCTGGCAACAGTTCCTGGCCGAGGGTGCACGCTGGCCGTGGACCGTGATCAAGCTTGCCGAGCAGATCGATGCGCAGGGTCGTTCCTGGCTGTGGGCCGCCACCGATCAGGGACTGGCGCGCCATGACGGCGACCGCTGGAAGATGCTCGACTCCGCTCTGGGACTGCCGGCCGACGGCTTTCGCTCGGTGAGCATCACCGCCGACGAAGAGCGCACGCTGCTCTGGGCGGGCAGTTTTCGTCATGGCGTGCTGCGACTCGACGTCACTGACCCGCTGGCGCCGCAACTGCTGGCCGCCGACGGACTGCCCCCCGCGCCGGACCCGACCACGTACAGCGTACTCAGTGACAGCAAGGGCCGCATCTATATCTGTACCAACAACGGCGTGCAGCAACTTACACCCGATGCATCCGGGGGTTACCGCAGCCGTGTGTACACGCGACGCGATGGCATGGTGCACGACGAGTGCAATACCAACGGCCAGTTCATCGATGCACACGACCGCTACTGGGTCGGAACGCTGGCGGGTCTCAGCGTCTTCGATCCAGACACGCAGCCACCGGCCGGCCAGGCCCGTTCCGGACCGCTGCGACTGACCGAGCTTCGCGTTGACGGGTCGTCGCTGCCGGCATCAGTCGACGGGCGCTTCGAGCTGCCTGCCGGCAGCCGGGAGCTGCGGCTGAGCTTCAGCCTGTTCTCGGCCATGCGCGAGGACGAATCGCTGTATCGAAGTCAGCTGCAGGGCTATGACCCTGAATTCAGCCAATGGACCGACGAGTACACGCGCAATTACACCGGACTGTCCCCCGGGGACTATCGCTTCGTCGTCGAGGCCCGTGACTATGCGGGTGTCGCCGGTGAACCGATGGTCGTCCCGCTCAACGTGCATCCCTACTGGTGGCAGAGGCCGCTGGTGCAGGTGGCCTTCGTCGGCCTGTTCCTGCTGGCGCTGGTCGCGCTTGTCCAGCTGTACAGCCGCAACCTGCGCTTGCGGCAGCATCAGTTGAGTCTCCTGGTGGCCGAGAGGACGGCCGAACTGCACAGCGCCAACGAGCGGCTCACTGAGCTTTCGTATCAGGATCCCCTGACCGGCGTGGCCAACCGCCGCAGGCTGATCGATGCGATCGATGCGGAAATCGAGCGCGCCACGCTGCGCGCGCAACCCATCGGCTTGATCGTGGTCGACGTCGACAACTTCAAGGACTACAACGATAGGCATGGGCATCTGGCCGGCGATACCGCCCTGCGGGCGGTCGCGAACGCGCTTGCCAGCGCCACCCGGGCCCAGGATCTGATCGCGCGCTTTGGCGGCGAGGAGTTCGCCTGTCTGATGATCGATGCCGATATCGACGCGGTCGCGCGCGTCGCCGAGCGCATGCGTGCGCTGGTTGAAGCGCTGCCGCCGCGTGCCCTGGGCAATGACGTGAGCACCATCACCCTGAGTGCCGGCATCAGCAGTCGCGTTCCGACGTCCGGAGAAAGCGCGGCCGAGTTCCTGCAGGAGGCCGATGCGGCGCTGTTCATCGCCAAGCGCCAGGGGCGCAACTGCGTCGTACGAGCGGGGTCCCGGTAACACTCCGAACACGTCCAAGCGGGCTGCGCCGCGACGGATCGCCGCGGCAGGGCGATCACGCGCTTTTCGATCGGGTCCGGCGGATACGGGTGACTGCTGACTGCCTGCGCTAATTCGAATAGGGAACTTCGTCGGCGCTGTAGTTGAAGTAGAACCACCAGCCCGGAACGCCCTCGTGCTCATCCATGTCGCTGTGCGCAGCACAGTTGCCGGTACCGCCGGGCAAAAGACTGGACAGCGGAACGGTGCCGATCAGGGGCAGGGTGACCGGAATGATGTCGGCAGCTTCCTCGGCCAGGAATCCGTAGAGCAGGCCGTCTTCGAGACCGGGTGCGGGATTGTCGCGTCGGCTGCCGCCGATTCTTGCCGCTTCCAGGGGCAGGGGCAGGCCGAAGTCAAGATCGACGTCGGCCGCTTCGCTTGCGAAGCAGGGTCCGAGGGATTCTGCGACAGGTGGATCGTAGGGCCGCAGCGTTTCCGGGATGGTGGCAAGGCAGGTGCCGGTTGCCCGGCTGCCATAGGGCATTGGCGCCAGCGGCTGGGTGCCTGCTTCGCAGGTGGTGCCGGTGGCCGGCGCGCTGCAGCGGGCATCTCCGATCCGCCCGAGACCGCTGCGGCCACCGGTGTGGAGCGGTTGGAAGAACAGCATGGGGCTGTTGTCCAGAAAGCCATCCATGTCGGCATCCGCGTCCAGCGCGGACGCAATTTCCGCATTCACGGTATCCGTCACATCGGTGCACGGAATCAGCGGCGGCAGCCCATAGAACATGTGCGGATCGCGCAGCAGCACTGTGTCGATGCGCATTGCCTGCACACGCTCGAAGCCGTCGACCATGACGAATGCGGGCAGCGTCTGTGCGGACGCGATATGGCCGAACCACGGCAACGACAGGGAGAGAAACACACGGGCAACGGATTTCATGGGGATCCCGGATTGGCGGACGTGTTCAGGCGGCAAGGCTATCAGCCGCGCGTGCAGCGCCGATACGCCTTCGTGGTCTGCAGGAGCTGGATCCCGACCCCGCAACGCATCAGGCGCTCGTGGATTCAGGGTGGCGGACAGTCCACGCCCAGCGGTCGACTCAGGCGTACCAGATTCTGATCGAGCGCCTCATAGCCGGGCAGGCTGGAATGATAGGAAAGCGCAGCGGCGTTGCAGCCGGTGAAATCGATGGTCCACTCACCCCAATGGAGCCGCTGTACGTCGTCGGCATCGAAGCCGGACCCGAAGCGCGCCCCGATGGGTTGCTGCACCAGGTCGGCGACGAAGCGGTGGCCGTCCTGCAGGACACCGCCGCCGATCAGCCACGCCTGCTCGCCCTCGGGAGTGAAGGTGAACCAGAGGCCGACAGGCACCGGGTCGTCGTCGCCGGCATCGAGGAACTGGATGGAGAAGCCCTCGCCGTCGCGTGAGAGGTCAAGAAAAAGCCCGCTCAGCTCGCTGCCGACTCCCGCATGGCTGCCGCAGCCGACGCCGCTCATCTGTCCCAGCCGCTGCAGGGGGTAGCTGCCGCTGCCGTGGTCCTCCGGCCCGTGGAACGTGAAGCGGCCGCTGCCGCAGTCGTCAAACTCAATTTGCAGCGAGCCCCAGATCTGGCGTTCCACATCGTCCGGATCGAAGTCGGCGCCGAAGCGGGCGCCCACCGGCCGCACCAGTTCCTCGACCAGCAGCCGCCCACCGTCGATCGCACCGGTCCCGATCAGCCACATCTGGCTGCCGTCGAGATCGTAGGTGTACCAGACCACGACCGCCTGGTCGTCCTCAATGATCTCGATGCCGAAGCCTTCGCCATCACGCTCGGGGTCGAACCAGAGTCCGGAGATGCCTGCGTCGATCGAAAAGCTGCGGATGCCCGCCAGCTGCGCAAGCGCCGCCACATTCATGCCAACGATGGCCGCGCCGATGTCGCGTGAGCGCGGCCCGAGATTGGCTGGGGTATCGCTGAAACGATGATAGTGCGGATAGCTGGTGCCGCCGCGGTGGATGCTCAGCGTGGCCGGCACGCCGGCGTTGAGGTAGGGCATATGGTCGGAACAGCAGCTCGCGGTGCTGATGGTGACGTGGTCGGGGTTCAATGCCGGCACGTAGTCGAGCGCGGCGTCGGCCAGCAGATTCGCCAGCCCACGATTCGCGGTCGGCGTCCCGAGGTCGATCCGGGTCCCGATATGGACACCCAGAATGGTGTCCGGGGTCCAGCCGATCATGTCCATGTTGAGCATGGCCTTGAGTCTGCCCAGCATGCCTGCGGAGACGACGGAGTTCACGTGCTGGAAGCTGCCGAACAGGCCCTGCTCCTCGCCGGCGTAGCAGATGAACAGGATGCTGCGCTCGGGCTGGAACGGCAGCACGGCACGCGCAACTTCGAGAACGCCTGCGCAGCCGGACGCATTGTCGTCGGCGCCGGGAGTGTTGCCGGCATTGGCGGGGTCGTTGATTTCCCGGCGGGAGTCATAGTGGCCGCCCACCACGATCCATTCGTCGGGATAGGTGGTCCCGGTCCAGAAGCCGGCCACGTTGGCCAGGGGCAGCGGTGCTGCGTAGGGAAAGAAGAAGAATGGCTCGCTGACTTCGAGATCCAGCTCAGCGAATCGCGCCGCCAGCCAGGCGCGGGCCTGCGGCAACTGCGTGGAAAAGCTCGACCGGTCGAAGGCCGCAAGGTCGACGACATCCTCGAACCAGCGATCGGGGTCGACCGACTGCACCGCCTGGACGACGGCCGGATCGAGCGTCGCGGCCTTGGTGCCGGGCGCAGTCTCGCGGTCCAGGCGGCGCATGCGTGCGATCGTGCTGTTCGCAGCCACCGGTTCGTGTTCCGGTGCCCCGAGAGTCCCATCGAAGGGCTGCTTGCCAAGACCCAGCGGCGAGAACGAGATCGGCCGGCGCACCAGGTCGTGGGTATCGCCCGGCAGCAGCAGCGATGCATCGTTGGAGGCGCGGGGATCGTTGCAGCCGCGGGCGTGCAGTGCGAGACCGTCGGGATGCAGCCGTCCGACCTCCTGAAGCCGGCGCTCGCCGGGAATCGAGACTCGCAGTACGTCGATGTCACCCACCAGAAGCAGGGTCGCGCCCGCCTCGACCCACCATCCCGCCCCATGTGACCGCTTGAGGGCTTCGACTTCCGCGGCACGCAGTCCGGACAGGTCTACCAGCAGTCCTTCGCCGGGCGCGAGCTGCGCCCTGGCCGGAGTCAGCGCCAGCAACAGGAGCACTGCAGCTGCTGCACGAAGCAGCGACTCGTGCAACAGGCGCAGAGGACTTTCAATCGGCATCAGGCGTCTCCGAAACACGGGCCGGATGATTGCCGAGGGTCGCCGGGACCGCAAGTGCGCTCCCGAGAGCATCAGAACCGGTAGCGAACCCCCACGGTGACCACCGGCCACCACTTGTAGCCCGCTACGTCATCGCTGAGGCTGCGCTCTTCGGCGCGCAAATCCTGCTCGAAATCCTGGCAGACCGCAGCGATGTTGCAGGTTCCCTGCAATCGCACGCGCGGCGAACCCTGATAGAGCGCGCCGATGTCAGCCGAGAAGCTGAAGCCCGGGCCGGAGCTCGCCGAACTGCTCCAGCCGATGCCGAGATAGGGCGCGAGGCCGTCGAAGTCGATGCGGCCCTCGAGGCTTCCCACTTCATCGGGCTGATAGGTCGTGTCGCCGATGGTGACAGCCTCATTCAGCCGCGCATCCAGATCGAAATCGTTGTTGTTGATCATCACGCCGCCCGAAACCCTGAAGCCCTGGCCCTGCGGATACCAGTCGCCGAGCAGCGAGAAGCTGTTGAGCGACAGGTCGGAGTCGTAGCGGATGTCCGATTCGGTGCGGGTCTGCGAGTAGCTGCCGAAATTGGCGCCAGCGCGCACCGCCACGTGGTCGTTGATATGGCGTCCGATCTCGAAGCCGATGCCGAGGGTGCCGACGCCTGCGGATACAAAGGTATCGTCGGCCGAGACCGCTGCGGGGAGCGCCGCAAGCGCGGATGAAAGCAGAACGGTGCGAAGGGTCATGTTGGTTCCTTTTGTCGTTGGTCAGATACGAAACGAAAGTGAAGGAATTCCCGGTAACACACGTCGGCACGGAGTGTCGGATGCGCATCGGTCACGTACGTCCCGGCGAAAATCCGCCGGATTCATCAAGGGAACCTCTGAACAAGTCCGCGCACGTCGCGCGCGGACTTGTTCAGAGGTTCCCAAGGTCTTGCCTGTAGCGCGGGGCACGGTCAGAGCGATGCATCATTGCGGAGGCGTTCTCTCCCAGCGGCAATCGCAGAACCCGCGGACTGCGCGGCGCCGGGTATCGGGTGGGAACGGCCAGTGAATGCTCTCGTGCCGCCTGGGTGGGGAATCTGAGCGTCATCGGGCTTCCCTTCGGATAACGGATCCAGGCTGCAGCCGAAGCTCATGCTGCGGTGCTCCCGGTGGGGCGGCTTCGCCCCTGGACGGGGGCGTATTGAACCACAAAGCGGATGCCCCGGTGGCCTCGGGGTCGCTTCCGTCGCTTGCCGGAGTCGGCGCAGTGAGATCGCAGCTACGATCAAGGTCGCCAGGCTATGGCCCGAAACGAGCGCGGCACCGGCCAATCGCTCATAATCAGCGGTCTGCCCTGTTGCATCCGGAGTCCCGATGAACCTGCTTTCACGCCCCCTGCAAGCGCCGTTGTTGTTTACCGTGTTTGCGCTGGCGCTGGCCGGTTACGCACAGGCCAACCAATCACGCGATGGCATCTGGAAGGACATCGCCGAGTCCGAT